>NZ_CP051130.1:2410000-2710000 GCF_013378055.1 Parasphingopyxis sp. CP4 | reverse complement strand
ATGGGAAGCCTGACGACGGGGTCGCCAATATCGTCCGCCACATCTATCGCGCCGACCTCCAGGACATATTGATCGCCAAAGCCGAAGCCCTGGGTGCAGAAATTGTAACCGATCATAGGCTGACGCGCTGTGAGCAAGATGACAATTCGGTCACCGCCTATTTTGCCAATGGCGATACGGCCGAGGGCGATGTGCTGGTGGGTTGCGATGGCGTCCGCTCTGCCGTGCGCGAACAATTATGGCCGGGCGACGAACCGCGTTTCACCGATCACGTCGCCTATCGCTTCCTCGTGCCAATGGCCCAGGCGGCGCCCTATATGGAGCTGGGTCGCAGCGCGATCTTCATCGGACCCAAACGCACTTTCAATCGCTACACCATGTCGGGAGGCGAGGTGGTGAACTGTGCCGGCCTTGCCGAAACTACAGAGCGGATTGAAGAAGGCTGGTCGATCGCGGCGACACAGGATGAAGTGCGCGCAAGCTTTGCCGACTGGCACCCGGATGTCATGGGGCTGATCGACCAGGCGACATCAATCATCAAATGGGGCCTGTATGATCGGGCACCCTTATCGCAATGGGCGCAGGGCCGTGTCACATTGATGGGTGATGCCGCGCACGCCATGTTGCCCTTTCTCGGCATGGGCGCGGCGATGGCCATCGAAGACGGCTATGCGCTCGCCAAAGCCTTTGAATTGGAAGACGAAATACCCGATGCGCTGGCGCGCTATGAGGCCGTCCGCAAGCCACGTACCGAGCTGCTCCACGACATGTCGATCCGCCAGGGCCAAATGACCCAGGCGATTGATCCCGACACGTTCAAGCCCGCCGGCGCGCCGGTGAACAATCGCGAGATGATGGATTATAATCCGGTGACCGCGGAAATGTGACGGGCCTATTCCGGCTCTGGTAGATGGCCGGTCTTCACATAGATGAGACAGCCTTCGTCTGAGAAGGGGTGATGTTCCGACAGGTGCGGATTGCGCAGCCAGGTCCCAGCTGGATAGTCGCCATGCTCATCCTGGAACACGCCTTCGAGCACGAGAATCTCCTCGCCGCCCCAATGGCGATGGCCAGAAAATCGCGTACCGGGTTCCCAACGGACCAGCGCCACCGACTCGGTGCCGAACTCATGGAGCGGCAAGACGGTGAGCCCCTTGGCGGGGCCGGACAGGAATTGCGCGGTGCGAGTATCGATGGAAAATTGAGCGCTGTCCTTGGCTGCGAATTGATGGAGCTTCACGAAGATTGTGCAGCCATCATCGCTGTGCGGCGTATGGCGCGAGCCGATCGGATTGCGAACATAGGTTCCCGCCGGATAGTCGCCCGTCTCATCGGAGAAGACACCATCGATGACGAAGAATTCTTCGCCGCCGCCATGTTCATGCTCCGAGAAATAGGATTGCGGCGCATAGCGGACGAGCGATGTCGCCCGCGCCACCTCTTCGCCGATCCGATCGAGCATCTGGCGCTCGACACCGGGCATGGGCGAAGCCACCCAGTCTATATCACCGGGCCTGACGACCGCGCGTTCGGTGAAATCGGCATTGATTCGCATGACAGTCCTTCCAGTTCTGCTGATAGCAGATATTATCGTTGCCACCCTACTAGTTGGCAGGCATGGTTAACAAATGATGGAATTTCAGGCGCAATCATCTGATCCGCGCCAATAAAAGGCTTAACGCATCGTCGAACAAAGTGACGTCTTTGGCGGCCCGGGCGACCAGCTGTCCGCCTTCCATCTGGGCAAGGCAGGCGGCCGCTTCACGGACCGGATCGCCAATGGATTCGATTGAAACATCGTCGCGGCCGAGCGCGAACAGCGTTTCGAGCCAGGCCAGGCTCTCGGCATGGAATTGACGGATTTCCAGGCCAACCGGGGCCGGGATACTGTCCGGCGCCACGCCAAATGCAACGCAGAGACAGGTTTTGTCGCCCTGCGACAGGGCGTCGCGATAAAGTTGCACATAGGCCCTCAAGCGATCGCCAGCGCGATCATAGCGCGTGCCGATATGGGCAAGCCGCTCAAAGAAATCGGCCCGGTAGCGCTGGATGAGCGCGAGTGCGAGATCGCCCTTGGTCGGGAAATGATGATGGATGCTGGCCTTGCGTATGCCGACCGCCTTGGCGAGATCTGCATAGCTGAACCCGTCAAACCCGCGGGCCCGGCCCACCTGTTCAGCCGCATCGAGAAGAGAAGTGCGCGTATCCATGCTCCCTACCTAGTGATAGGTAGCTTAGAGTCAAGGGTCGTCCGAAAATCCGGTCGGTACTTTTATTGGTCCGGTTCGCGGATCGGCGCGAAAACCCGATCGATAAAGGATTTGAGTTTCGCTTCGCGCGCATCGGGATCAACGTCCGTGCCCTCGAGCGCCATCAGCCGCTCTTCCTGCACCCACATCTCCTGGGCAAGGTTCATGACAACAGCGACAAAGCGATCCATGCCGGGTTCGGTAAAGAATCGCGGCTTGCCGTCCGGTCCGTAAATGCTGTCCGGCGCGTCTTCCGGTTTGATTGGCGGTGTCTTTGGATCCTCCGGCTGCGTGTCGCTCATCGTTTCCAGGCTCCAAAGCCAAACCACATCACGCCCTCGGCCAGTCGGCCAGTGGTTTCCTGGCCCACCGCTTCGCCCTCTTCGGCGGCGATCGTTTCGGCGACGGCCTGTTCGCCATAGATACCGATGCTCGGCACAACGAACTGGATATAGTCATCGGCGGCAAAGCCCGCGCGTTCGCATAGCTCCGGCGGACTCTCGTCGCGATAGCCTTTGTAGAATGGCTCGGAGTTATAATAGCTGTCCCAATCGAGATAGAAGCCATCAAACGCATCCATCTGGTCGTTCGGCGGCAGCTCCATATGCAGCAGCAATCCACCGGGACGCAGCACGCGATAGGCTTCTGCAAAGGCCTCCGCGCGGGTCTTCTTAGACAGCTCATGCAGGAACATGGATGACCAGACGAGATCGAAGCTCTCGTCCGGATAATCGAGCGCATCGGCGGACATCTGGGCGAAATGCACGTCCTGACCCTGCATCTTTGCGCGCGCCGAGGCATAGCGCAGGCCACCGGGCGCCGCGTCGATCGCATCGAGCCGGGCATCGGGATAGGCCTGTTTCCAGGGCAGGGTATTATGACCAATCGTGCAGCCCGTATCGAGGATCCGCTCGGGTTTGAAATCCGGATATTTGCCCTGGACATAGCGCGCCATGGACAGCCCGATATCGTCGAGATTGGCGCCCATCAGTCCCATCGAAAAGACCGCCAGCCCCTGGTCATAGACCGCACCAGCCTCAAGCGAATCGGCACCACGCGTATAGGATCCCGGCATCAGATGGACGTCGATCGCATCGACATTGCGCGGCACATCAAGCTCTGCATTGAGCGACAGCGAACCCGGCGCATCGGCAACCTTGGCGGCTTCTGCTTCCATCCGGTCGAGATCGCGATCGACGATATCGGCAACGCTGGCCCAGACCATTTTCTGCGCCTGGACCCGCATCGCGCTGTATATGTTGAACGCCGGATCGCCGCGCAGCGCGAGATGCGCTTCCCGGCTGGTCTCGGGTGAGCGGCCATGTTCGCGGCGGAAAGCCGGCTCGGCACGTTTGTCATAGCCGGCGCGCATATCGGCGGCGAGATCATTGAGGATGAGGCTGCGAATACCGGAAACGAACCGGCCGCGCGCGGCTTCCTCGACAGTCAGATCCGGTTTCATCGGATGTTGCAGGGTCGGGGTCATCAATTGTCCTCCTCATGAGCGTCCGGCGCAGCCGCTACGCTTGGGCAGGCCGGGTAGAATAATGCGTCCAGGGTCCGCGGGGTCCGGATCAGCCAGGTTGCGCCGGTGGTTGTCGTCGAGTCCGGCCCGCTGTGCAAGATGCCAGCGGGTCGATAGAAATAACCGCCAGGCTGATAGGCGAAATCGCGGCGGCCGCTCGGCAGGCATTCGGCAAGCCGATAATCGCCATTGAGCAGATAGCCCTCCTCGGCCGTCGTATGGATTTCCCAGGGCACCGACACCCCAGCAGCAAGCCGCACCAGATGGGTGCGCGCGCCGGTTTCAGGATCAGTGAACAGGCGCCGGATCATCAACGGTGCTTCGGCGCCCGCCTCGAGCGCTACGGTCCCGGTCGTCCATTCGGTATCGACGGCACGCACGATCAAGGGCTCTGGCTGCGGGCTCGCATCCGCGCCTTCGGGAAAGCGAAACATCAAAAGCCGCGTCCCCGCGTCGATCTCCACATCACCCAGCACATGGCCCGCCCCGATCCGCGCATAATCGCCGGTCGCGATCCGATCGCCGCTGAAATTCGTCCCGCCGCGAATGACATAGAATTCCGTGAGCGCGGGCGCTGCACCGATCGAGACCGTTCGCGCATCACCGGTGCTGATCCGCCAGGCCTCGCCGGTCTCCGCATCGCGGCGGAGCAAAGCCGCATCGGGCCAGCCGCTGCCAGGATCACCGCGTTCCGCCGTTTCCGCATCGCCGCCCAGAACAACGCCAGGCGGGTCATTATAGGTCACGCGCTCGGGAACATCCGCGCCTTCGAACCGTACCAGATAGTCTGCCTCACCCACCTTGCCGACCATGTCCGACCGGATCGGGATTTCAGGATAAACAGTGACGAAATAATCCCCGGCGCTCGGATTCTGGCGCAGCGGGAGAATATCATTTTGATAGACATCGCTGTTCCAGAACGCCTCGGCATTGGCGAGGCAGGGAAAGCGGACAATCAGTGTCGCATAGCCCACCGGCGCTTCACCCTCAAAAGTCGCAACCGCGCGCGGTGAGTTGATATAATAGCCGCCAAGCCGCTCATATATCTGCGATTCTGCAATCGCCTGACCATAGGCCATCATCCGTTCGCGATCATGGGTCGGCCCCGCCACCACCATATAGACCGGCGTGTCGCAAACCGGGCTAGCAGCCTGGAGCATCCCGGCCAGAAGGACGGCGGAGAAACCCATCAATCGACCGTTTCACCCTGTTCAAGACTGGCAGGGACTTCATCGCCCTCGCGCAGCAGCTGGTTGATCTCGATTGCATTGCCGTCCGGATCGAAGATGTTGCAACCGATCACGCGGATGGGCGGCGCACCATTGCGACCGGGATATTCCTGCAGCCGGGCAGGCGCAGTCATCGAAACGCCGGGCACCTCAAGCGCCGCCGCGCAACGCGCGATGGCATCATCGGTATTCATCACCATTACATGATCGCCGATAGCAAGCCGGGTGGGATAAGGCCCGGGATCGGGCAGCGCCGGATCGAGCCATTGCAGGAAGCCAACCCAGCCGATCCACGGATCGTTGGCGCTCGCCAACACCAGTCGCGCCCGTGCGCCCGGCTCACCCGCGGGGAGAGCAACACCCGACATATTCACTTCGGTATCGTAGTTGATCTGGAAACCAAACACGTCGCGATAGAGCGCGAGTGAGGTCTCGATATCGCGAACGATCAGGCTGACCCGCCGAAAATCCGTCGGCCGGGCTTCTTCCGGTGCTTCAACACCGGGCGATGCCTGTTGGGCGATCGCGGGCCCGGCAAAGGCCAGGCCGCAGGCCGCCATGGCCAGGCTCAATTTTGGCAATACACGCATCATATTCCTCCCTCGGAAAAATCGGCAATCGTGGCGGGGTCTGCATTCTGGCGGATCAGCGCCTGTTTGCGGAAAAAGCGGAGCAAGCCGCTCTCGCCCATGCGGGACGGACCCATGCCGGACAGTTTGAAGCTCGTATTTTCTGCGTCCCAGACCATTGAGGTCATTGATCCATCATTGATCGAAATCGCCCCGGCTTCGAGCTGGACACCCACGGCCTCTGCTTCTGCTGCGCTGCCGGCAAGCACCGCAGCCGACAGGCCATATTCGCTGTGATTTGCCGCCGCGATTGCATCTTCGACCGAATCAAAGGCCATGACCGGCAGCACCGGTCCGAAGGTTTCTTCGCGCACGACCGCCATATCGTCTGTCGCATCGGCAATGATCGTCGGGCGCAGATATTTCCCGCCGCCACGCGTTTCGATTTCCCCGCCAGTCAGGACGCGCGCGCCCGCATCGCGCGCCGCATTTATATGCTGCGCTACCTTGTCTGCCTGAGGCGGGAAGATGAACGGGCCGATCTGGCCAGACTCGATATCGGGATAGTTGAGTTCAACCGTTTCAGCTTCGCGAACCAGGGCCTCGAGAAACGGTTCGTAGATTTCACGGGCGACATAGATACGCTCAATCGACTGACAGGCCTGGCCAGTGGCCACCACGCTTGATCGCAGGGCCGTCTTCGCCGCGCGTTCCGGATCGGCGCTCGCCAGGATCAGCATCGGATCCTTGCCGCCAAGCTCAAGATTGGCCGGGATGAAGGCTTGGGCTGCGGCTTCCGCAACCTTGCGGCCCGTGGCCACCGAACCGGTGAAGCAGACATAATCGACATTGGCGATCAACGCCTTGCCGGTCTCCGCATCGCCTTCGATAAAGGCTAATACCGCCACAAGCTCCGGTACTTGGCCAATCGTCTCGCGAAGCGGTTCGATGAAGCGCGGCGTCACCTCAGACGGTTTAACAAGCGCCGCACAGCCGGCAGCAAGCGCGGGAATCGCATCAATTGTCGACAGCACGATCGGAAAATTCCAGGGCGCGATGGCGCCGAACAATGGAAAGGGAACGAGCCGGGTAGAGTTGGTTACGGTCGGATTGGCGCTTGGCACGTCAACCAGGCTGTGCTGGGCGATCAGATGTGGTGCGATCTCGGCCCAACGGCGCAAGGACCGGGGCAAGCCATCCACTTCAACCGCTGCGATCATCGACCGGCCTGTATCGGCCCGCAAGGCTTCAAACAGTGGTTGGCGATGCGCTTCGACGGCGTCGGCCCAACGGCACAAAATAACCCCACGCTCTTCAGGCGTCAGCGCCGCCCAGGCCGGTTGCGCCGCGCGCAACGCCTGTGCCCGTGCGGCGACGGCATCGGGGCCCAGCGGCGAAATTTCATAGTCATATTCGCCAGTTCGCGGATTACGGACCTTCACGCCTGTTCCTTCCACTGATCAAGAATTGCATCGCCGCGGGTGATCCAGGCGCCCGGCTGTTCGGCAAGCCAGCGGGCCAACGCGTCGAATGCGTGCATCCGATAGGGCAGGCCCATAATATAAGGCGTCAGATGCAGCGGCAGCATGCGGCCGCCATGGTCTGCGGCCTCGCGAGACAACCAGTCATAGGCATCGCGGATCTGCTGGACATAACTGTCCGCCGATTGCTGCTGCACATTGACGATCTGGCGATCGGAAAGCTCATGATTGAGCGGGATATTGACGATCTCACCGGCATCGGTGGCAAAATGATAGGGCAGTTCGTCATTCACCCAGTCGCACATATAATCGAGACCAGCCTCGGCAAGCAGCTTGGCGGTATTGAAGCTTTGCGACCGGGCAATCGATAGCCAACCGCGCGGGCGCGTGCCGCTGACGCGTTCTAAAGTTTCCACCGATTGCGCGATCAACGTCCGCTCTTCCTCCGCCGGCATTCCGCTGGCGATGGTGCCGTTCATATCGGTCGAATGGGCAATCAATTCGTGACCCCCGGCAACAATGGCTTCGATAATTTCCGGATAGCGTTCAGCAATCGCGCTGTTGGCGGCGACCGAGATTTTCGCACCTATGGCTTCAAATGCATCGAGGAGGCGATACAGGCCGACACGGCTGCCATATTCGCGCGACGTATAGTGGCGATAATCGGGATAGGCGGTCTGCATATGGCCGGGCGCGCGAAACGGATCGTCCTCTGGCGTAATCGGAAACCACTCCAGGCTGATCACCGGCCAGATCGCGACCGTTTTTCCATCCGGCCAGACGATCGGATCGCGCGTATCGAAACGGCTATAGGGATAATGGTCATGATCCATGCCGCGCCGGCGGCTGGGATATTCGAGATAGCTGGGATCGAGGGTCATGATGGGACTCCTCGACGGAACAGCTGAGAATTTGCAGTCGTCATTGCGAGGAGGCCCGAACTTGTTTCGGAGCGACGCGGCAATCCAGCGTGGCGCGAACGGCCCTGGATTGCTTCGCTACGCTCGCAAAGACGCGGTCTTGATTTTGAAACGCTAATCATCGCCCTGCTCCCGAAACGCATCGACTATTTCCCCGGCCCGGGCGATCCAGGCACGCCCGTCATTGGCGATATGTTTCAACACCTCTTCGAATGGCCCGATCCGGTGCGGCTGACCGATCAGATAGCTGTGCAACGGTATGCACATCACTGTGCCTGATTCCTCGCCTTCCGTGGCGAGCCTTTCAAACTGTCGGATCAACGTATCCGCATAGTCCCGCGGGCTCATATTATAGATGAAAAAGCCATAATGATCATTGACTTCAAGGCTGTAGGGGATGGCGGTCAGCTGCCCTTTGGCAACCGCAACATCGGTCGGCTGGTCATCATGATAAAGGTCGCAGGTATAATCGAGACCATATTCGGCAATCAGATCGAGCGTACGCGGCGTATGGGTGAGCGCCGGGGCAAGCCATCCGCGGATCTGCTGCCCGGTTGCGCGCTTTACCGTCTCGATTGAGTCCTCGATGATCGCGCGTTCTTGCGCCTCGTCCATGCCGTAGCTGTAGCGTGTGTTGTAAATCCCATGGCTGAAAAACTCCCAGCCGCGCGCATTGGCATCTTCGACGACCTCGGGGATGTGATCGCAGAGCGCGACTGACAGGCTGACCGAACCGGGAAAGCCATATTTGCTCATCACATCGGCCATCCGCCAATGCGAGACGCGATTGGCATGATCGCGATGGCTGTAGCCGACGACATCGGGATGCGGCTTGGGCCAGCTCTTGCGATGCGGATTGGCCGGCGGATCGAGTTCGTAAAATTCAAGATTGGGCGCGACCCAGACGGCACATGTCTTGCCTTCGGGCCAGCGAATCTTCGGTCGCCCGCGCCAGGCCTTGAACTCATACAGGCCGGGATCTGCTTCGCCCTCCCGCACTAGCGCGCCTCCAGCCAGTCGATCACCGCCTGAACCGGTTCGACATCCGCATATTTGAGCTGGAGATCGGTGAGGTTGGCGAAATGATAGCTTTCATGCTTGTCCGCACAGGTCTCTATCGGGACGATCGTGCGATAGCCATGCGACAGCGAATCGACAGCGGTTGCGCGGACACAACCAGAGGTCGACCCGCCGGTGACAACCACCGTGTCGATCTTGTGCCAGGTCAGATAGCTGGCGAGGGGTGTCTCAAAAAAGGCACTCGGCATGCGTTTGGTATAGGTCATGTCGTCGGAATCGATCTCGCAGCGCGGATCGAATTCATGCCGCTCGCTATCATATTTGATGTTCTGCAAACTGTCTTCGGTATCGGTTCGGGTTCCCCAGATGCCCGCATCGCCGGCGTCCGCCTTATAGGCCACACGCGACCAGATTACCGGCATGTCCTTGGCCCGGGCAAGCGCAGAAATCCGGTTCACATAGGCAATCTGGTCCGGATCCGTAACATAAGACGTCTTGAAACTTTCAAGGTCCGTATAGGCGCGCTGGATGTCGACATTGACGATCGCGAGCTTCTCGCCAAAGCCGAATTTCTTGCGCGCAGGATTGGCCATCACCGCCTCGAAAATCTCGCGCGCCGTCTTGCCGTCGCTGACCATTTTGGTGCCCATCAGATCGGCCATCTCGTCTCCTTTTCTCCTCCGGCGTATAGTGCGCAGAAAGAAAAGACTTGTCGAGACAAATTTGTCCGGACAAATTAGGAGATGATGACCATCACTCGCCATTTCATTCGCATCGGCAATCGCACGGTGCATTATCGCAAGGCAGGATCCGGACCGATCCTGCTGATGATCCACCAATCTCCGCGCAGCTCGGCTGAATATGAGGCGCTCATGGAGACATGGTCGCCGCATTTCACCTGTATAGCGCCCGACACGCCAGGGTTTGGCCAGTCCGATCCGCTGCCGGGCAATCCAGACATCAATGATTTCGCGGCTGCCGTGCATGATCTGCTCGATGCGCTCGGGATTGATCACTGCGCCGCCTATGGGTTTCATTCGGGTGCGATCATCCTGATGACGGCGGTGAAGCAACAGCCCGATCGCTTCAGCCGGGTTGCCATGGGCGGTTATGCCGTCTGGACGCCAGCGGAAATGGAGCTGTTTGGCGATGCCTATCTCCCGCCCTTTCATCCGAGTGATTATGGCGAGCATCTGACCTGGCTATGGAACCGGATCCTCGAGCAAAGCTGGTTCTTCCCCTGGTTCGCGACCGATGAAGCGCATCGGCTATCGGTGGCTCATGCGGATCCGGTACGCGTTAACGCTGTCGTCCGCGAGATGCTCGACGCCGGGAACGCCTATCAGGCGGGCTATGGCGCGGTGCTCCGTGCGCCGCGGGATATTCCGCCGGCTGATGCAGCGATGCCGCCGTGCCTGATCACCGCCTATGATGGCGATCCGTTGCAGGAGCATATCGATCGGTTGGGCGAGATGCCGACAGGCTGGTCGGCCCGCAAGGTCGAGACGCCGGCCGATCACCAGCAAGCGAGCCTCGATCATTTGCGGAACGGCGATCATGCACCGGCACCCGAGTTGCCCGAAGCACCAGATCGCGGCTTTGTCGCGATTGCCCATGGCGGCTTTGACGGCCTGATACATTGGCGCGGCGATCCGGGTGCGGACGCGCTGATCCTGCATGCGCCGGGGCGGGCCAGTGCTGCACAAGCGGACAGCGGGACCCTGCATATCGATCTTCCGGGCCATGGCCTCTCTGATGACTGGACCGGCGATGCACCCACCGACTGGCAAAGGTGGCAGGCGGTGATCGGTGCGATCGCGGACTCGTTCAGCGCCGCAACCATTGATGGTCCCAGCGCCCCAACAGGCGATCCAGCCCAGCTCTATCCGGATCTGACGCCGGACCGGTTCGGCGCCTATCTGACGACCGCCTGGCAGGTCGTGCGCGCGCGGCATTTCTACGAGCCCTGGTACGCCGCCGATGCGGACCATGCGCGTGCCTTCGATCCTGGCGATCTGGCGCCTGAAAAGCTCGCCATCGAGCATCTTGAGCTGCTCCAGGCCCGCGCCGCACGCGCTTGGCATGAAGCTCTGCTCGATCGCCACAAGGGAGCAGCATCCTGAGCGCAGCGACCAGCCTTTTCGATAAATTATGGGACAGCCACGCGGTTGCCGACCTTCCGGGCGGCGCGCAGCTGATCGCGATCGACCGGGTCTTCCTGCACGAGCGGACCGGCCCTGCCGCGCTCAACGCGCTGGCCGAAGCCGGGCGGACCGTCGCGGACCCGGCCCGCGTCTTTGCGGTCGCCGATCATATTGTTGATACCCGTCCCGGCCGCGGCGACCAGACCCTGATGCCCGGCGGACAGATATTTATCACCGAGTTGCGTGCCGCTGCCGAGGCGGCCGGCATCACTCTGTTCGATGTAACGGATCCCGATCAGGGGATCGTTCATGTCATCTCGCCCGAGCTGGGCATCGTCCTGCCCGGGTGCACGTTGATCGCGCCAGACAGCCATACCTGCACCCAGGGGGCCTTTGGCGCTCTCGCCTGGGGCATCGGATCGTCCGAAGCCGAGCATGCAATGGCGACCGGCACATTACGTCTCGACAAGCCCAAATCGATGCGCGTGACATTTGATGGCGCGCTGCCGCCAGGGGTGACGCCCAAGGATATGATCCTCGCGCTGATCGCGGTCCATGGCGCGGCCGGCGGCAAGGGCCATGCGGTAGAATTTGCCGGCGAAGCGGTACGCGCCCTGTCGATGGAAGGCCGGATGACGCTGTGCAACATGGTGACCGAATTTTCCGCGATGAGCGGCTTCATCGCCCCCGATGAGAAGACCTATGCCTGGCTGGAGGATCGCCGATATGCGCCGACCGGCAAACAATGGGATACGGCACTCACACATTGGCAGGCTCTCGCAAGCGACCCCGGCGCGCATTTCGATGCGGAAATCCGGATCGATGCCGCAATGATCGCACCGATGGTCAGCTGGGGCACCAGCCCGGAAGCGAGCGTCACCATCGATGGCCAAGTTCCCGACGATGCCGAGCCGCGTCCACTGTCTTATATGGCCCTGAAACCCGGCCAGCCGCTGAAGGGCCTTGCAATCGATGCCGCCTTTATCGGCAGTTGCACCAATAGCCGCCTCTCCGACCTCCGCCGCGCCTCGGCGATGCTCAAGGGCAAACATATTGCCGAGGGAATCACGGCAATCTGCGTGCCCGGCTCGAGCCATGTCAAACGCGCCGCGGAGGCCGAGGGCATTGACCGGCTGTTCACCGACGCCGGCTTTGAGTGGCGCGAGAGCGGCTGTTCAATGTGCTTCTATTCCGGCGGCGAAAGCTTTGGCGAGGGCGCGCGCGTCATCTCCTCGACCAATCGCAATTTCGAAAGCCGCCAAGGGCCCAATGTCAAAACCCATATTGCCAGCCCCGAAACCGTGGTGGCCAGCGCATTGGCAGGCGCCATTGCCGACCCAAGGGAGGCACAGTGATGCACGGCATTACAATGAATCCGTTCGCCCTGAGCCTGTCGAAGGGCTGTACTTCTTCAAAGCGGTCAGCAGAAGAAACTGCAGGGCTTCGACAGGCTCAGCCCAAACGGTTTCTTGAGCGGAAAGACTCCCATGGCTGAACCGCTCACCATATTCACCGCCCTGCCCGCACCGTTTCTCCGCGACAATGTGGATACAGACCAGATCATTCCGTCGCGCGAGATGAAGAGCACAGGCAAGACCGGCCTCGCCGACGGCCTGTTTGCCGGACATCGCTACACAAAGATTGGCGGACGCGATCCGGATCCTGATTTTGTCCTCAATAAACCCGCTTATTCCGGCAGCCAGGTCTTGCTGTCGGGTCGCAATTTCGGTTGCGGATCGAGCCGTGAACATGCGGTTTGGGCCCTCGCCGAATATGGCATTCGAGCGATTATCGCGGAGAGCTTTGCGCCCATTTTCGCCGGCAATGCCGTGCGGAACGGCGTGTTGCCGCTCGCGCTCGACCGTGCCGCCATAGATGAGATCGCCGCTGCCAACTCGCCCGTTACCATCGACCTGCCCGCCCAGACCGTGATGCTGGATGATGATCACCGCTGGGATTTCACCATTGCCGAGGAAGCCAGGGCGATGCTGACCGAGGGGCTGGACGCCATCGACCTGACACTCAAAAACACCGATAGCATTGCCGCGTGGCAACAGGCGGACCGCCAGGCGCGACCCTGGATATATTTGGGAGACCCCACATGACCGGCCATATCCATATCTCAGAAGTCGGCCCGCGAGACGGGCTCCAAAGCATCGATCGGGTCATGCCGCTCGACGCCAAGAAAGCCTGGATCGAAGCCGAAGCCGCAGCAGGCGTGTCCGAGATTGAGGTGGGCAGTTTCGTGCCGCCATCATTGCTGCCGCAAATGGCGGATACCGCCGAACTGGTCGCCTTTGCCAAGACACTCCCGAACCTCGATGTCGTTGCCCTGATCCCCAATCTCAAAGGCGCAGAACGGGCGATCGAAGCCGGCGTCGACAAAATGTCGATCCCCTTCTCGATGTCCGAAACACACAGCATCAACAATGTGCGCAAGGATCACCCGGCCATGCTGGCCGAGATCCGCGCAATTGCAGAGCTTGTCGCAGCCCAGCCGGACGGCGCGCGCCCGCATTTTGAAGTCGGTCTGTCGACGGCCTTTGGCTGCACCATCGAGGGCCCCGTGGCCGAAGACCAGGTCGTGCGCCTTGCCGAAGCGTCCATGGAAGCAGGGGTCGCCGAAGTCGGCCTTTCCGACACGACCGGCTATGCCAATCCCGAACAGGTGCGACGCCTTGTTCGCAAGGTGAAAGATGCGGTTGGCGCGGACAAGCTCAACACACTCCACCTGCACAATACCCGCGGTCTTGGCCTCGCCAATGTGGTGGCCGGGCTTGAGGAAGGGATCACGACATTCGATGCCTCGCTCGGCGGATTGGGCGGTTGCCCATTCGCGCCGGGCGCGTCTGGCAATATCGTGACCGAAGATCTTGTCTTCATGCTCGAAGCGATGGATCTCGAAACCGGGATCGACCTTCCCAAGCTGCTCACGGTGCGCGAGATCGTCGCCGCCGCCTTACCAGGCGAACCTCTCTACGGATTTACACCGGATGCGGGATTACCGCTTGGCTTTGAGGAGGCGGCATAATGGGTGATGGACCGCTTTCGGGCCTCAAGGTCGTTGAATTCACGCATATGGTGATGGGACCGGCAGCCGGCGCAATGCTCGCCGAACTCGGCGCGGAGGTTGTTCGCGTCGAACCGATCGGAGGCGATAGGACCCGGCGCCTGCTCGGGTCAGGCGGCGGCTATTTCCCCATGTATAATCGCCACAAGCAAAGCCTGTGCCTCAATCTCAAGGACCCGCAGGGGCTCGAGGCCGCGCAAAAGCTGGTCGAGAGCGCTGATATCCTGATCGAGAATTACCGTCCCGGAGCA
This sequence comes from Parasphingopyxis sp. CP4, assembly GCF_013378055.1. Taxonomy (NCBI): domain Bacteria; kingdom Pseudomonadati; phylum Pseudomonadota; class Alphaproteobacteria; order Sphingomonadales; family Parasphingopyxidaceae; genus Parasphingopyxis; species Parasphingopyxis sp. CP4. Next base: position 2,695,542 of record NZ_CP051130.1, on the reverse strand, counting down.
ATGGAAAAACTGGGCCTTGGCTATGACGCGCTCGCCGAAACCAATCCGCGCCTCATTTACTGCTCGGAAAAAGGCTTTCTGCCCGGCCCCTATGAAAACCGCACCGCACTGGACGAAGTTGCCCAGATGATGGGCGGGCTTGCTTATATGACCGGCCCGCCCGGCAAGCCGTTGCGCGCCGGAGCCAGCGTGATCGATGTAACCGGCGGCATGTTTGGCGTTATCGCGATCCTCGCCGCGGTTGAAGAACGCCATCGGTCTGGGCGCGGCCAGAAAGTGCAGGCGTCCTTGTTCGAGACGACAGTTTATCTGGTCGGCCAGCATATGGCGCAAAAGGCGGTGACCGGCCAGGCGGCTGCGCCCATGCCCGCACGGGTGTCCGCCTGGGCCATCTATGATGTGTTCGAAACGGCCGATGAGCCGGTTTTTGTCGGCGTGGTGACCGACGCGCTGTGGGAGAAATTCTGCGCGCTGTTTGGATTGGACGATCTGTGGGCGCGCGAGGAACTGCGTGAGAATAATTCCCGTGTCGAAGCCCGAGACGAGATCATGCCCGAGATCCGAGCACTGATGAAGACATTTACCAGCGCCGAGCTGATCGCAAAGCTCGACGGCACCGGCCTCCCCTTTGCGCCCATCGGCAAGCCGGAGGAATTGTTCGACGATCCGCATCTGGCCGCCAGTGGCGGGTTGCAGGATGTCACACTGACCGATGGTCGCACGGTCCAGCTACCGGTCTTGCCGATCGACATGAACGGCTCGCGCACTGGCGGGCCTGACCAGCTTCCCGAACCGGGCGACCAAAGCGATCAGGTTTTGTCCGGCCTGGGCTATTCGGAAAGCGACATCGCGGCGCTGAAAGAAGCCGGCGCCGTCGCCTGATCTCCACTATAACGGCACGGCGGTATCGAATTTGATGCGCTCCATCGCAAAGCTGGCGCTCACATCGCTCATTGGCGCGGTGGCGATGAGCTTGCGGTAGACGCGATCATAATCGCCGACGTCGCGGACCAGCAGCTTGACGAAATAGTCGACATCGCCGGCCATACGATACAGCTCGACGACTTCGGGTAGAGCCCGGGCGGCCTTGGCGAAGGATTCAAGCCAGCCTTCGCTGTGATCATTGGTCTTGATCGCGACGAACACCGTGACATTAAGCCCGACTGCCTCCGGATCGACCAGCGCCACCCGGCGGGCGATCACGCCATCGCCTTCCAACCGCTTCACGCGCCGCCAGACATTATTGACCGATAACGACAAATGCTCGGCAATCGTCTCAAGCGAGCGCGTTGCATCCTCTTGCAACAGGCCCAGTATCTGGCGATCGGTATCATCAATATTTTTCATATTAGTGGCTATTATCAGAATATTTTGCACCATATAAGCCCAAAAAGCTGAAATTTTGGCGATGATTTCTCAGTTTCGACTGTTTAGCTTTGACAGTCCGTAGGAGAGATATTCGTGCTTACTGAACCCGTGTTGGCGCATCGTCAGCCACACGCATCCTCGACGATGCAACCGTGCTGCGCGCCATTGCGAGAGCTGGTTGGCCAGACCCCATTGATCGCCATTCATTTGCGCTTTCGCGGCGATCAGGCGACCGTCTATGCCAAGGCCGAGTTTCTCAATCTGACCGGATCGATCAAGGATAGGATGGCGCATGGCATCCTGTCGCGCGCGAAGGAACGCGGCGAATTGCAGCCTGGCCAGCCGATTGTCGAAGCAACCAGCGGCAATGCCGGTATTGCCCTTGCGGCCCTGGGTCGAGCGCTCGGCCATCCGGTCACAATCTTCATGCCGGACTGGATGAGCGCCGAGCGACGCGCGCTGCTTGCCGGGCATGGCGCGGAACTGAAACTGGTTTCGAAGGACGAAGGCGGCTTTCTCGGTGCGATCGCCCGGGCCGAAGCCATGGCAAAGCGCGAGGGCGCCTTCTTGTCGCGACAGTTTGAGAATGACGATAACTGGCGCGCGCATGCCGATGGCACCATGCCAGAGCTATACGCGCAGATGGCGAGTATTGGCGTGAACCCCGCCGCTTTTGTTGCCGGCGTGGGCACGGGTGGAACCGTGATGGGCGCCGCGCGCTATTGTGCGACCAACGGCCATGACATTGCCGTCCACCCTGTGGAGCCGGCTGAATCGCCGACCCTGTCGACCGGTCACAAGGTCGGTCATCATCGCATTCAGGGTGTCTCCGACGAGTTCATCCCCGATATTGTGAAGCTGGACGAGCTTGCGCCGGTGCTTGCCGTTGCGGATGGCGATGCAATACTGATGGCCCAGCAATTGGCCAATCGGCTTGGCCTTGGCGTCGGGATATCGAGTGGGGCCAATCTGCTCGCTGCACTGCAGGTGATTGCCGAACGCGGTGCGGATTGCCCGGTTGCGACCATATTGTGCGACAATAATGCGCGCTATCTGTCGACAGATCTTGCTCGGAACGAACCGGTCCGTTCCGATTATCTCACGCCAGATACCGAACTGCTCGGAATCGACGTAATCCGGTGTCCAGCGGGTTTCGCTGACCACAACCAAGCCTAACATTACCACAACAGATGCGTTGCACTTGCGCCACAGTTTGAGATTTCACTGTATCAAAATTAAAATTTGTCTGGACAAATTTACTGTAGACTTGGACTGATCAGTCCGGGAGTTTTGGGAGGGAATAATGATTTCACGTAACAAGGGTTTTTTGCTGGCCACAACGGCCGGCATTGCCGCAATCGCTTTGCCGGGCGCGGCCAGCGCGCAGACAAGCGGCGACGCACTCGCTTCGTCCTCCGGCAATGCGCCGATCATCGTGACTGCACGGCGGCGCAATGAAGCGCTGCAGAACGCGCCGGTTTCGGTTGCTGTGGCGACAGCGGAGACGATCGAGCAGCTCAACCTGCAGGATCTGACCGACATCGCCAATACGACGGCCGGTCTGAGCTTCGACAACGAGTTCGGGCGCGATTCCAACCGTCCGGTCATTCGCGGCCAAGCCAATATCCTTGGCGATTCCGGCGTCGCGACCTTTATCGACGGCATCTACATCACCGGTTCGATCTCCGACTATAATGTCGACGATATCGAACGGCTCGAAGTCGTCAAAGGCCCGCAATCAGCGCTCTATGGACGCAACACCTATTCGGGGGCGATCAACATCGTCACCCGCTCGCCGAGCGATGAGTTCGGCGGCCGTATCAGCTTCGATGCGTCCGAAGATGATCGCTATGAGCTGACCGCAAACATCGAAGGCGGCCTTGCCGACGGCCTGACCGCTGGGGCGCAGGTCCGCTGGTATGATTTCGGCGGCGAGCATCGCAATCCGGTCACCGGCGTCACCTTCGGCCAGGAAGAATCGCTCACCTTCTCCGGCGTCATTGCCTATGAGCCGACCGGCAGCCCGGTACGGGTGCGCCTGCGTGGCTATTATTCGGAAGTCGATGACGGCCAGGCCGCACTCTTCTCGCAAGATGCCACCCAGAATAACTGCATCTTCGATAATGGTACGCTCTATGGCGGTGCAGGCCGCTATTTCTGCGGCACGCTGCAACCCGGCGTGATCACCGCGGATCCGAGCATCCAATTTGCTGCCGGCAATCGGGCAGGCACCTTTATCGATACGCTCAATCTCTCGGCCCGGATCGAAATCGATCTGAGCGAAGAGATGACTCTGACATCGCTCACCGGCTTTAACGATCGCGACACATTGTTCCGTTCGGATGCCGATTACGCAGCGGGCGCATTCCAGACAGCAGTCTTCACGCCCGGTGGTTTCCCGTTTGCGGGCTTCCCCTTCCCCCCATTCCAATATGGCTATGTCGGGGCAACGGTGGACTTCAGCTTTGAAGGCCTGACCGATACGACAGATATCAGCCAGGAATTGCGGCTCGCTTATGAAGGCGATGGCTTCCGCTTCCTGCTTGGTGGTTATTATTTCGATCAGAGCGAAGACACGCAGGATGTTCGCCAGGTCCCGGCCAATGCCGGTGCTCAGGCTGGAGCCAGTTTCGGCGCAGCCTTTGGACAACAGCTTGCTCTATGTGCGGCAAATCCAATCTGCGGGAGCATTGTTCCGTTCTTTGGTCCGTCGACCCCCAACTCACGGGACATGACGGAAACCGATATCCGCAACCTCGCCATTTTCGGTTCGGTCGGCATCGACATCACCGACAATCTCGAGCTGACGGTCGAAGGTCGCTACGCGTCTGAGCGGATCAACTTCAGCGCCGTAGAACAGGATGAAGGCGGACCGATCCTTAATCAGTCCATGGCGCGGGCTACTTTTGACAGCTTCGATCCGCGGATCACCCTGAGCTATCAGATGACGCCGGACAATCTCTTCTACGCCGTGTTCGCCACGGGTACGAAGCCGGGCGGTTTCAATGGCATCACCGCCATTGCCGCTGGTGTTCCAACCTATGAGCAGGAAGATGCTGTTTCGTATGAAATCGGTTCAAAGAACCAGTTCGGTGATCTCACGCTGAACTTTGCCGCCTTCTTGAACGAGATAGACGGTTATCAGCTGACCCAGAATGTACAGGCGGCCAACAATACGGTCTCGGCCATCACCAATGCCGGTGATGCGCGGATCATGGGCTTTGAAATTGAAGCGCAGGTTCGTCCGAACCCGAACTGGACCTTCACGGCCAACTATACGTTGCTTGATCCGGAATTCACGAGCGGGTTTGATCAGAATGAAGGTCTGCTCAACGATATCCGCGATGATGGTCTGAACAATTGCTCGACGGGATTGCAGTTCATCACCCAGCCTTGCGGCTCGGGCAACGCGCTCTTCGGATCGATTGCCGGACGGCAGATTCCGCGTACCTCACGCCACACGATGTTTGCCGATATTGATTATCGTACGGACATTGGCAGCGGCGGTTGGGAATTCTTCGCTGGTGCGAATATCAGCCATCGCAGCCGCGTCTTCTCTCAGGTGCATAACCTGATCAACAATGGAGACACGACATTGGTGAATGCCCGGATCGGCGTTCAGAACGACAATTATCGGGTCCACTTCTACGTCAACAACCTGACGAACGAAGACAGCTCACCGCTGGTTCTGCGCTATGCAGATGCCGATAACAGCTTCCGTCGGAGCTTTGTTGGTTCGCTGCGCCGCAGCCGTCACTTCGGTGTTGCGGTAAGCGCCGGCTTCTAAAGCCAAGCGAACAATTTCGTCACGCAGTTACGGCGGCCTCCAAAAGGAGTGCCGCCGTTTCTCGTGGTGCGGTGATCATCGCATCATGCCCAGTCGCGAGTGCCCGATAGTGCCAGGTTGGATCCGCTTCGGTTTCCGCGGCATGCCACGGAAAGCTGCTATTTGGCAGAACCGGATCGGTGCAGTGAATATAGCTACGCGCCAACCCGTCCGATCCTCCATTTTCGAGCGCGATGGGGTCGAGCCAGGTCTTGAGCGGATGAGGTGTCAGCCGTTCTGCGACCCAGCCATAGCTGGGGTGATCAGCCGGAATTCCCAACAGCTCTGGCGGGAACGCGTTCATTGCGGCCCCGTCAGGCGCCAGCCTGCGCAGCGCCGCTTCGGTTTGCTCGATCACGGCGACGGGCCGGTCCGGCCCCTGCGTGATCATCGATTGACCGTGCGTCGGCCGCGCAGCGTCGAGATAGACGATATGCGAAATGCGATCGCGCATGGCATCGACAACACCGGTGATCACCATGCCGCCATAGCTATGGCCGACCAGCACAAAATTCGACAAATCCTCGAACCGGATCACCGCGAGGATATCTTCGATATGGGTCGCCAGACCGATTTCCGGCGACATGAGATGCGCCCGTTCGCCAAGCCCGGACAATGTGGGTGTAATAACCCGGTGGCCCGCACCCTCAAGAACGGCGCGGACGTCGCGCCAACACCACCCGCCGTGCCAAGCGCCATGGACCAACAGAAATGTCGTCCGCGGCTCTCTTGCGCTCGCGACCTGATCCTGCCCAAGCGCTTGTACCGAAATACCCAGCGCGGATGTAGCGGCCGCTGCACCAAGCACCTTACGACGCGAGAGTGATAATCGATCATGCATGGACATCTGTGCTGCCCCTCGTTCTCAGCTGCTCCTAATTGCGTGCCGATACCTCCCGCACCGCGCGTTCGGCAGATTCAAGTGCGCCCTCAATACCCCGCGCGCGGACGGCAGTATGCTCGCCTGCAAAGGTCAGTCGGCCATGCGGCTGCGACACGGCATCGGCGAAAGCGCTAATCTGACCGGGAGCCCAACAGGCATAGGCACCACCGGCATAAGGATCATTGCCCCAGCTGACATAGGCAACGGGTCGCAATGCTCCGCGCGCTGCCGGCCGTACGTGTTCAATTTCGGCCTGGATCAGCGCCATAGCATCGGATTGCGGCATGCGATCCAGAAGTTCGGCCGCGCGACCCGTGATGAAGCTTTGCATCATCGTGATTTCCGTTCCGCCGCCACCCCGCAGCGCGAAGATTCGGCCGGCATAGCTGTCACTCCAGATCGAGGGCGGTAGGCCATCCTCCTCCCAATAACGCCGCTCCGGCACGAAATAGGCACGTACAACCCGATTATACGGTAAACTGCGAATGCCGCGCTGCTGCAATCGCGGCGGGGCCGGGTCGATATCAACCGTTCGCAACGCACTCGTTGGTAGAGTGATCACGCAATCGCGCCCGCGATAGGTGGATCCGTCCATTGTCCTCACAACGACACCGTCCGCATCGCTCTCGATATGGCGAGCGGCCCTGCCGTAACGCACCCTGTCTCCCAACGCTGCAGCCATCGCATTGGGAACTCTCTGATTGCCGCCATCTACCGTCAGGAGCCGACCGCCGGGCGCGGCAATAGCTTTCATGATCTGAAACCACATCAACGTCGACTGGCTATAGGCCGAGGCACCATATCCAGGATTGATCCCGAAACCGAGACGTAGCTGTTCGCTCGTCCAGCCAAGATGTTCGGAGACGGGCTTATCCCATTCGGCAAAGTCGGGATCGCGCCAGCTGGCGATTTCGGGCAGCGGATTATCGCGGCCCATTGCCGCAAATGGCAGGGCCCATGGCGGCAAGTTGGCAAGCGGGCCATCAAAGGGATTGAGCGGGTGACCGGCCCATTGATCCGGCAATACGGACTGGCCGCGCATGGCGACATATAACTCGGGCGCGCCATCCCGCTGCATTGGGGAATCTTCCATCAACGGAATCTCAAACCGCTCGGCCAAACCCACAAACCGGCGATAGTTGGAGCTCAATTGGGTGCCGCCGGCTTCGGGAATGCCTGGCAGATCGAACAAGGTTTGCACCCGACCACCAGCACGCTCCTTGGCCTCAAGCACGATCACAGATGCACCCGCATCAGCCAGCTGCAGCGCGGCATGAAGACCCGCGAGACCGGCGCCAAGGACTATCACATCGGCAGCTTCATTCGCTCGTGCATGCGATGTGTTAAGCAGCAGCGCGGTGGCTCCGCTGGCTTTCAGAAAACCCCGTCGCGATAATCCAACCATGGCTTTGCTCCCACTGCCTGATTGCGTATGGGAGAGGATAGCCGCAGAAATTTGTCCGGACAACTCTTATGCCCAGAAACCCAGACACAGCGGGCTCACATAGGGAACCGACATAAGAGAAGGGACAGCCGCGCCACGGGAAAACGGCGCTGCCATCCCTTCAATATAATTCGCTCCCCGAAGGAAACGGACCTAGAAGTCGTAGCGGGCCCGAACCATCCAAGTACCTGGCGCATTGTAGTAAGTCGTATTGGCCAGGGTTGAGGAGTTATAATCTTCGCTGAAGCAATTGGTGCAAGTCAGCGAAACTTGCAGTCCCTCTTCAACTTCGGCCAGCGTAATTCCGGCATTCACCACAACATAGCCGTCATTATACGAACCAATCACATATTGGCCGTTGCCCGTCGTGTTGAACATGCCCGGACCTGATTGGTAAATCGTCACATTGCTGGTGCCGGATTCATAGGATGAGCGGAAGGCCGCATTCACCGTTGGTGTCAGTGTCCAATTGTCACCCAGCGGCATTTCATAGCTGATGCCGCCGGCAATGGACCAGTCCGGTGTACGCACTGGATCGGCAATGCTTCCGTCCGGTGTGACGATACCGGCGCCGCATGCTGGCGAGGTCATGCCACCTGCCAGTGCCGCAAGACACGTCGCTTGCTGGGACGCCACCGAGCTCACACCGAACTGATCGACAGCCGGCGCGTTGCGATCAATACTATACTGATCGTCCTGCCAACCAAGGCTTGCAAAGATGTTGAGTCCATCCGCTGGTGCCAGCGTCAGTTCCGCTTCGATGCCGTAATTCTCATAATCGGCAAAGTTACGCGTGATGAAGGCGATTGTGCCATTTCCGCGGACAAAGGCAGACGGCGTCTGCAATCCGCTCGTATCGGCATAGTAGGCCGTCACGTTCAGGCGAGCCATATTGTCCCAAAACTCACTGCGAACGCCCGCTTCATAGCTCCAGGTCGTCTCCGGACCGAAAGGCAACAGTTCCGAGCCTGACGTACCGCGAGCATTCCAGCCGCCCGACTTGAACCCGCGGGTCGCCGAGATGAAGAACAACAGATCGTCATTTGGTTCATAGCTCAACGCAAAACGCGGGGTGAAGATGCTCACCGATTGCTCATCGGGAATCGTTGCGCCGTTAGTCGCGACCAGGTTGAAGTTACTGAGACAGCCGGGAGCCGCCTGGTCGCCATTACACACCGGGCGATTATCGCGGATCTGGAAGGTCTTTTCCTCATCCGTCCAGCGGAGACCGGCGGTGAAGGTGAACTCATCGGTGAAGTTCACGTCAGCCTGTGCGTAGAGCGCAAAGGCTTCCGCATCATTGTCGATCACACGATCGGCGAGCAGGAACGGGAAGCCGACGGCACCGAACAGATCGGCAAAGTCAGTGCGGGTTTCCTCATAGAAATAATAGCCGCCCGCCACATAGTCGACCAAGCCATCGCCAAATGACCCGTTGAAGCGCACTTCCTGGGTAATCTGCGTGTTTTCCTGATCATTGAAGATATTGAAACCACCGAAGGGCGAGCCGATCACCGCTGGGAATGGATTGCCCGCGTTCGGCCCGAACCGACCATCGAAAAAGTCGAGATTGAACTGCTGGACCAGGCTCTGATAGCCGGTGATGAACGCAACCGAGAGGTTATCACCAAGCTCGAGCTCAAGGTTTGACGTAACCAAATCCATATCCGAGCGACTGCCCAGGCCGTAATTTGCCTTGCGTCCCGATATACCGGGAACCGGGCCGGCGCTGGTTTCAGATGCCCCGGTTGTTGCAAAACGCGTGCTGCAACTTGCCGGTGTTGCTGGATCAATAGAACGACACGGGAAATTCAGCATATTTTCGCCGTCATTGTTGATCCGCGCATAGGCGATGTTCCATTCGGCAATGTCGGCCGCCAGGCGGAACGCAATGCGCGCGCCATAACCATCATTATCGTTCAACGTTTCGCCGGTCGTAATGTTCTGCACATAGCCATCATCGTCCTGATAATAGCCGCTGACCTTGAAACCTGCCGTGTCGCTGACCGGGATATCCATCGAGCCGCGGACCATGATCCGATCGAAGCGGCCATAACCGATTTCGGCAAAGCCACCGAACTCATCGCCCGGCTCACGCAATACGATGCTGATCGCACCACCGGTCGTGTTGCGGCCGAACAGGGTTCCCTGAGGCCCACGCAACACTTCGACACGCTCGACATCGAACAGGCTCAGATTGTTGCCGTTCTGACGCGCCATATAAACCTGGTCGACATAGGTGCCGATCGGCGGATCGAAGGTAGCGATCGACTCGGTGTTGCCGATACCGCGCAGGAAGTAGGCATTGGCTGCGCCAAGCCCGGTATTGTTCTGCGCAATCAGGTTGGGAATGAACTCACCCAGCTCAAGCGTGTTTCCAATACCGCGCGATGCGAGTTCGTCTGGGGAAAAGGAGGAAATCGCGATCGGAATGTCCTGGACATTTTCCTCACGCCGCTGCGCGGTCACCACAATCGTGCCGAGGCCGCTTTGACCGGCGACCGGTGTGTCGCCTTCCGCTTGCGCATGGGCCGGAGCCGATGCGAGAGCCGCGGCAAGCGCCGCCCCTGACAATGTAAGTTTAAAACCCGTGCTAGTGGCGACCATTTTGTTTCTCCCTAAACCCAATCGCTATCTGACTATGACAATATCTCGACCCACTCAAGATTTGTCCGGACAAATTAATCATTATATAAATAGTGTGGCCAAGCAACCACGCATGGGCGCGTGATGGCCAACAACTCGTAAATTGCTTGCTACAACTGATGGTAGTCTATGCTGCTGCCTTCGCGATCCCGGGCCGCAAACTATCGGTAACCTCCAACAGATCATGAATCAGGGCCTGCGCAGCTGGCTGCAGGGCCGAGCTCCGCCGGGTGACCAGCATACCGATGCGTTCGGAAGGAAATTCTGTGCGGTGGAGCGTATGGAACTGGCCAGCCATGGTTTCGTTGATCACCAGTTCGCTAGACAATAGCGCAATACAATCACTCTGGGCGATCATCGCCTTGGCAATACCGACCGAATCCATATCGATCGTATTGGTCGGCGGTTCGACACCGGCTGCCAGAAAGGTCGAGCAGATCTTCCGCCACCGGCCACCCAACGTACCCGAGGTTGCCCAGGTCTGCTGAGACAGATCGGCAAGCGTTACATCGGAACGACCAGCAAGCGGATGATCATGGCGCATGACGATCAGATCCGCGTCGTGAAACAAGGGTTGGCTTTCCAGCAGAGGATCGATCTCAAAGTTCGGTAATGGGCAGCTGGACACGAATTCGACTTCGCCGTTCAACAAGCGCTCGAACAATATGTCGGACGATCCGGTCGACAGGCTAACCTTGATATTCGGACGGCGCCGGCGATAGCGGAGTAATGTCTGCGGCGCGATCCGCGAAACGAAGGACCAGCCGATCCCGGCCCGGACATAGCCGTCTTCCACCCCGCGAAGAGCGCTGAGCTCAGCCGCCGCCAGCCGTGCTTCGGAAAGAATAACCTTGGCGCGCCGCGCCAGGGAATGCGCGAAGATTGTTGGTGCCGGACCATAGGGTCCGCGCTCGAACAGCTCGACGCCAAGCTGTTCCTCTAGCTTTTTCACACTCTTCGAGATCGCCTGCTGCGTAACACCGTTATCCGTGGCGGCCCGGCCGAAATGACGCAAATCATAAACGGCCAGGAAATGCTGCAATTTTCGTGGATCCATCGATGGTTTGATAAATCGACTGCGAAGGTGACTGTCCTTCATATCTCTCTCCTGGCTGGGCGCCCTATACCATTGGTTGTTGGAATCGATCAATTTGGCTGTGGTAAATATGTGGTGATTCACACAAGGGAGACCCAATGGGCATTCCGAGCAACAATAAGGCGATCCTGGCCGATTCAATGCCTGCAATGGTCAAACATGCCGGTGTCTGGGAAGGCACCTATCGCCACGTAGACACCAACGGTACCGAGATTGATTACCATGATGCGCGGATAGTCTGCGAATTCCCGTCGTCCGGTGACATCGCCTATGTCCAGCACAACCTGTTCCGCTGGGCCGATGGCCAGGAGCAACGCGCCATGCTTCCCGGCGTCTATCGCGATGGGAAACTATGGTGGGACATGCCGACCTTCCATGGCTATGCCTGGGAAACGGAAGACGAAATCCTGATGCTCAACCTCACGCGCCGCGACGAACCCGGCGCCAATTTCGTCGAGATTATCGTAATGGGCGATATTGGCGATCGCCGCTCACGCACCTGGCATTGGTTCAAGAATGGCGCGCTCTACAAACGCACATTGTGTGAAGAGTCACGGGTGTCGACGGCTGTGCACCCAGATGACCCCGCCTTCACACCGGGAACCGGTTTGCACGCCTGAACGTGCCGCCTGGGTCAAAAATGACAGATTCCCGCTAATCCGCAGGACTAAATTTTCGAAATTTGCCCGAGATCAATGCATTCTGCGACTCGCCCGATATCGTGTGTCCATTGGTGATAGAAACTCATGAGACGGAGGTAATTATGCTCAATTTTCTTCCCAGCGATGATACGGTGATTGCCGTGCAAGTCAGTGGCCATGTCTCCCACAAGGAGATGAATGCGCTAATGGAAAAGCTCGAATATGCAGTCGAGAATAACGACGAGACGCATTTCTATTGCGAGATCGCCGATTATGAAGGCTTCGAGACGGACGGCTTTACGCTGATCATGTCGCGCGGCTGGCAATTGGTTGGCAAGCGCGAGAAGCTCGGTCGGATTGCTGTGGTGACCGATACGAGTTGGCTCCGCTGGGCCGCCCGTATCGAAAGTGCTCTGCTGCCCGGCATTTCATACGAAACCTTCACGATGGACGAGCGCGACCAGGCGCTCGCCTGGGCCAAGGGCGAGACGGAGCTGCCGCATCGCGCTGCCTTCAGCATCATCGAAACCAATAATCCCGACGTGCTGGGATTTGAGCTCAGTGGCAAGATATCGGCGGCTGAAATGGACGCCCTATCCGAGCATTTCAACGAGATGCTGGAAAATGACCAACCCAAGCGGCTTTTGGGACGGTTCAAAAATTATGCTGGCTTCTCTCCTGCCGGAATCGTCGACGAGGATTTTTGGGCGATGAAGCGGGGCATGATCCGCACGCTCAACCGCTATGCCGTCGTCGGTGCGCCGCCTTGGATGGCGACGATGATCGAAGCGCTCGATCCACTGTTCCGGGTCGAGATTCGTGCCTTTGATGCGGACAAGGAAGCTGAAGCCTGGGAATGGTTGGAAGCCGAACCCGCTGCGGAGCATGGCCTGGCGGCATAAAGCAATATTGGTGATCGGCCGCCTCTCGTCTAAGACCTGCCCATGGCAGACAAAGATGACAGCGCGGCCGCACTGATTGAGCGTGCCCGCAAAGCAGCAACCAGGGCCTATGCGCCCTATTCCGGTTTTTCCGTTGGCTGTGCGATCGAAGCCGAGGATGGCAGCATCGCCACTGGCAGCAATATGGAAAATGCCTGCTATCGGCTCGGAACCTGTGCGGAGATTTCCGCGCTGACTTCCGCGCAACAGGCATTTGGGCTTAGCAAGATCCGCCGCATCGCCGTGGCCGGTGGCCATCTGGGTGACGATGGAATGCTAGTCGGCGCCCAGGCCGTGACACCCTGTGGTGGCTGTCGCCAGGCAATTGCCGAGGCCAGTGATCTCGCTGATCATGATATCCAAGTGATCAGTGCATCAGGCGATGGTGAGACGGTTTCAACCACGACGATCGCAGCGCTTCTGCCCGCCAGCTTTGGACCGAAAAATCTTAAAGATGCAGACGGCTAGCGCCGGCTAGACCAGATTGATCTCGCGCAGGCGTTCCAGCAGATAATCATGCGAGCTGAGCGGCTCGGGATAGCGATTGGGCTTGCCCTCGCCAATGCAGCTCGGCAGCGTTTCAATCATGTAATCAGGCTTGAAATGCAGAAAAAACGGCATGGAGTAGCGCGAAAAGCGGCGCCTTTCGGGTGCCGGGTTGACCACCCGATGCGTTGTCGAAGGCAGCACATGATTGGTCAGCCGCTGCAACATATCGCCGATATTGACCGCCAACTCGCCCTCGCGCGGTTTAACGGGCAACCATTCACCATTGGCATCAAGCAGTTCGAGACCTGCTTCTTCGGCGCCCAGCAATAATGTGATGGTGTTGATGTCCTCATGGGCTGCAGCACGGACACCCGGCGCATCGGCCGGCACAGGCGGATAGTGAATGAGCCGCATCACCGAGTTGCCATCTTCCACAGTATCGTCGAAGAAATCCGGGGCGAGGCCTAGATAGGTGGCGATCGCGGTCAGGATCCGCATGCCCGCACCTTCCAGTGCATCATACAGCGCGGCGAAGGTTTCGTGAAAGCCCTCTACCTCTTCGGGCCAAATATTGGGCGGCATCAAATCCGCAAAGCGATGGCCCTCGGGCAATGAGCGCCCGACATGCCAGAATTCCTTCAGGTCGTGTTCGGTCGCATCCTTGGCGACTTCAATGCCGAACGGCGTATAGCCGCGCGCGCCGCCACCACCTTCAATAAAATATCTCCGCTTCACCTCTTCCGGCAGCGCGAAAAATTCGCGCAGCTTCGCATCAGCCTCGGCGATCAGATCGCTGGATATGCCGTGATCGGATACGATCGCGAAACCATAGGTTTTGAAGGAATTGCCGATCTCGTCCGCAAAGGCGGCCGCATCCCGGTCCGAATCCTGGAGAGAAACCGAAGCAATCGTATCAGGCACAATGAATTCCTATGAACGCTAATGACTCAATATTGCGCCGACTTTACACGCTCAGCATCAATCCCGCGAGGGCTGCACTCATCAAATTTGCAAGCGAACCGGCGGCCAGTGCTTTCAAGCCCAGCCGCGCGATAACCGGGCGCTGGTTGGGCGCGAGCCCGCCTGTTACGGCCATCTGGATCGCAATCGACAGGATGTTCGCGAACCCGCATAGCGCAAAGGTAACGATCGCTACGCTACGCTCCGACAATCCACCCTCACCCGCTCCCAGTGCGATAAAGGCGACAAATTCATTGAGCACGATCTTGGTGCCGAACAGGCCGCCGGCGGCCAGTGATTCATCCCAGGGAATACCGATCAAATACATGATCGGGGCAAAGATATAGCCGACAAGCTGCTGGAAGCTGAGCTCGGGATAGCCAAACCAGCTACCTGCCCCTGCGAGCAACCCATTGGCGAGCGCGACCAGCGCGACAAAGGACAGCACCATCGCACCGACCATCACGGCGATTTTCACGCCGGTTTGTGCGCCCATCGACGCGGCCATGATGACATTGGCCGGCTTTTCTTCTTCATATTGGACATCGACCGGGGTCGCCGGTTCGGCTGCCAGATCTTCGGGCCGATCGGGCATGATGATCTTTGCCATCAGTATCCCACCGGGCGCTGACATGAAGGCGGCCGCGAGCAGATAATCAATCTGGATCCCCATCGCCGCATAGGCGGCCAGGATGGTCCCGGCGACGCCGGCCATGCCAACGCTCATCACGGTGAACAGCTGCGCGGGTGTAAGGGTAGCCAGATAGGGCCGGATCACCAGCGGCGATTCCGATTGGCCAACAAAGATGTTCGCCGCCGCACATAGCGACTCAACCTTGGTGATGCCGGTCACCTTCTGGATTCCGCCGCCGACCCATTTGATGATGAACTGCATGATGCCGAGATAATAGAGAATCGAGACGAGCGAGGCGAAAAAGATGATCACCGGAAGCGCGGCAATCGCAAAGCTGTTGCCGCCAATTTCCGGAGTGGCGAGCGGGCCGAAGATGAAGTTCGTCCCTTCCTGCGCATAGCCCAGCAGGTTCGATACACCGCGCGCCATGCCGGCAATCGCGGCCCGGCCCCAATCGGAATAAAGCACGAGTACGGCGATACCCGCCTGCAAACCGAACGCAGCGCTGACGACGCGCAACCGGATGGCCTTGCGATTGGAGGAGAGCAACAAAGCGAGCCCAAGGATCAAGGCCATACCCGCCAGGCTCATCAAAATGCTGGTGATATCCATATTACCAGGTCATCCCTTGTTTGGCGCCGTTGGCAGCGTGCGCAAGTTGCTCGATCGCATCGCCAATCTGGGTCGCGACCAGCATTTGCTCGCGTCGCGCCTCTGAAATAAAGCCATTGGCCACCACATGATCGACAAAGCTGATCATGGAATCCCAGAACCCACCGGTATTGAGCAGCAGAAAAGGCTTGGCGTGATAGCCGAGCGCATTCCAGGACCAGGCTTCGAACAATTCATCGAGCGTCCCGATGCCGCCAGGCATTGCGATGAAGCCGTCGCACAGATCGGTCATCTTGGCTTTGCGCTCATGCATAGACGTAACGATATGCAATTCGGTCAGCCCCTGATGCGCGACTTCGAGATCAACTAAAGCTTCAGGAATGACGCCATGAACTTCGCCATTACCGGCGAGCACGGAATCGGCAATGATTCCCATAAGCCCCAGCTTACCACCGCCATAGACAAGGCCGATATCGCGCTTGGCCATTTCGGCGCCAAGCTGCTCGGCTGTATCGGCAAAGAGCGGGTCCGCGCCGCTGTTCGCCCCGCAATATACCGCCAATCTCTTCATTCAATTGCCCCCGGCATTAATTTCCGTGTGGGAAGACCTGCTGGGCATGCAGTCCGATCCCGCGCTTGTAAACGGTCAATCATCGACGAGATGGGAGAGTTTTCCGAGCGGGCGGGCGCCGTAATCGGCAATCACCTCGGCCGCTGTGCGGGCGCCGAGCATCAGGCTTGTCTCCAGCGGGCGGCCACGCGCATGGCTGGCGAGGAAGCCAGCGGCGAATAGGTCGCCAGCCCCGGTCGTATCGACGATGGCGCGCGGGCGGACCGCCGAAACGGTAATCGTTGCGCCGCCCTGCGCTGCCAATGCGCCATGCTCCCCGCGTGTAATGACGCACAGATCGACATGCTCGCCAAGTTCGGCAACCGCTTCGTCCAGATCCGTTCGTCCCGCCAGCGCGCGCGCTTCTTCTTCGTTTCCGAACAGGATATCGACGCGCCCGCTTTCGAGCAGTGCGCGAAAATCCGGGCGATGGCGATCGATGCACGCTATGTCCGATAGGGTGAAGGCCACCGGCCGACCTGCTTTATGCGCAAGATCCGCCGCATGTTTCATTGCAGCGCGCGGCGGTGCGTGATCCCAGAGATAGGCTTCGAGATAAACGATTGTCGCACGGGCAATCTGGTCGGCATCGACACCATCGACGGACAGATGTTCCGACGCTCCACGATAGGTATTCATCGTGCGTTGGGCGTCCGGCGTGACTAGAATCAGGCAGCGGCCGGTTGTAATATCCTCGGTGAGCGCCGGGGTATCAAAGGCCACGCCCTGGGCACGAATGTCATGCGCGAAGATCGTGCCCAGCTGGTCGGAACCGATCTGGCCAATAAAGGCCGCGCGTCCGCCAAGCGCAGCGATACCCGCCATGCTGTTGGCGGCCGATCCGCCGCTCGTTTCCTGAGCCGGGCCCATCCGCGCATATAGTTGCTGCGCTTCCTCCCAGTCGATCGTCCGCATCGATCCCTTGGGCACACCCACTTCGGCCAGCAGCGCTTCATCCGCCGGCGCGATCACATCGACCACGGCATCGCCAATCGCCAGCACGTCAAAATCGGTATCGGTCAATCGGCTCTCACTTTGTTGCGTGTCCTTGAGCGGTTCTTGTTGACCGCCCCTCTTTTGTCGAAGCCAAGAACAGGATAGGGAATTGCGATGTCAACTGCACCCGCACCGCTATCGCGCTCACTCTTCGTTTTTTCAATCCTCTATGGCGGGATGACCTGCATAGCCGGGGTTCTTGCCTTTAAACAGGTTGCGCTGGGACCGCTTGCGGTGGAAGCCGGAATCTTCGCATTTTTGATGCTGGTGGTCATCTCCAGCGCGATCGCGCAGATCCATGGCCAGGGCACAGCCAACCGCCTCGTGCTGTTCGGATTTATCCCGCTGGCCGTATCGGTACTGCTGATCGTGCTCGTCCTCTCGCTCCCGGCTTCGTCGGAAATGCCAGCAGGGAATCTCTCTTCTTTCGAGACAGTTATGGCGCAAACCCCACGCATCATGCTGGCTGGCCCGATCGCCTATGGCGTCTCGCTGCTGCTCAATGTGAAGATCTTCTCCGCCTTGCGCGGTGCCGCTGGCGATAGTGGTTTCGGGGTCATGGTTCGCGGTGCGATCGCCTCAGCGCTGAGCCAGTCCCTCGACACACTGATTTTCGTTACCGTGGCCTTTTACGGCGAATTCCCGATTGGTTCGCTGATCATGGGCCAGATGCTCGCCAAAATCGTCCTTTCGGCCGTGCTCGTGCCGCCACTGATCATCCTGATCGTAAAGCTGGCCAAGCGCCTGGATGAATCGCCGATGAGCTAAGCGGCCAGCAGATGACATTTCGCACGGGGACTGAAACGCAATGACAGACTATCTGCTGCTGATCTTCATGTTCCTGATCGCCGGGGTCATTGCCGTGCCGCTCGCCACCCGCTTCGGGCTTGGGTCGGTGCTCGGATATCTGATCGCCGGCATGGTGCTGAGCCCGTCGCTCACCCTGTTTGGCGTCGACATCGTCTCGGTCCAGCATTTCGCAGAATTCGGCGTCGTGATGATGCTGTTCCTCGTCGGCCTCGAGCTTGAACCACGCTTGCTCTGGGAAATGCGATCCAAGCTCCTGGGGCTAGGCGGATTGCAAGTTACCGGGACCGCCGCCGCCGTCACCGGTGTCGCTCTATTGCTTGGCCAGCCCTGGACGATCGCGCTCGCCATCGGACTGGTTCTCGCCCTCTCCTCAACCGCGATCGTGCTCCAGACCCTCAACGAGAAGGGCCTGATGCGCAGCGATGGCGGCCAATCGAGCTTCGCCGTCCTGCTGTTCCAGGATATTGCCGTCATTCCGATGCTGGCCCTGATCCCGCTGCTCGCTCTGCCGGAGCTTGTCGAAATCGTTTCGCATGGCTCCGGCGAAGATCATGGCAGCGGGCTGAGCCTCGTCGAAGGCCTCCCGGCCTGGCAGGCGGGCTTGGTGACATTGGGCGCGGTATTCGCGGTTGTTGCTGGCGGTGCTCTGCTCACGCGTCCAATCTTCCGCTTCGTCTCGATGGCAGGCTTGCGGGAGCTGTTCACGGCGACCGCGCTGATGATGGTCGTCGGCATCGCCTTGCTCATGTCACTGGTCGGGCTATCGCCAGCGCTCGGCACGTTCCTTGCCGGGGTGGTCCTCGCCAACAGTGAATATCGACACGAGCTGGAATCGAATATCGATCCGTTTCGCGGACTGCTGCTCGGCCTGTTCTTCATGACCGTCGGCGCCGGCATCAATTTCGACCTGCTCTCCGCCAATGCCGCCATGATCGTCGGTCTTACGCTCGGGCTGATCGCGCTAAAGATACTGATTTTGCTGCTGTTATCGCAATTCTTCTCGTTGCGCGGTGCCGATCGCTGGCTGTTTGCGCTGGGCTTGGCCCAGGCCGGCGAATTCGGCTTTGTACTTCTCTCGCTGACGGTTGCCAGCGGTGTCATCCCCTCCGCGATCGCCGACCAACTGCTGCTGATCGTCGCCTTGTCGATGATCCTGACCCCCTTGCTCTTCATTCTCTACGACAAGGTGATCGCGCCCCGTTTTGCCGATAGTGATGGCGGCGAGGCCGATACGATCCATGACCAGGAATCGATAATCATAGCCGGCCATGGCCGCTTTGGCGGGATCGTCAATCGGCTGGTGCGCGGTGCCGGCTTTGAGACAACCGTTGTCGACTATAGCTCGGCCCAGCTCGAGATGATCCGCACCTTTGGCATGAAGGCCTATTTCGGCGATGCGACCCGGCCCGATCTCTTGCATGCGGCCGGAATCAATGAAGCCAAGGTTCTGGTTATCGCCATCGATGGGAAGGAGCAGATCACGAACCTCACCCGCTATGTGATCCAGAACTATCCGCACATCCATGTCGTCGCGCGCGCCGTCGATCGGACCCATGTCTATGATCTCTATTCGATCGGCTGCCGGGATATTATCCGCGAATCCTATGATAGTTCGATCCGCGCCGGACGGTCTGTCCTTGAAGCGCTCGGGATCGATCGGCCGCACGCGGAACAGATGGCCGCGGCCTTTGAATCTCTCGATCGCAAGTCCATGGTGGAGGTCGCCACAGTGTATGACATCGATGTGCCGATCCACGAAAATGAGGCCTATGTCGCCAAGATCCATGCCATGCGCGAGGATTGGGAGGCCCAACTATCCGGGACAATGGCGGAACTGCGGGACGCCAAGACGGACGATAGCGCCTAGGCGTTTTCGCCCTTACTCTTCAGCGAGTTCCGTCTCGACGAGATCCGTCAGCTGCGCGACCACGCGATCAATGCCTTCTGCCGTCGGATGGATGCCGTCTGCCAGCATCAGCGATGGATCCTGGATCACGCCGTCGAGAAAGAAGGGATAGAGCGGCGCGTCATATTGCGCAGCCAGCTCGCCATAAATCGGGTTGAATGCTTCGGCATAATCCGCGCCAAGATTGGGCGCAGCGACCATGCCCGTGAGCATCGCATCGACATCGCGCGCCTCAAGCTCATCGAGAATGGCGGTGAGATTTTCCCGCGTCTGTTCCGGACTCAGTCCGCGCAGCATGTCATTGCCGCCAAGGCCGACGATCACGAGATCCGGCGCGCGATCGAGTCCGTCCAGCGTAAAGGCCAGCCGCTGGCGCCCGGCGGCGGTCGTATCGCCGGACACGCCTGCATTGAGGACGCGCACCGATCGGCCTCGCTCGGTAAGGGCGCGCTGTAGCTCCGGCGCAAATCCTTCATCCTGCGAAAGGCCGTATCCAGCGTAGAGGCTGTCACCAAAGGCAACGACCAGTTCGTCATATTCTTCGCGGCCGGCCGTTGCGGTTTCAGCTTCGCTTCCTACATTTCGATCAACTGCAGGCTCGCTACTGCCACCGTCATTTGCACAGCCAGCAAGCGGTTGGACAGCCAAGAGCAATGCGCCATAGATGCAGAGTTTCACGTTCAAGGATTTCCCTTTCCGATGTCAGATCCCGCCAGCGATGCCGCTATCGCAATCCGTGCCAGCAATGTCACCCTGTCCTTGGGCAGCGCTGGCGCGCAAGTCGATATCCTGCGCGGCATCGATCTCGATATAGGAGCTGGCGAGAGCCTTGCCATTCTTGGACCATCGGGATCCGGCAAATCGTCATTGATGGCGATCCTCTCCGGGCTCGAGCAGGCGAGCGGCGGTTCTGTCAGCGTCGCGGACGTCGATTTCACCTCGCTCGACGAAGATGGCCTGGCCCGTGCACGGCGCGGCAGGATCGGCATCGTCCTGCAATCCTTCCATCTGCTGCCAACCATGACGGCCCTGGAAAATGTGGCTGTGCCGCTGGAGCTTGCTGGCGCCGAAAACCCGTTCGAGATCGCCACCGCAGAACTTGAGGCCGTCGGTATTGGCCATCGTTTGAGCCATTATCCGACCCAGCTTTCAGGCGGCGAACAGCAGCGGGTGGCGATTGCGCGCGCCTTGGCACCGGGGCCCAAGATTGTCTTTGCCGACGAACCGACGGGTAATCTGGATGCCGCAACCGGTGGCTCAATCATCGACGTATTGTTTGAGCGCAAAGCAGCCGCCAATTCGACGCTCGTTATCATTACCCATGATGTAAGCCTCGCCGAACGCTGCGATCGTATCGTTGAAATGAAGGACGGCAAGATCGTCTCGGATCGCCGCCCATGAGCGGATCGTCTGCGAAGACATTGGACTGGCGCGCCAGTGCCAAGATCGCCTGGCGCGATCTATCCGGCGGTTTTCGCGGGCTGAGGCTATTGTTCATCTGCCTGTTCCTGGGCGTTGCGACTCTCGCCGCCATTGGCAGCATGACCGCCTCGATCACGGGCGAGCTTTCGGCGCGCGGGCAGACCATGTTGGGCGGCGATGTCGAAATCGCGATGACCCAGCGCGAGGCCAATGCCGAAGAACTGGCCGCGATGCGCGATGCTGGTGAGCTCAGCGAAACAATCCGCATGCGGGCCATGGCACAGCGCGCCGACACCGCTGAAGACGGCCCGCAGGCGGTGCTCAGCGAATTGAAGGGCGTCGACGCAATCTATCCGCTCTATGGCGATCTTGAGCTGCAATCCGGGATGCTGACCGCTGAACTGGCCGCTGACGAGATTGTCATCGGCCAGTCGCTCGCCGATCGCCTGCTGCTCTCGCCCGGCGATCCGCTGCGTTATGGCGAGGCCGAGTTCACGATCCGCGACATCATTGTCGACGAGCCGGACCGGGTTGGCGAAGGCTTCACCCTTGGCCCTGTCTCGATCACCTCGATAGACGGTCTGCGCCGCACCGGTCTGATCCAGCCGGGCAGCCTTTATGAAAGCAAATATCGCCTGCGCCTCGCGCCCGGCGTCGATCCCGCCGCCGCGGCCGATGCGCTGGAAGCGCAATTCCCCTCAGCCGGGTTCGAGTTCAAGGATCGCGACCGCGCGTCCCCTGGCGCATTTCGCTTTTTTGAGCGGATGGGGCAATTTCTCTCGCTCATCGGCCTGACTGCGCTGATTATCGCCGGTATCGGCGTCGGCAATGGTGTCGCCTCCTATCTCGGGCGCAAACGCCCAGGCATCGCAACCCTCAAGATTTTGGGTGCGACCTCGTCCGATATTGCCCGCATCTATGCCGTGCAGATCGGTATTGTCGCTGCCTTCGCGATCGTCATCGGACTTGCCGTCGGAGCGATTGCAACGCCGTTGATTGTGACAGCGATGGGCGATCTATTGCCTGTTGCACCGGGGATCTCTTTCCACCCGATACCCTTGTTGATCGCCGCGATTTACGGCGTGCTGATCGCGACCATGTTTGTATTACCGCCCCTCGCCCGCGCCCGGACCGAACCGGCCGCAGCGCTGTTTCGAGGCCTGGTAGAACGCCATAGCCGGATTGGTGCGCGGACCATGTTCCGCGTCGCTCTGGCGGGCGGCGCAATCATTGCCATTGCTCTGTTGAGCGCACGGGAAATGATGTTCTCGGCCACGGTGATTGGCGCCACCGGCGCAGTGCTGCTCTTGCTTTATGCGCTGGGCTATGGCGTGCGAACCGTCGCCAAACATATTCCACGTCCCCGCAATCCTATGCTGCGGCTCGCCATCACCAATATTCATCGTCCCGGCTCGCAATCGCCAGCGATCGTGATCGCGCTGGGCCTGGCACTGACGCTGTTTGTGACGCTGGCTGGCATCCAGACAAGCCTGACCTCGGAAATTCGCAACACGGTTCCCGAAACGGCGCCCGACTTCTTCATTCTCGATATTCCGGTCGCCGAAGAAGCGCGGTTCCGAGAGATTGTTGAAGAGGAAGCCGCCGGAACCGAGCTCAATCTTGTCCCGACCCTGCGCGGGACGATTGTTGAATTTGGCGGGCAGCGGGTGTCCGAGCTTGAGGAACTGCCCGAGGGCGCCTGGTTCCTGCGCGGTGAGCGTGGCGTCACCTATAGCGATATCCTGCCCGAAGGCAGCGACCTGACCGATGGCGAGTGGTGGCCGGCCGATTATGACGGCCCGCCGCTCGTATCGCTCGACCGCGAAGCGGCCAGCACCATGGGCGTTGAGATTGGCGATACACTCGTCGTCAGCGTTCTCGGGCGTGAAATCGAAACCGAAATCGCCTCCCTGCGCGAAGTGAATTGGGACACGATGGGCTTCAACTATATCATGGTGATGTCGCCCAACACCTTGCAGGACGCCCCGCATACGCTCGCCTCGACAATCGCGCTTGCGAGCGGCGACGAGGCCGAACTGTCGCGCGCCGTGCTGGCCGCCTTCCCGTCCGTTTCGATCATCGAAGTACGCGAGATTATCGGCCAGGTGACAACCCTGCTCGGCCAGATGGCCGCCGCGATCATTGCTGCGGCCACCGTCTCTATCATTGCTGGTATCGCCGTGCTGATCGGCGCGATCGCCGCCTCTAACCAGGTACGCAGCTATGACAGCGTCATCATGCGGACCCTTGGCGCAACGCGTCGGCAGATCCTCCTGACCCAGGCGATCGAATATGCGCTGTTGGCGGCGGTACTGGCGATCGTGGCGCTCGGGCTGGGATTGCTCGCCGGGTGGAGCGTGATTGTCCAGATTTTCGAATTCACATGGACTCCGGACTGGACCGTGGTGCTCGGCACTCTGGCTGCTGGAACTTTACTGACGCTGGGAATCGGATTGCTCAGCGCGATTCCGCTTATGTCCGTGCGGCCAGCGCGCGCTCTTCGCCAGCTCTGATCTGCACTTTTGCACCAGAAATCCGGTCCGATTTGCCCCCTGTACCCGATAACGGGTTGACTGCCCTGCCCTTGCCGCGTCAGTGAATAGGAAAGCCCGCAGCCAATGCGGCTGCGCAGAATAGGAGAGCGGTCCGATGAACCTGGAATTCAGCCCTGAAGAAATCGCCTTTCGTGACGAAGTACGTACTTTCATCGAGAGCAATTACCCCGAACATTTGCGCGAAACTGGCTTGCGTGAAGATTTGGGCCGGGACGACATGCTCGCCTGGCACAAGATACTGGGCAAAAAGGGTTGGTCGACCCCCGCTTGGCCGACTGAATATGGCGGCACGGGCTGGTCGCCGACGCAGCGCTATATCTGGTCGGAAGAAAATGCCCGGGTCAACGCGATCATGCCTCTCCCATTTGGCGTTTCGATGGTTGCGCCGGTTATCTACTCCTTCGGCAATGAAGAGCAGAAGGCGCAGCATCTACCAGGCATCCAGAGCGGTGAAGTCTGGTGGTGCCAGGGTTATTCCGAACCGGGCGCCGGTTCCGATCTTGCCTCGCTCAAGACCACTGCAGTGCGCGACGGCGATCATTATGTGATCAACGGCCAGAAAACCTGGACGACGCTGGCCCAGTATGCCGATTGGGGTTTCTTCCTGTGCCGGACCGATCCTGACGCCGCGAAACCGCAGGAAGGCATCAGCTTCATCCTGGTAGACATGAACACGCCGGGCATTGAAGTGCGCCCGATCAAGCTGATCGACGGCGGATATGAAGTGAATGAAACCTGGCTCACCGACGTCCGCGTGCCAGTCGAGAACCTGGTGGGTGAAGAGAATAAGGGTTGGACCTATGCCAAGTTCCTGCTCGCCCATGAACGCTCCGGCATTGCTGGCGTGGCACGCTCAAAGCGCGGCGTCGAAAATCTGCGGGACATCGCAAAATCCGAAACGCTTGACGGGCAACCGCTGATGACCGACCTGGATTTCGCCCGCAAGGTCAGCCAGCTCGAGATTGATCTCGCCGCGCTCGAAATCACCGAGTTGCGAACGCTGGCCGGCGAGCAAGCTGGTCGTGGTCCGGGACCGGAAAGCTCGATCCTCAAGGTAAAGGGCACCGAGATCCAGCAGCGCCTGACCGAGCTGACGCTTGAAGCTGTCGGCCATTATGGCACGCCCTATTACAGCAATATCGCCGATGCCGGTTCCAATGAGTATCCGGTTGGGCCCGACTATGCCCAACATGCGGCGTCGCTCTATTTCAACATGCGCAAAACCTCGATCTACGGTGGATCCAACGAGATCCAGCGCAATATCATCACAAAAATGATTCTCGGCCTTTAGGTCGAACACGGGAGAGTATCGTGGATTTTAACTTCACTGAAGAACAGGGCATGGTGCGCGACAGCCTCGCGCGAATGGTGCGCGAGCAATATGATTTCGACACGCGCCGCACGGTCGTCGAGAGCGACGCAGGCTGGCGCCCCGAAGTCTGGGCACAACTTGCCGAGCTCGGGCTGTTCGGCATGCCCTTCTCCGAAGCCGATGGCGGTTTTGGCGGGGGACCGGTCGACTCGCTGGTGGTCATGGAAGAATTTGGCAAAGGCCTGGTTGTCGAGCCCTATGTGCCAACCGTGGTCTGTGCAGGTGGGTTCCTTAAACATGCGGGGACTGACGCGCAGAAGGCCGATCACCTTGCCTCGATCATTGATGGCAGCCGGGTGTTCGCCTTTGCCTATGCTGAACCCAAAGGTCGCTATGACCTTGCGGATCTCGAAACGACCGCGAAACGCGATGGCGACAGTTATGTCCTAAACGGACACAAGGCAGTCGTGATCGGTGCGCCCTGGGCCTCCCATCTGATCGTTACGGCGCGCACCAGCGGAGACCGGCGTGATGCGAGCGGCGTATCCGTATTTGTCGTGGCCAAAGATGCCGATGGCGTCGTGGCGCGTGACTATCCGACCTATGACGGTCGCCGCGCTTCCGAAGTCTATTTCGAGAATGTCTCGATCCCGGCCGATGCGCTGATCGGCGAAGAGGGCAATGGCTTGCCGCTGGTCGAACGCGTTGTCGCAGAAGCGATCGCCGCACAATGCGCCGAGGCGTGCGGTGCAATGAAGGTCGCCCATGAAATGACGGTCGAATATTCTCGCCAGCGCAAGCAGTTTGGCGTCGCGATCGGCAGCTTCCAGGTGCTGCAGCACCGGATGGTCGATATGTTCATGGAATATGAGCAGTCCGTATCGATGACCTACCTCGCCACCTTGCGGCTCGACGATGATGATCGCCAACGCCAGCTGGCCAGCTCAAGCGCCAAGGTTCGGGTCGGACAAGCCGCGCATCATATCGGCCAGGAAGCGATCCAGATTCATGGCGGCATGGGCATGACCGACGAGCTCGCAATCGGCCATTATTTCCGCCGCCTGACGCTGTTCGACAGCGAATTTGGCAATGTCGATCATCATATGAAACGACATGTCGCGCTTTCGGCGGGATGAACAAGATTTCAAAATAATTGCCAAATTTTTCAAGGATTCAATAGCCTGTCTGGCGCGGCGACTGCGGCGGGAGCTGCATCCGATTTGGTATATGATCAATGGCGGAATGGATTCTTGCCTCTACAGAAGATATGGCCGTTCACCGACGGAGTTGGTGCTTCGGCAACGCAATGTTCTTGTTGCGAGTGCTACTGACCCAGTTGGGTGATGCGATCGAATGGATGATCCCTGGGGGGACAAATGGCCGATCAAGAAGAATTGCCAACACTGAGCGAGCATGAAGGCGCGCTGTTGGATGTCGTGCGCCGCCACGAACCCGTGACCGGATACCAGATCGCCCAGATATACGGGAAAAGCCCCGTTGCCTCCTTCAACAAGAGCAAGGGACAAATCTATCCCATGATCCGCCGCTTCAACAAAGCGGGGCTGATCGAAGGCAGCTTCGTCGAAGGAGATGGCCGGGGGACCGAAATCTGGCGCTGCACCAAGACTGGACTCGATGCGTTGCGTGTATGGTCGCGCCAGATTCTGGACGCCCATCTACTGCTCGATGATCCGCTGCGGACCCGCGTAATGGCATTTGACCTTCTCTCCGAGCAGGAGCGTCTCGAGTGGATTGTCGATGCCAAGGCAAAGATCGCGGAAAAGATTAAGCAGGTCGAAGATTTTCACACCGACCTCGACGTACCGTTCGAGAGCTTTGTCCGCGACAATTCGATGAGCGCTTTGCGGATGCGGATGGATTGGCTTGATCGAATGTTGTTTACCTATTCAGGCACGCTGGGGCGCGACGACCGGGGCTGAGACCGCCAAGTCCGCGCCGAAAATGAGTGCATCTTTACGAGATCAAATTTGAGTCCGCGCAAGAAAGCGAGACGAGCTTCGAATTCCGCAATAGCAAGCGCATCGGCATAGGCGTCAAATGCTGAATCGGATTTGGATTGTGCAGTCTTGATGTCGGCAATCTGCTCGATCGTCTGGGCTTCGAGCGCTGCCACACGTGCCGGACGTTCGTCGTGGGGCACCTGGCTCAGCCGCGCAATCATGTCGCGCATGGATCGCAGTGATTTTGCCATCATCTTCTGCCTGTTCGGAACGTCAGATTTCGATCTCCAAAAAAAATGGCGGGGGTAGGACTTCCAAAACCACCCCCGCCATCACACTAGAACGTGACCAAACGTCCTAACTAGAACCGGAGACGTCCGGTAACCGAGTAGCGACGGCCCAGCGTGTCATAGGTCGTCGGGTATGTGTTGCCCGAGTTGAACGCGCTCGAACCGATGAACGAGCTGACATTCGGCGGATCACGATCGAGCAGGTTCTGGACGCTGAACGTCACATCGAAATTCTCGCTGACGTTCGAACGAACCGTCAGGTCGAAATAGGATGCATCGTCGGTCGCGGCATATTCCGGCAAGGTATTGCCGAACGCACCGTTCAACGGCTCGAGCCCCATTCCGTCGATCCAGCGCCACAGCAGCGAGATATCTGCGATATCGTCGATGCTCAGTGTGGTCCGCAGATTGAATGCCCATTCCGGCGTCAAAGGTTCGCAGTTGCCGCCATAGAAACCGACGCATTCGCGATTGATCGAAAGCGGTGTTGCCTGGAACAGCAGTTCATCTGTCCATGTACCGTTGAGATCGAAGTTCAGTCCACCAAAGCTCAGCGGGAAGGTGTAGTTGACCCGGAAGTCGACACCACTGGTTTCGATGACACCCAGGTTAGACCGTTGCAGGATCAGGCCAAGCGTTTCGCCACCACCGTTCAACGAACCGTTGATCGGGTTACGGCCAATACTCGCACATGCCGTTGGGTCCGTCCCGTTACCGTCGCTGTTGGCACCGTAACATGGGATGAGGATATCGCCTGGTGTAGGCACACTCGATGCACCTGTTACCTTGATGTTGAAGTAATCGACTGAGACAACCAGACCCGGAACCTGCGGCGGAGTTGCCACGAGGCCGAGAGTTATCGAGTCGGCTTCTTCCACATCCAGATTGACGTTGCCGCCAGTCGTCGCGTTGATCTGTGCCGCAGACGGTTGCGGAATCGCACCAATGGCGGCCGCAGGTGCACCCTGAGCGACGCAGATAGCCGTCAGAGTGGCGTTACCAACCGGGTTGGCGCCGGCGCACGGGTCGGTCGGCAATGGCGTCAAACCAGTTGTAACCGGAGCAAAAAGTTCGCCAATGTTCGGCGACCGCACAGAGACCGAGTAGATGCCGCGGAAGCGGAAACCTTCAAACGGTTCCCAGCTACCACCCGCTTTCCAGGTAACCGACGTACCGGTGTTGGAATAATCCGACACACGGATGCCGCCTTCAGCCTGGAGGCTGTAGAAGCCCGGAACGTCTTCGAGAATCGGAACGATCAACTCGGCAAAACCTTCGATGACATCATACTGGCCATTGAAGGTCGGCGCAGGCGCACCGGAACCCAGGACCTCGCCTTGCGTACCTGCCGACACGTCAGCCACACGACTGGCGCCATAATCGCGATACTCGACGCCAACAGCGAAGCCGATTGGGGTTTCCGTAAAGAAGCCAGTCTCACCAAACGTACCATTGAGTGAAGCGTTAACGACCGCAAGCGACGTCGAGTCAGTAAAGCCTGACGGCTGGTTGAAGAAAGCGACCGAGCGCGGATCGATATTCGTTCCAGCCGGTCCGCCACCCGCAAGATTGATCGGGAAGCAACCATTTGACGGATCGAAACAGGTTGTCGGGCTCGTCGCATTGAGCGCCTGTTCGATGCGTGATTTCAGGCCCCAACCTACGCGCGTGATCGTTCTCTGAGATTCGCCATAAGTCGCGTAAACATCGTAGCTCAACGTCGGGCTTAGATCGCCGCGGAAACCGGCCCAAACCTGGAACTGGTTTGTCACAATATCGCTGTTACGCGGGCCCTGTTCGACGAGACGACGATTGATGATCGTCTGTGGAGCCAGATAGTTTGGATCACCTGGTCCAGTCGCTTGACCTGCCGCCGTACATGTCGCCGGATCAATCGGCGTCGCAAAGCTGGCGCAGATCTGCTGGCGAACCGTTTCGGTTAGGAACGGATTGTTGAGCGGAAGCGTAAAGGGCGCACCGAACAATCCAGATGGCGCGAGGCGCAGGCTAACCGTCGAGTTCGTGAACATTGCCCGTGAGTAGACTTCAATGCCCGGCGTTACTTCATAACGCGCAGAACCGAAGATGTTCCAGCGCTCAAGCGGCGTCTGGAAAAAGTTGAACGGCGCGTAGTTGAAGGTATTCGGAGTACCGACACCAAGTGCCGAACCATCCTGCAAATACTGATTCCCATTGAATGCCGTTGGCACGGACGTACCCGAACCAACCTGCTGACCGCCAAGGAACAAAGCGTTCTGCGAGATCGTCCGATTGGACTGTAAAACGTCATCGACTTCCTGATAGCCCATCGAGAGAACCGCGTTACCGCGACCATCGTCGAAATTGGCACCCAGCGTAAGATCTGCCCGGATCCGTTCGCCGTCACCGCGCTCGGTGATTCCGTAGGTCATCGCAGCTTCCATGCCTTCAAAGTCACGACGCAGAACGAAGTTGGCAACACCCGAGATGGCGTCAGCACCATACACCGAAGAAGCACCACCGGTGATGACTTCAACCCGCTCAACAAGAGCAACCGGGATGATGTTCAAGTCAGTCCGCGAACCGATCGTCGAAGGTACGAGACGCGTACCGTCGAGAAGAACAAGGTTACGGCCGGTACCCAGGTTACGAAGGTTCAGCGAAGCCGTACCGTTCGAACCGTTGTTGACCGAGCTGTTCGTACCCGGTGCGATACCCGGCAGTTCACCGATCAGCTCTTCAGCGTTGGTTGCCTGACGAAAATCCATTTCGTCCTGGCCAACG
Source organism: Parasphingopyxis sp. CP4 (assembly GCF_013378055.1). Taxonomy (NCBI): domain Bacteria; kingdom Pseudomonadati; phylum Pseudomonadota; class Alphaproteobacteria; order Sphingomonadales; family Parasphingopyxidaceae; genus Parasphingopyxis; species Parasphingopyxis sp. CP4. The sequence continues at coordinate 2,665,377 of NZ_CP051130.1, read as the reverse complement.
ACCTGGATCGGGCTCGACTGTTCGAGGTTCGGGTTCGTGATGCGCGTGCCGGTAACGATGATCGCCGGCTGGTTGCTGCTTGCAGCCGCCAGCTCCTCACTATCCTGTGCAAAGGCTGGCGTGCTCGCAAAGCCGATAGCCGCGGTCCCCAAAAGCAACCGCCGAAGCGACTGCGTACGCGTCAAAGATGTCATGGTGGATTCCTTATTGGTCATTGAAACTAAACCTTCCCCTTGTCGAAACAGTGAACCGAGACACGCGAGCCGTCGGTTATGGCCTTCAAATTTCGCGCTCCGACTCCTCAGTTTCGTCCATGCGCCCGCAGTTCCTGCTGGCACCTCAGATGCGCGTATATGCAGATGCCCTTTCCCAGCCTCAACTGAAATATAGTGCGACTCGCACTTTAATTTGCCTCTGTGGCATCATGATCACATACGCTGATTCTGCTATATAGCTGCTATAACGACATATTTGACTAGTATTATGATAATTGATCCTATTTCTTGCTGGATTTTATGGTTCGCACCATACTATATAGTACGTGTCGTACTTAATAAGGAGAATCGCCATGCCGACTGCCCGCCGTGACTCACCGCGATCGGCTATCGACTGGCAGGAGAGGCGCCGGGACATTGCAGACAATGCGCTACCGCTTTTTCTCAGCCGCCCTTGGCCCAACGTGTCGATCGAGGAAATCGGGGCCGAATGCGATATGAGTTTTTGGCAGGTCTATTATTCGTTCGATGGCCTGGAGGATGTCTATCGTGCCGCCATCATGAGACTATTTGAAAATCTATCCGAAGAATTCGCTGCCCAGCCAGAACCGGCAGCCACGATCCAGCAAACGATCAGCGATTTCGTCGATCATGTGGCTGCGATCGTTCAAAGCCCACGCTACCGACAGCTGCTATATCTTCGCGTACGAGACGAACGCATCGAGCCCTGGCTCGGCATCCAGCATGAAAAGCGGATCGTCCGCCCGCTCATTATCGCCTTGGGGACAGCAATTGAAACCAGCGGGCATCGCATGGGAATGGAGATAGCGGTCGACGAACAATGTTGCCGCCGTACGCTCGCGTCGCTCGAAGCGAACCTATCGCTGCCTCGGTTGCTGCAGGATGATGGACTGGATGAGGATTTCTGCCAACAGGCGATCCGTTCGTCTTCAAAAAAGCTCTGGGCCGGCACATTCCACATGGACGAGAGCCTTCCTATCGCTGTGTGAATAAATCACTCAGGCATCGCCTAACCTATCCTTTGCTGGCTATTTTCGATGTCACATCATAAGCATAGACGCTAGTACGCCACGACTTCCGACAAGTGGAATTAGACATGACCACCCTAGTTTCCGATCTGATGGACGATATTCGCCGTCGCTTTGACGAGGATGCGATCCCGTCGCTTAGCGAGTTTATCCGTATCCAGAACGTGTCACCTGCCTTCGATCCGAAGGGCGAGTCGGCGCCTAACACGCGCGCTGCGCTGAAACATGTCAGTGACTGGGCCATCACCCATGCTCCTGACGGTACCAGTATAGATACACTTGAAATCATTGAGAATTCACCGATCTTGGTGATCGACATTCCTGGAACCACCGATACAACCGTAATGTGCTACGGACATCTCGATAAACATCCGTCGGACTCTGAATGGTCCGAAGGAACTTCTGGGTATGAACCGGTGCTGCGCAACGGAAAACTGTTTGGTCGCGGCGGTGTAGACGGCGGATTTGCGCCTTATTGTTACGTTACGGCCATGGCTACCCTTGCGCAGCACGAGCTAAAGCGCCCGCGCTGCATATTGTTTCTCGAAACGACCGAGAAAAGTGCCAGCATGTATCTGCCACGCTACCTGCCAGAAGTCCGCAAACGATTCGATGAGCCAAGCTTGATCGTCCTCCTGGAATCGATCTGTGCTGATTATGATCGCCTATGGTATATGCAAGGCTATCGCGGGGTCGTTGAAGGTACATTGTCTGTAAATGCGCTCGCTCAGCCGGCGCATTCCGGAGCTGCTGGGCTGGCCCCCACAGCGATTGGCATTGCTTTCGACTTGCTCAGCCGGGTGTGTAATCTTTCGACCGGTTTGGTCACGCTTGATACTCTGCAGGCCAAAAGCCTGGGGCATATCACAACCGGCGGCGCCGAAACCGATGCGATTGCGGCGCGCTATTTTCTCGACGCCGCTCAAGTTGATCGAACGATTCCCGGTATTACCGACGATCTGACAGCGGCAGCTCCGATGGCCGTGCACAAAGCCGGCCTTTCGATCGCCGAGATTCATGGCCTACGCTCTGGGGGTATGGTGGGTGGCACATTGCCGGACGAGGTCAGCGTCAATATTGCCGTTCGATTGCCGCCGGAATTTGACGGGATCGAGGCCGCCGCCAATCTAGAAGAAGCATTAGTCAGTGATCCGCCGCTAAACGCCCGAGTTGAGTTCATCCCGTCGAACATCTCACCGGGCTGGCATTCTGGCCCGCTGCCAGCGTGGCTACAGCAAAGCATTGATGCTGCATCCTTTGACTGTTTCGGCAATCAGGCCGTTGGATGGCGGATCGGCGGCGCCTATCTGGAGATTGAGATCCTCGCGCAAGAGTTTCAGGCTACGCCGATTCTGATGACAGGCATCAAAGGACCGAAAGCCAATTTCCAGTCGGCTGATGAATCGCTCGATATTGCAGCAGCGCATAAGTTGACGGGAGCAATTGCTCGGATCTTGTCGGATTCCGCTGAACAGCCCCGCGCCTGAAGCGACGCGCAAAACCCCACCCAACGCATAGCTCCCCCACAGGAGCGAAATGCCTACTGTCATTTCGCGTCATTTCGACTATCGATAGAGCCACATAATGTGATCTTGGCGGCGATAGACCGAGGCGCAGCAAGGGAGGGGCGGATTATGTCCGACGAGCAAAGCCAGGCTGGCGACCCCCAGAATGGGGACACCAGCGCGACCGAAAGCGCCTATTGGCGGGCCAATATCCGGCTGCTGAGCATCTTGATGAGCATCTGGTTCATAGTCTCCTTTGGCGCTGGCATCCTTTTCCGGCCGTTTCTCGATCAATTCTCGCTCGGCGGCTATCCGCTCGGCTTTTGGTTTGCCCAGCAGGGCTCCATCTATGTCTTTATCGCGCTGATCGTCATCTATGTCCGCAAGATGCGGAAGATCGAACATCGCTTCGGGCTTGATGACGACTGATGGAAACCCAAAGCCTGATCTATCTGTTCGTCGGCGCATCCTTTGCGCTTTACATCGGCATCGCCATAGCCTCCCGCGCCGGATCGACCAGCGAGTTCTACGTCGCGGACGGTCATGTGAACCCGGTCGTAAATGGCATGGCCACGGCGGCCGACTGGATGAGCGCGGCAAGCTTTATCTCAATGGCCGGGCTGATCGCCTTTCTAGGCTATGATGGCAGCGTCTATCTGATGGGCTGGACCGGCGGCTATGTGATGCTGGCCCTGCTACTCGCGCCCTATTTGCGCCAGTTCGGCCAATATACCGTCCCCGATTTCATTGGCGCGCGATATTATTCCAAGGCCGCCCGCGTGGTCGCGGTCATCTGCCTGATCTTTATTTCCTTCACCTATATCGCCGGGCAGATGCGCGGCGTTGGCATCGTTTTTTCGCGCTTCCTCGAGGTCCCGGTTGATCTTGGTGTGATCATCGGCATGGGAATTGTGTTCGTCTATGCCGTGCTGGGTGGGATGAAGGGCATCACCTATACTCAGGTCGCACAATATTGCGTGCTGATCTTCGCTTATATGGTCCCCGCCTTCTTCATCAGCTTCCTTGTGACCGGCAATCCGGTTCCGCAGTTCGGACTGGGCAGTACCGTCGCCGATGGCTCGGGTATGTATGTGCTCGAAAAGCTTGATGCGACGCTCACCGATCTCGGTTTCACGGCCTATACGGATGGCTCCAAGGCGATGATCGACATATTCTGCATCACCGCCGCGCTGATGGTCGGCACGGCCGGATTGCCGCACGTCATCGTCCGCTTTTTCACCGTGCCGAGCGCCCGGGATGCCCGCAAATCAGCGGGTTGGGCGCTGGTCTTCATCGCTTTACTCTATACAACCGCGCCAGCAGTAGGCGCCTTCGCGCGGATCAATTTCGTCGATACGGTCAATGAGCAATCCTATGCCGACGCGCCCGAATGGTTCACCAATTGGGAAGCGAATGATCTGATCGCGTTTAATGACCGCAATGGCGATGGTGTGATGCAGTATCGCAGTGGCGACGCCTTTGCAGGCGCACCCGTCTTCACCGAGGAGCGCGGTGCATCGGGCGAGCGGCTCGTTTCGAATGATGCTGCCGAGGGCGAGAATGAAGTCTATGTCGATCGCGATATCATGGTTCTCGCCAATCCGGAGATCGCCAACCTTCCGGGCTGGGTGATCGCGCTGGTTGCAGCGGGCGGCCTTGCCGCCGCGCTATCGACCGCTGCGGGATTGTTGCTCGTTATCTCGACATCGATCAGCCATGACCTGCTGAAACAGACATTCCGACCACAGATAACCGAGAAAGGCGAGCTGATGGCGGCGCGGATAGCGGCAACCGCCGCGATTCTCGTGGCCGGCTATCTCGGAATCTACCCGCCCGGCTTTGTCGCGCAGGTGGTCGCCTTTGCCTTTGGCCTTGCAGCGGCATCCCTGTTCCCGGCCATCTTCATGGGCATCTTCTCCAAGCGGATGAACAAGGAGGGTGCGATCGCCGGCATGGTGACGGGTCTCGCCTTTACCTTCCTTTACATTGCCTATTTCAAGCTGTGGAATCCGGACGCGAATATCTCGGCCAATTGGTTGTTCGGCATTTCGCCAGAAGGCATCGGGATTATCGGCATGGTGATCAATTTCGCCGTGGCAATAGCCGTGTCGCGGATGACAGCCAGTCCGCCGATCGAGATTCGCAAGCTGGTCGATTCCATTCGCGTCCCGCGTGGAGCGAGCGAACCTTCGGATCACTAAACTACGCGGCCATCTCCTGTTCAGGCGTGCTGCGGCAATGGACCCGCCTGAGTCGCTTTTCAGACACTGCTGATCTGATATGATCCCTTGAAAAGGGAACGTGAGGCATGATGAAGAAACTGCTGATACTGGTTGCGATCCTGCTCCTGGCTGGAGCGATACTGTCCTTTGTCGTGACCCGCGATGGGGCCGTTGTGACGCCGACCGGCGAAGGAACTGTCGAGCTTAATGCCGGCAACTTCGAAGCCTTTCCACTCCCCGATTACGCTGCGGCTTTCGTATCCGAAGACTATCTGAGCTATTTCGTTGAAGTCGAACCCGGCATCAAAATCCATGTGCTCGAAGTCGGCTCTGGCTACCCCGTTTATCTCCAGCACGGTAATCCGACATCCGGTTTCCTCTACCGCCGTGTTGCCGAAGAGCTGCCGCGTGACCAGTTCCGGCTGATCATGCCGACAATGGTCGGACTCGGCTTCTCCACCAAGGTCCCGGCAAGCGAGCATACGCTTGAGAACCATATGCGCTGGATGACGGCGGCGATTGAGCAATTGCAGATCGAAGAAGCCATCTATGTCGGCCAGGATTGGGGCGGACCGGTGGGCATGGGCGTCATGGCACGCTCTCCAGACCTGCTGCGCGGTGCGGTCGTGATGAACACAGGCTTCACTGCACCAACCGAGCAACGCGATCTCTCGACCGCCCATGCGACGGTCAAGACTCCGGTTCTTGGCGAACTGATCCTCGAGACCTTCGGCTCGATCTTCGATCGCTTGCCCGATGCGCAGGGCGATCCGGCGTCAATGCCAGCCGATGTGCTCGACCTTTATGGCCGGCCCGTCCTTGAAAGCGGCAATGCCAAGGCGCCAGTAGCGCTGATGCGCATGGTACCCGATGGCCCCGATCACCCGAGCTCGGAACAAATGCGCGAGATCGAAGCCTATGTCGGTGGCCTGGACATCCCGGCCGAGATTGTCTGGGGTATGAACGATCCGATCCTTGGCCCGGGACTGCCCGTCATGCGGGGCCAATTCCCCGATGCGCGCGTGACTGAAACCGATGCTGGTCATTTCCTGCAGGAAGAGGTGCCGGCGGAGATCGCCGCGGCTATCCTGCGTGTGCATGGCCAGATCGAGGCCGCTAGGGCCCCAGAAGACGGACAGGAAGACGAGCAGGAAGACGACTCCCCCTCAAGTGAAGGAAATGCAGAGTGAATAAGACAATCCTCGCCGCAACCACCCTCACCGCTCTACTGGCGGGCGGTGCCGCATTGGCCCAGTCCAGCGATGCTGAACGCGCCGCAGCGCGCGCCAATTTCCAGCAGTCCGACGCCAATGATGATGGCGAATTGAACGCGAGCGAATTTCGCGCCTTTATTGATGCCAATGCCGAAGACGATATTGGCCGAGCCGGCATGGTGCGTCGCTTTGGCGCCTATGACCGCGCTTTCAGCCAGGTCGATGGCGACAGTAATGGCAGCATCACCCCAGCAGAACTGGCCGAAGCGCGCGGAGACTAAGCAAACCGGCAGAATCCCCGAGCCGCTTGCGTATCCGGTCGACGTGTATTAGATAAGCAATACACCTAATCCGGGACAATCTCTTTGCCGAACACTTCGCCACAAGACAGTGCCGCGCGCCCGCGCAAATGGGACCTGGCTGCGCTGCGTGATCTGGTGATCGTCGTCGCGGTCCTGGTGATCGTGAAGCAATCGGTGCTCCCTTATAGCTATCTCTACGCTGGCCCCGCTTCGACCTTCAGCGCGATGGCCGTGGCGACCTATCTGCTGTGGCGACGCGGGCTTGGCTGGCGCGATCTTGGCCTGCGCTGGCCGACCAGCTGGCTCAAGACTGCGGGCCTCACTGTGCTGACCATGGCCGCCTTCATCATCGCCACCCAGACGATGCAGCTCGCCGCCGACTATTTCTTCGAAGATGTCGGCGCGAGCGGACGGTTTGATCATATCGAAGGCAATCTCGCCGCCTATATCGGCATCATGCTCCTCGTCTGGACACATGGCTCCTTCTTTGAGGAACTCTTGTTCCGCGCCTTTGTAATCGATCACTCAAGCCGGCTCATGGGCGGCGGACTGGGCGCTGACCTCGCCGCCGCCTTCCTCTCCTCGGTCTTTTTCGGTTACCGCCATTTCTATTATCAAGGCATGCATGGCGCCCTGATCTCGGGCGCGGGCGGATTCGCCTTTGCCCTGCTCTATATCTGGTTCGGCCGCCGCAACATTTTGCCGCTGGTGTTCGCCCATGGCATTTTCAATTCGCTCGGCCAGACCTTCCGCTATCTCGGCATTCGCGACTAGCGCGGCCCGCGTCCGCCATCGGCATCTGCTGGTTCAGCCTCCTCCTCCGGCGAAGTTTCCTCCCTGTAAAGTTCCGGCAGAAAATCCGCGACCCGTCAGTTACGGACAATCGTCGGTTGGGTCGTCATGCGTGATCGCGCATATCATTCGTTCGGCGCATTGCGCGCCATAGGTTGCAATCAATCGCTCACGAAATGTCGCCCATTTGTCGGCGCTGTCTTCGACAGCGGCCAGGACAGCGCGTTCAAAGTTGGTGCCAATAGCACCGCGCTCTGTGGTCCCTGCGCCGATCACCGGATCAATCTGTCCGGTATCCTTGTTCAAATTGAGATGGCGGACGCGGTGCGCCCTGTCCTGATCGTAGAGACATCCGCGCTGCTCTCCCAGAAATGACGCATTGTCAAAGCATCCAGAGATGAGACCTTCTGGAAATGCCGGGGTATCATGGCGAAGATCCAGCCAATCCGCCCTGCCGCTATTGCCGAGGCCTGGGGGATTGTCCGCGCCAATCGGGCGCGCGGGATCGGCACCATCCACCCAGTTACTGTGCGAGTAGAAATCCTGCGCCGCGTGCAGTATGCGGCCGAGATGGGCGAGAATGTTGCACTTGGCCCGTCCATGTTCGCTGCCGGCATAGGTGCAGGAAATAAATCCTGGGATCTGGCTGGATCGAATATTGCCATCGCTGTCCAGAAGGTCCGCGGCATCGCGGACCGCATGGTCCATATTCTCCATCATATAGTCCCGGCACTCGGTGAGTATCGCCGCCGCTTCGGATCGGCTGCGCGGATAGCCTGGCACATCGAGATAATCGCCGCCGCTGCAATGCGCGTATGATGTCAGCATTCCGCGACCGCGGTCAGGCGCCCCGACAGCGCCAAAATCTCCGAGAGATCCGGCCAGGCTGTCGATCGTATCTTCGTCAAAACAATCGGCGATTGGATCCGTTGCCGCGCAGCTCAGCGCGTGCCGGGTTATCCGCCCATGCTCCGCATTCTGGCCGCCGACGCGCACCGTTCCAAACCCTGCGACCAGAAAACCGGCAAGCGTGACAGCCATCACGCTGGCGAATGCTGAAGTTCGTCTAGACATTATTGCGGCCATAACTGTCTTTCTTCGATGAATGACTCAGAACAGCATCGCCATTCCAATGGTGGCTAGCGTGGCGACCACCGGCACGAGAACCGTGACCACACCAACATCCTTATAGCCCTGTTTATGGGTGAGACCGACAACGGTGAGCATGGCGATCACAGCGCCGCAATGTGGCAGCGAGTCAAAGCCGCCGCTCGCCATCGCAACCAATCGATGCAGCTCTTCAGGGGCGATGCCCATGGCGAGATATTGGTCAGACAGCGTCGCCATGAAAATCTGCAATCCGCCCGATGCAGATCCGGTGATTCCCGAAACCGTGCTGATCGATGCAAACATGGAAATGAGCGGATGGACATTCGCTTCGACCATCGCGGTCGTGAAGGTTTCAAACCCGCTCGTCCGGACGACAACGCCTCCAAACCCGACCACTGCCGATGTCGCCATCAGTGGAAGGATCGAGTCCTGCATCCCCTCACCCATCAGTTTGAGCGGTTGCCGCCGCCCGATCTTGAACATCGCCAGTGCCAAGAGGCTTCCCAGGATGAGCGCAATAGAGGGCCAGATAATCGGTTGGGCATTGGCGAACTGAATGAGGCGATTGCCCGCTCCAAACTCCGTTCCGATCAACAGCCTTGGCATCAGGATTGTTGCGATGACTGCGAACAGCGGTGCGATCGCGAGCCACCAGGGCGGCAAATCATGGGCAATCGATTCAAGGTCCGGAATATTGTCATGCGCGCCAGCGACGAAGGTTTCCCCCGCGGCGCGGGCCTTGATCCGCTCGCGTTCGAGATACCACATGCCGAGCACAAACATGATCGTGCCGCCAAACAGGCCGAGCCACGCCCCGGCAAAAAGATCGGTGCCCAAAGCCACCGAGGGGATGACATTATGGATCGACGGCGTACCGGGCAGCGCGGTGAGCGTGAAGGTTCCGGCGCCCAGGGCGAGTGCCCCGCAGAACAAGCGTTTGGGAATATCCGCCTCTTTCAGCAATCTGAGCCCCAGCGGATACATCGCAAAGATAACCACGAACACGACCACCCCGCCATAGGTCAGCAGCGCGCAAGACAGGACGGTGATCCACAATGTGCGATGCGCGCCCAGCCGGTTTACAAGCGCCATGGCAATGCTGGTGGCCGCATGGGTTTCGCCCATGATGCGTCCGAAAACCGCGCCTGCGGCGAACAGGAAGAAGAAGCGGCCGGCAAAGGTGAACGCACCGAGATCGCCGGAGATATAGTCATTGGTCAGGCTCTCGGCGAAGGGCAGTGCGTTGGTGATAATGACGATCAAGGTGCACAGGATGGATGCCAGCAGAATATTCACACCGCGCAGCGCAAGGATGATGAGCAGGGCGAGCCCGGCCAGCAAGCCCAGAATTCCGATCCATCCGGCCATCATTGCGCTCTCCTGTCCGTCGGCACTCCCAAATGTAACCGCCCGATTGCAGTACACGGATTAGCAAGACGCACGGTGCGACTTGTCCACATCCACCTGCCGATCGATCGATTTGGCGGTGCAGGCGGAAATGGCGATACATTCACCGCCGGTCCCGAACAGGAGCGCGCGAGCCCCAGGACTTGCGCAATACCTGGCCTCACAGGTGCGCATCGAGATAATTAAGATTTTGATAAATATGGAAAAAGATCGTGGTGCCGCTTGCGTGACTCGAACACGCGACCTCCGCATTACGAATGCGATGCTCTACCAGCTGAGCTAAAGCGGCACGATCCCTTGGATGGGCGCTGGCCCTTACCAAGTGCAGATGCGCGAAACAAGCCGTAACATTCGCCTGATCCGCGGCTCTACTTACAGATTAAGGTTTACGGTTCGTAAACCATCACCGTGCATAAGGCTTACGTAAACCAATTCTGCGGGGGCAGACACGTTATGGACAATCCTCAGCCTTTTGATTCCGAAGAGCCCGGCTTTTCCGAAGACGATGGCAATGCTGCGATCGAGGCACCGCCGGAAGTCGGTACCGATGAGCGTCGCATGCATGTCCGCGCCTATAACCATTGGGCATCGCTGCTCAAGGACAATGCCTATCCGTCGATCGAGGATCTCGATCCGGCTGCAATCGGCGATTTTGGCCCGAACAGCGTATTGCTCGATTTCACAGGTGGCGTAAGCGATCCGATCATCACCTGGCTGGGTGGCGCGCTGCGCGGTGAATGCGATGTCGCTGACGATATCGAAAGCATCTCCGATGTCCCGCCCCGCTCGCTGCTCTCCCGGCTGACCGATCACTATATGCAGATCATCGCCAACCAGGCCCCGGTTGGATTTGAAGCCGAGTTTGAAAATCATCGCGACGTCAACATGATGTACCGCGGCATCCTGATGCCCTTCTCATCGGACAATGACACCATCGATTTCATCTATGGTGTGATCAACTGGAAAGAGGTGGTTGACCAGCGGACCCAGGCCGAACTGGCAAGCGCCGTCGACCAGGCCCTGCAGGACCAGCCGAATGAAACCGGTGATGCCGGCCCGGTCTGGGCGGATGGCCCGAGTGGCAATTTTGTCCCCGCCGATGACGCACCGAACTTTACGGCCAGCGATGTTGCGCCGGACGATCCAATCGCGGCGCTCGATGCTCAGGTTGAAGAGCCCGAAACGCTCGTCGACTTCCTCGTAGCCGCCCGCGAATCTGCAGCCGAAGCGCGGACCGCCGACCAGCGCAGCCGGGCAGCGCTCTATGAGGCGCTTGGCCGTGCCCATGATTTCGCGATTGGCGCCGACGCTGAACCGGAAGCCTATGCCGAGATCCTGGACGATGCCGGTATCACGATCCAGGAACGCGCACCGATGACCCCGATTGCCAAGCTCGTCTTCGGCGTCGATTATGACAAAACCCGGCTGACGGAATTTGCCTGCGCCCTGTCTTTCGCCAAGCGCGAACATATTGCCGCCGGGACTTTTGCCGATTTCCTCAAAGGACATAGGGGCGGCCTGAAGGCCGTTGTTGCCGAGGAACGTGCCGCGCGCCGACCGGCCTCCAAACCGGACAAGCTGGAAGACGCGCGCGAAACGCTGCGCAATGCGCCGGTCCAGGCCTATGTCGAGCTGGATGACGATGGCGACAGCAATGCGGAATTTGCCCTGCTGATGGCCCGCCGCCTGCCCGATGGCCGCCTGGCGATCATTGGCGTGGTTCCCGAAGATGCCGCCCTGACCGCAAAGGCCATTCGCAAAACGGCCGGCTAATTTGCCGAGGCCGCACAATCGCAGCCAATTTCAATTGAAAACGGACCGCTACACAAAGCTTGAGTAGCGTCTTTTTGGGGCGCATATGCCGCCCATGAACCAGGTTCCGAACGACTCGCACAAAGACGAGCAGACCGAGCCCTTTATTGCCGCCATTGCGGACGCACTTGTCCGTGGCGCGCTCCCGGGGGAAACCACCAATTTCAGCAAGGACGAGGCTGAGGAAGCGGCACGTTTTGTGGCCAGCGCGGCAGCAAAACGCGTACCCGACACGCCCGAGGTCCGGCTGGAATCAATCACCGACGATACCGGCCGCCGCTTCATGCGGATGGCGATCATCAATGACGACATGCCGTTTATCGTGGATTCGATCACCGGTGCAGTTGGCGCCCATGGTCTGACCGTGATGCGATTGCTGCATCCCATTGTCGCGGTAACGCGCAACCAGAAGCATAAGCTCGTCGAACTTGGCAGCGATAGCGCCGATGCGTTGCGGGAATCGATAGTCTATCTGGAAGTTGATCGCGCCGACGCGCGGACCCGGCTCGAACTGCTCGCCGATGTGCATCAGGTTCTCGTCGATGTCCGGGCGGCCGTGCGCGACTGGCCAGCGCTCCAGGACCGGATGCGCGCCGACGCCGACGGTGTCGATAGTGAAGAAGGCAAGGCGTTGCTGAGCTGGTTTGCCGATCATCATTTCACACAGGTCGGCCATTATGTTGAAGACCGGCACGGTGCGCGCGAGACCGGGCTCGGTATATTCGGTACAGCGGGTCCGTCCTGTTGGAACCAGCGAACGCGCGAAGCGGCATTTGGTTATTTCGAAAATGGCGGCACCGCGCCGCTCATGTCCAAGGCAGACCGGATTGCAACCGTTCACCGCCGCGTTCCGCTCGATCTGGCGATTACGCCGATCTACGAAAATGGCGAACTAACGAAGCTCTCCATCCATGCTGGGCTATGGACGAGCGCGGCGCTCAACGAACCCGCCGATAAAGTCCCGGTTCTGCGCGAACGACTGGCGGCTCTCGAAGCGGGATTGGGCTTCGATCCCAAGACCCATGCCGGAAAGGCGCTGGAACATGCGCTCTCGCGTCTCCCGCACGATATCCTCATCGCCTTTGACGAAGAATCGCTGAAACAGGCGGCGCTCACGGCGATGTCGCTGGCCGATCGGCCACGACCGAAGCTGCTGCTCATTCGCGGACCGATGCAGCGCCATCTGTTTGCATTTGTCTGGATGCCGCGTGACGAAATGTCGACAACCCGGCGCACCACGATCGGTGCTCGGCTGGAAGAGGCGACCGGTGCCATGATTTCCAGCTGGTCGATCGAGCTAGGCGATGGCGATCTCGCCTTCATCCAATATACGCTCGACATTGGCGAAGAACCGAAAAACCCGGACCCTGAAGCGCTTGATGCCGAAATCGAAGCTATGGTGCGCGGCTGGATCCCGGCCGTCGAAGCCGAATTGGGCGAACGGGTGCCGTCAGCGCGGGCTGCGCGACTTACGCTTGCCTATGCCGGCGCCTTTCCGAACGGCTATCGTAGCAATTATGGGGCCGAAGAGGCCGCCAAGGATATCCTGCGCATTCGCGGGCTTACCGATCATCAACGTGGTGTGCGCCTCTATCGCCTCGAAGGTGATCAGGGATCACAGTTGCGCCTGAAACTCTATCGGCGCGGGGCTTCAGTCCCGCTGTCCGACACGGTCCCAGTGCTCGAAGATTTTGGCTTCCGTGTTTTGGAAGAAATCCCGACGGCGCTCGAAGGCGGTCGGATCGGTTATATCCATGATTTCCTGCTCGAGATTGACGATGTCCCCGATCTAGATGAGCTGATCAGCCGGGCTGGCGTCAAGGAAGGCGCACTGTCCGCGGTGCTGGAGGGCCGGGCAGAGAATGACGAGTTTAATCAGCTCATCATTTCGGTTGGCCTCAACCCGCGCGATGTCACTCTATTGCGGGCCTGGTTCCGTTATTTGCGGCAGACGGGCCTGAGCTACGGCCTGACCACAGTGGTTGAAACGCTGCGCGACGAGCCGGGGATTACGCGTTCGATCGTCGAACTGTTCGATGTACTCCACAATCCGGACTTCGACGGCGACCGTGAAAGCGAGGCTGCAAAAATCAATCGCCGTATCGATAGTGCACTGACGAACGTTGCCGCGATTGATGACGATACGATCCTGCGGGCGATCCGAGCGGTAGTGACCGCCTGCCTTCGCACCAATGCCTTTGCACCCGCGGCCGCCGAAGCGCTTGCGTTCAAGCTCGACAGTTCAGGCATTCCGGGCCTCCCTGCGCCGATCCCGTGGCGCGAAATCTGGGTATATAGCCCCCGCGTAGAAGGTATCCATCTGCGCGGCGGGCCGATCGCTCGTGGCGGCCTGCGCTGGTCCGACCGGCGTGATGATTTCCGGACCGAAATTCTCGGCCTGATGAAGGCCCAGCTGGTGAAAAACGCTGTGATCGTGCCGACCGGCGCAAAAGGCGGTTTCTTTCCCAAAGCGCTGCCCAATCCGGCCGAAGATCGCGACGCCTGGATCGCGGAAGGCACGGAAAGCTATCGTATTTTCATTCGCACGCTCCTGTCGGTAACGGATAATCTCGTCGAGAATGAAGTTGTGCATCCTGACCGCGTAATCATCCGAGACGATGACGACCCCTATTTCGTTGTCGCGGCAGATAAGGGCACGGCGAGCTTCTCCGACGTGGCCAATGGCATCGCGCAGGAGCGCAAATTCTGGCTTGGCGACGCCTTTGCGAGCGGCGGCGGCTATGGCTATGACCATAAGGCGATGGGGATCACGGCGAAGGGCGCCTGGATTTCCGTCCAACGCCACTTCCTGGAAATCGGCATCGACGTGCAAACCGACCCGATCCGCGTTGGCGGCTGCGGAGACATGTCCGGCGATGTGTTCGGCAATGGGATGCTATTGTCCAAGGCCATCAAGCTCGTCGCGGCATTTGATCACCGCCACATCTTCCTCGATCCGGATCCGGACCCGGCGACAAGCTGGGAGGAACGCAAGCGGATGTTCGAACTGCCGCGTTCGAGCTGGGAGGATTATGACGAGAAGCTGATCTCCAAAGGCGGCGGCGTATTTTCGCGCAGCCTGAAGTCGATTTCACTCACCCCTGAGATTCAGGAGATGCTGGGTGTGTCCGAGGAGAAGATGCGCCCGTCCGAAGTGATATCGGCCATCCTCAAGGCCGAGATTGACCTGATCTGGTTCGGCGGCATCGGCACGTACATCAAGGCGTCGAATGAAGCGCATAGCGAAGTCGGCGATCCGGCCAATGACAAACTGCGGGTCAATGGTCGCGATGTGCGGGCCAAGGCAGTCGGTGAAGGCGCCAATCTCGGGCTAACGCAGGCCGGTCGTATCGAGTTCGCCCAGCATGGTGGACGGATCAATACCGACTTTATCGATAACAGCGCCGGCGTCGATTGCTCGGATAATGAGGTCAATATCAAGATTCCGCTGAACCGGGCGATGCTCGAAGGGCGGCTCGAGTTTGACGACCGTAACGCTTTGCTGGTCGAGATGACCGACGAGGTCGGCACGTTGGTGCTCGAAGATAATCGACTTCAAAATCTTGCTCTGTCGTTGGCCGAGCATGAAGGCCCAGGCGCTTTGCCGAGCCAGGTGCGCGTCATCGAGATACTCGAAGCGAGCGGACAGATTGATCGCGACGTCGAGGGCCTGGACAGCAATGAGGAACTGTTGCGGCGCGCACAGGAAAATCGCGCGCTAACCCGGCCCGAGCTGTCTGTTCTACTCGCCCATGCCAAACTGAACCTGCAAGCGGCTGTGGAAACGACCGAATTGCCCGATGATCCGCTGCTTGAACCGGTTTTGCACGCGGCCTTCCCAAAGCCGATGCAGGAGAGGTTCGGGGAATCCATTGACGAACATCGCCTGAGACGTGAAATTGTTGCCACAAAAATCGCCAATAAGGTTATTAACCGAATAGGGATAATTGCGCCATTTGAATTAGCCGAAGAAGAAGGTGTGGGTCTGGCCCAGGTTGCCAATGCCTATTATGCGGCCGATGCGCTATTTGATCTGGAAACCCTGTGGCAGGCCATAGAAACGGCAGACGTCAGCGAATCCGACCGATTCCGGCTCTTCGCCAGCGCGCAGATGAATGTGCTGATCCACTTGTCAGACATATTGCGCAATAGCGATGCGACGACGATGCCCAGCGTCATCGCCGAACTGCTCGCGCCCGGCATCAAGCGCCTCGACGAGTCTGCGCACGATCTTCTCAAGGAAGAAGCGCGGCACCAGGCTGCCGGACTCCGCGATCATCTGGCCGACATATCCGTCGAGCCTGCGCTGCTCGAGCGGATTGTGCGCCTTTTCGAACTGGATGGCGCTGTCGGCACCTCAACCCTTGCTGCCCGACTTGAAGTGAGCGAGGTGGATGTCACCAAGGCCTATACGCGGCTTGGCGAAGCCCTGGGGCTCGATTGGGCGAAGGCGGCGGCTGTGCGCTTCGAGACCAGCGATCCTTGGGAACGGCTGCTTGCCGCTGGCCTCAGCCGAGATTTCGAACAGTTGCGGCTCGACTTTCTTGCGCGCAATCGGACCAGCGATCCGGTGGCCGATGTCGAGAGCTGGCTGGTACGCCAGGAAGAGCGTGTGCGACAGTTCATTGAGCTGACCGAACGGGCGCGCCTCGCCCCTGCGCCAAGCGCTGCGATGCTTGCACAGATCGGTGGCCAGGCGCGGATCCTTCTCAACCGCGAAGTTTAACCGTTACGCGTCGTCGCGGGTCGCCTGCACAAAGAGCCAGCTCCTGATCGCGCTCGCCAGGTTTGGCGGATCGTCAACCGTCAGCCGGTCCGCGTCAATCTGCGCGACCAGCGCATTGAGCGGGAGCGACGCGTCGGCCGCGGCTTGCTCGAGCGCGTCCCAGAAAAGCGGCTCGAGCGTAATCGAGGTCTGATGCCCGGCAATCGTGACACTGCGCTTGATGGGCGGCTGAAAGATATCCACGCCCTTATATAACCACGCTCAGAGCTGCGCCTAATACATGTGCTGGCCACCATTGATCGACATGGTCGATCCGGTGACAAAGCCGGCTTCTTCGGAACAGAGAAAGGCAACGCCGCGCGCAATCTCGCCGGCTTGACCCAGTCGACCGACCGGGATCTTGGCGACGATCTTCTCCAGCACCGGTTCAGGAACAGCGGCCACCATGTCTGTATCGATATATCCCGGTGCCAGTGCATTGACCGTTACGCCCGCCTTGGCACCTTCCTGTGCCAGCGCCTTGGTAAATCCATGGATGCCGGATTTGGCCGCCGCATAATTGACCTGGCCATATTGGCCACCTTGCCCATTGATCGATCCGATGTTGACGATCCGGCCCCAGCTGCGTTCGCGCATCCCGGGGAAACAGGCCTTGGCCATGTTAAAGCAACCGCCCAGATTAACGCGCATCACTTCGTGCCAATCCTCATAGCTCATCTTGGCAAGCGTGCCGTCTCGCGTAATGCCGGCATTATTAACAAGCACATCAACCTGGCCGATTTCTTCGGCGACATTTGCACACCCTTCCTGGCACGCATCAAAGTCGCCGACATCCCACTTGCGCGCCGCGATCCCGGTACGCGCAGTGAACTCGCGCGCCCGTTCGTCATTGCCGCCATAGTTGGCGACCACATTCATCCCCTGATCCTTCAAGGCAACACTGATCGCTTCACCGATCCCGCGTGTACCGCCGGTAACTATTGCCACTCTCGCCATGCTCTGATCCTCTTGTCTCTAACCGCTCCAACACTGGTGTAGGATAGAGGCGCGCGCGCGTGCAAGCGCAATCGCGCTAATGCCAGGCGACAATGCCTCCCCACCCTGGCGTCATGCATTAACCACCCATTTCAGGAAATTATTCATAGGGTTGCGCTACATCGCAGATATGGACGTGCGGTCTATTATCTCAGCATCTGAGGATGTTGGGCGGCACGGCTTGGCAGTAAGTTTGGGGGTTACGCAGGCTGATAACGCCTACGAAACAGACTCTCAGATCGCTCTTTTGCGACGGGCAGCGGCAATGCTGCCCGCGATCGTCACCGCACAATTCGTCTCTCTCGCGCTCATTCTCACCGCCACTTTTGGACTTCAGACATTTGTGGTCGGAGGATGGGCCACCGCCTTTTCCGGCACCGGCCTGGCGGTCAGCGCTGCCATGCTGCTGTTCTCGCGGAGCCCGACATTCGAGCGCAGCCCGCCCCATCTTCTCATTCGAGGAACCGTACCAGCGGCCGCCTTGCTCGGCCTGTGCTTCACCTTTGGCGCATTCGAGATTGCCTTACTCGCTCAAATGACGATCGGGATCTTGTTCCTGGTTGCACTCGGCATGGCCGGGCTGTTGCTGCTGTTTGCGCTTGCACCGATCCATGCGGCAGCTTTTGCTTTCATCATTTCGGCTATCGTGACCGCTAGCATCCTCTCAGCTGAGGTCACGATAGTCGTTATCGGACTAGCCTGTTTCATATGTTTTTGGCTGGCCGGGGTCCGGACGGTGCGGATCGAACAGAAGCAAGTCCGTGATCGTGCGCGCAATGATGCGAGCGCATATCGGGCCAATCGGTTGCTGGCGGGATTTGAAGCCAATGGCGGCGGTTGGTTCTGGGAGACCGATCGCAGCGGGAAAATCGTCTATCTGTCTCCCAAGCTGATCGCTGCATTGAAGCGGCCCCGGGCCGAGATAATCGGCCAGCCTTTTGCCACGATCATTCGCCATCAGGGCGGTGCGGAGGACGGAGAGCGCGCCCTGGGATTTCATCTATCCACGCGTAGCGCATTTAAGGATGTCGAAGTTCGTGCAGCAGTTGATGACGAAGAGTTGTGGTGGGCGATTTCGGGCCATCCCGTCATCGATGAGATCGGACAATTTCGCGGCTATGCCGGCAGCGGCACTGACCTGACCGAGAAGCGCCGATCCCAGGCGGAAGCCACTCGCCTCGCCCGTTATGACTCGCTGACTGGCCTTGCAAACCGACAGGAAATGCAGCTGGCGCTTTCTCGATCGCTCGAAGAGAAGGGCGGACGTCCGGCCGAGGCAGCGCTCATGCTGCTCGATCTCGATCGGTTCAAGGCAGTCAATGATACGTTGGGCCATCCGGTCGGCGATGAACTGTTGAAACAAGCCTCGCAGCGCCTCTTCCGGGTGGTTGGTGACCGGGGCTTAGTCGGCCGGTTGGGCGGTGACGAATTCGAAGTCGTGCTGCCCGATCTCGTCAATCCCGACCCGCTGACCGACCTCGCCCGCCAGATTATTAGCGAGTTATCACAACCCTATATGATCAACGGAAACTCGCTAACGATTGGCTGCTCAATCGGGATTGCCATCGCGCCTGCCAATGGTGACACGTCGGACGAACTCGTCCGCAACGCCGATCTCGCGCTTTACGCTGCCAAAGCCGACGGCCGCGGCGTGCATCGTTTCTACCAAGCGGAAATGCACGCCGGTGCCAAGCAGCGCAAACGGCTCGAAGACGATCTGCGGGTGGCGCTCTCAAAAGACGAACTGGCGGTCGCCTATCAAGCTCAGGTCAGCACGGCGAATGAGAAGATTGTTGGCTATGAAGCGCTCGTCCGCTGGAATCATCCAGCCCGCGGCCCGATCTCTCCGGAAGATTTTGTGCCGGTTGCCGAAGATATTCGCCTGATCGAGCAGATCGGCGAGTGGGTGTTGCGAAAATCCTGCGAAGATGCGGCCAAATGGCCATCTCCGGCGCGCGTGGCCGTCAATGTATCCCCGATCCAATTTGCCAATCCGAAGTTCCCGGAAATCGTGTTGAGCGCCCTCACCAATGCCAATCTCGAGCCTGAGAGACTCGAACTGGAACTTACTGAATCGGTCTTCCTTGATGAGGACAATGATACGACAACGATGTTCAAGACCTTGAAGCGGATCGGCGTGCGTCTCGCACTGGATGATTTCGGAACCGGCTATTCCGCGCTCGGCTATTTGAAAACCGCGCCGTTCGACAAGATCAAGATCGATCAATCCTTCATTCGCGGCGCCGCCGTGGTCGGCAATCGCAATGCTGCAATCATCAAGTCAATCGTCTCGCTGGCCGAAACACTGGATATGGAAACCACGGCTGAGGGCGTCGAACTGAAAGACGAGATCGAGCTGGTCAAACAATTGGGTTGCTCACACATCCAGGGTTATATCTACGGCAAGCCGATGCCGCATGACGCGGTAGTGGAACAGCTGGGCGAAGGTGCCGGCGTTGCCAAGGCAGAAGGCCATCAGGCAAGCCGCAGCCCGCGCAAACGCCTGCTCCGTTCTGTCTCAGTCGAGGTGGATGGCCGGGTTTCCAAGGGTCTGATCCGCAACATATCGGCTACCGGCGCGATGGTTGAAGGCCTGAGAGATGTCGAAGTTGGCGCCACCGTGCGGATCGAAGTCATCGAAGGTCAGATGTTTCATAGCACAGTGCGCTGGTCGGACACGAAACGCGCAGGAATCGAGTTTGCGCGGAACTTCGATCTGGAGAAGCTCAATTCCTTCACGGCAAGACCAAGACCGAACGTGCGCCGGGTCGCCGCCAGCTAGGGAGCCGAGCCGAATTGCGCGTTCGGAATGTTGACGGTTGCAATCGTTCCGCCCGGTGAGGCCGGATCCAGACCGACGCGGCGCGTTAACCATCGCTCTCAGGACAGTATTCACATTGATGAACTATCACCGCCCGATGGACGTGCGGGCAATCATCTCAGCATCCGAAGATGTTGAGCGTCAGGGCATTGCTGTAAATCTGGGGATTACGGCAGCCGAAGGCGCATTTGAAACAGAATCCCAGATCGCTTTGGTACGTCGGGCAGCGGCAATGCTTCCCGCGGCCCTTGTCGCACAACTGCTTACAATCGCACTCATTCTGACCGCTACGTTCGGCATGCAGGCTTTTGAGTTCGGTGCCCGTGTTGTTCCCATAGTCGGCGGCGTATTAACGGTAACGCTTACATTGCTGCTCTTTTCGCGCATGAGAGTTTTCCGCCGAATCAGGCCCCACTATCTAGTGCTCGCTACACTGCCCATTGCCGCCGCATATGGAACAGTTTTCACAATCTTGGGATTCGAGTTGGCTGCGCTCAGCCATATGACGATCGGAATATTGTGCATGCTATCCCTCGCAATGTCCGGATTGTTGCTCTTCTATGCCCTCGCGCCGATCCAGACCGCAGCCTTTCTGCTCGTCGCTGGCGCGATCATCAGCGGTGCGGTGCTATCCGGTGAGTTTCTGGTTGCAGTGGTCGGAATAACCAGCCTCATATGCCTATGGGTCGCAAGTATCCGCAACGCCCGTATCGATCAGGAGCAAACCCGAAATCGCGCACGCAATGATGCCAGCGCGAGCCGCGCCAACCGGTTGCTCGAAGAATTCGAAGCCAATGGAAATGGCTGGTTTTGGGAAACTGACCGCACCGGCAAGATCGTCTACTTGTCCCCGAAACTGGTCGAGACGCTCAAAAAGTCCAAGTCCGAAGTCATCGGTCAACCATTTGCATCACTCATCCGGTACGAGGGCGGCGCTGAAGACGGTGAGCGCGCGCTCGGCTTCCACCTGTCCACGCGCAGTGCCTTTAATGAGGTCGCTGTCCGGGCTGCCGTCGAGGGCGAAGACTTGTGGTGGGCTATCTCGGGCCGCCCGGTCATTGATGAAATCGGACAGTTTCGGGGTTATGCGGGCAGCGGTACCGATTTGACGGAGAAACGTCGTTCCGAAGCCGAAGCCAACCGCCTTGCGCGATATGACTCACTAACCGGCCTTGCGAACCGGCAGGAGATGCAGCTGGCCCTCGAACGTGCGCTGGATGACAAGGGAGATCTTACCGCCGAGGCCGCCCTGTTCCTGCTTGATCTCGACCGGTTCAAGGCGGTCAATGATACGATGGGCCATCCGGTCGGCGATGAACTGCTTAAGCAGGTATCGAAGCGACTATTCCGCGCCGTGGGCGACAAGGGAATGGTCGGTCGGCTTGGCGGCGACGAATTCGAGGTGGTGCTGCCTGGGCTCGTCAAAAACGATAGCCTGTCGAGCCTGGCCAGCCAGATCATCAACGAACTGTCTCAACCCTATATGATCGATGGCGTTACGCTTTCCATTGGGTGTTCAATCGGGATTGCGATTGCACCGGCCAATGGCAGCACGTCGGACGAGCTTGTGCGCAACGCCGATCTGGCACTTTACGCTGCCAAGGCCGATGGCCGCGGCGTCCATCGTTTCTACCAAGCGGAAATGCACGCCGGCGCCAAGCAGCGCAAACGGCTCGAAGACGATCTGCGGGTGGCGCTCTCAAAGGACGAACTGGCCGTCGCCTACCAACCCCAGGTCAGCACAGGGAATGAAAAGATTGTTGGCTATGAGGCGCTAATCCGCTGGCATCATCCCACGCGCGGCTCAATCTCGCCCGAAGATTTCGTTCCGGTTGCCGAAGATATTCGCCTTATCGAGCAGATCGGCGAATGGATCCTGCGCAAATCCTGCATGGATGCCGCAAAATGGCCCGGCAATGTACGGGTCGCGGTCAATGTGTCCCCGATACAGTTTGCCAACCCGAAATTCCCCGAAATCGTCGTCAGCGCCCTGGCCAATGCCGAGCTCGAGCCTGAACGTCTTGAGCTTGAACTGACGGAGTCGGTTTTCCTCGATGAGGACAATGACACGACAACCATGTTCAAGACGTTGAAGCGGATCGGAATACGGCTGGCATTGGATGATTTCGGCACCGGCTATTCCGCGCTCGGCTATTTGAAAACTGCGCCGTTCGACAAGATCAAGATCGATCAATCCTTCATTCGCGGCGCCGCCGTGATCGGCAATCGCAACGCTGCAATTATCAAGGCGATCGTTTCGCTGGCCGAAACGCTGTACATGGAAACCACCGCCGAAGGTGTCGAGCATAAGGATGAAATCGAGCTCGTGAAGCAGCTCGGTTGCTCGCACATCCAGGGCTATATCTACGGCAAACCGATGCCGCATATTGAGGTGATGGCGCAGCTCGGCGACGGATCTGGCGTCGCAAAAGCCGAAGGACATCGCGCAAGCCGCAGCCCGCGCAAGCGCCTGCTCCGATCCGCTAATGTCGAAGTTGACGGCCGGACAAAAAGAGGCCTGATCCGCGATATCTCTGCGACGGGCGCGATGATCGAGGGCCTGAGCGATATCGAAGACGGAACTGATATCCTGATCGAGGTTCTGGAAGGGCAGATGTTCCGTAGTAAAGTTCGCTGGTCGGACAAGGAGCGCATGGGGATTGAATTCGCGCGCAATTTTGATCTTGAACGGCTCAATACGCCGGCCGAAAAACCCAAAAAACACTTGCGCCGCGCCGCCGCAGGCTAATCGATCCAGCCGCCAAGCTCCCGACGGACGAGCGTTTCAAGCATGGCCATGCCTCCATCGCTGGCATTGAGGCAGGGGATATAGCCAAAATGGGTGCCGCCAGCCGCCATGAACTGCTCACGGCCTTCCATGGCCAGCTCTTCCAGAGTCTCCAGACAATCGACTGAAAAGCCCGGCGCAAATATCGCAATCTTGCGGATATCCTTGGCCGGCAGCGCTTCCAGCATGTCCACCGTCGAGGGTTCCAGCCATTTGGCCCGTCCGAAACGGCTCTGGAACGAGACGAAGAGCGGTCGACCCAGCGCTTCGCCGACGAGGCGCGCGGTTTTCTGGCACTGGCAGTGATAGGGATCGCCGAGCTCCAAGGTACGCCGTGGCATGCCGTGAAAGCTCGCCACCACTGCGTCGGGTTCAAAGTCGAGCCCCGCAATGCCCGTGCGCACCGATGCGGCCAGCGCCTCGATATAGGCCGGGTCATCATGATAGGGCGGCATGACCCTGAGCGTCGGCTGCCAGCGCATATCTGCTAATTCCGAACCCGCTTCGTCGATTACTGTTGCCGTGGTCGCACCGCAATATTGCGGATAGAGCGGCGCCAACAGGATGCGGTCATAGCCCTGCTCTTTCATTTGCTCGAGCCGAAAGCCGATGCCGGGGCGGCCATAACGCATCGCATAATCGACATGGACGCTATCGCCGAGCGCCGCCTGCAATGCGGCCACCTGCTGCTTGGTATGAACAGCCAGCGGTGATCCGTCGTCGGTCCAGACCTTGGCATAGGCGGCTGCAGATTTGCGCGGCCGTGTGGTGAGAACAATCCCGTGCAGGATGGGTTTCCAGACCAGATCCGGCAGCTCGACAACCCGCTTGTCCGCTAGAAATTCAGCAAGATAGCGCCGCACGGCCTTGGCTGTCGGCGCGTCCGGCGTACCAAGATTGACCAGCAACACCGCCACTTTGGGAGGGATTATATCCGGATGGAAATCAGGCTTTTCGGTCATTCAACTCCGCCTATCACAAACGGTAACGAGCGCAGGCGCTGGCCAGTTGCGGCAAAGATCGCATTGCCGATGGCTGGCGCGACTGGCGGCACGGCAATCTCCCCAACCCCGCCTGGTTCTTCTTCGCTCTCAATCAATTCAATCTCAATTTCGGGGGTGTCGGACAGCAAGGGCAAGGCGAGGTCCGGGAAATTGGAGGCAGTCGGTTCGCCGGCATCATAGCCGAAGGGCAGACCCAGCGCCTGCGACATGCCGAAAATGACGCCGCCTTCAATCTGCTGACGGACAATTTCGGGATTGAGGACCCGGCCACAGTCCACCGCAACGGATACGCGCTCCAAAGCGGGGCGCTGATCATCGGCAATGCCCAGCTGAACGACCATGGCTACATGGCTGCCGAAACAGCTATGGGCCGCGATGCCCATGCCACCGCCCTGTTCGCCGCCGTCCCAGTTGCCCAGCATCGCAGCATTTGTCAGGCAGCGCGCGAGCCTTGGCTCGGCGCCCAGCATCGCGATCCGGAATGATAGAGGCTCGACACCGGCCTGCTGGGCCAGTTCGTCAATAAAGGTCTCATTGAAAAAGCCGGTATAGCTATGCCCGACCGATCGCCAGATTCCGGTTTCAACACCGATATCGGCCGGCATCTGTTCAACCGCCAGATTGGGAATCGCATAGGCCGGGCGCGCGCCTTCGACCGCGATTGGGCTGGCATCGTCGACATCGCCGAAAAAGATGCTCGGCATGATCCGCTTGAACATCTCATTATTGGTCGAGGGAACCGCGATCCGGCTGTGCCAGGCCGACACCCGACCGTCCGAGGCCAGTTTACCGGTTAGCCGCGCGCGGGCAGCCGGGCGATAATAGTCGCTGCGCATCTCTTCTTCGCGCGACCAGGTGAGCTGGACCGGGCGGTTCATCCGGCGCGCGATGATCGCTACCTGGATCGCCGCATCATTTTCGATCTTCCGGCCGAAGGAGCCGCCGAGCAGCATCGGATAGATGGTCACCTGGCCTTCGCCATAGCCGATGGCTTCGGCCACCGCGGCGCGCATCAAACCGGGCGCCTGGGTTGGCGCCCAGATCTCAATCTCGTCATCCTGGACCCGCGCCGTCGCGGTTAGCGGTTCGATCGCGGCATGCGGCGCAAGCCCGACAGTATAGGTCTCGCGGATCGCGCCCGATGGGCCGAAGGCGGCAGACAGATCCCCTTCGCTTACAAAGCGATGGCCCTCATCGCCATCGAGCGCCGCCTGCAGCGCCTCATCGATGCTGCTATCGTCGACCGGCGTCTCATCATCGCTGTCCCATTGCGGTGCCAGCGCCTCGACGCCGCGATTGGCCGCCCACCAATTGGTTGCGACGCAGGCCGCAAAGCGGGGATTTTCGAAGATCGCGGAAACACCGAACACATTATTGGCTGCGTCCCGGTTTACCGAGGCCAGCCGATGGCGGCGCGAAGGCGCCTGGCGGGCTGCGGCAAACACCATATCCGGCAGGCGGACATCACCGGCATAGCGGGCAGACCCGTCGACCTTGGACGGCAAATCGATGCGCGGCACGGATTGACCGCTGATCGATCCGGTACCTGCATTGCGCAGCGTCAGTGTTGATGGCGGAGAATAGCTAGCGGCTTCGGCGGCAAGTTCGCCAAACCGCAATCGGCGCTCGCCTAATGTTACAAAGCCATCAGCCGTGTCGCAGGCCTCCCAATCGGCATCCCAGCGGGCGGCGGCGGCCTTGCACAAAACTGCGCGCGCCGCGGCGCCAGCCTCGCGGAACCGCTGCTCAAACCCGCGCACCGAAGTCGAGCCTCCAGTGATCATCAAGGCGTTGCGGACGGCATATTCGCGGGTCGCCCATTGGCCGATCGATCCGAGGAATGAAGGCAGCGCACCATCCGATTCTCCGGCAACGATAAAGTCATTGGCATAGAGCGGATTGATCGGCGCCGTCTCGACCCCGATCGTGCGCCAGTCCGCGCCCAGCTCATCGGCGAGTGCCTGCGGCAGCGCGGTCCAGACGCCCTGTCCCATCTCGGCCTGCGGCACGATGACGCTGACATTGCCGTCCTCGCCGATTTTGAGAAAGGCGTTGAAGACTGTTTCCCCTTCACCGGCGATCAGATTATGGACATAGGAACGCGGCCAGACGGCCCAGGCGACCGCAAGTCCAGCACCCACGCCACCCCCAATCAGGACGCGGCGGCGCGTAATTCCAAAGCGCGGACCATCTGCCATGAATGGCTCTGTAGAGACTGGGAAGCGATGACGCCAGCCGCCCTTGGGAACAGGCTGCGCATGGCTTAGGCTTCGGGTTGTTCGACCCTGACCCAGGCAAGAAAGATCAGCCCGATCGCAAACAATATGGCGATCGATGCCATGCCAATCCGCTGGCTGTTAAAGGCCGTAGTGAAAACCTCCACAAGCAGCGGCCCAAGCCAGACGGTGACCGTACCGGCAATCGCATAAAGCCCGAAAAATTCGCCTGCGCGGCCCGGCGGTGCCAGCGCAACCAGCATTGTGCGGCTCGAGGAAATGCTGGCCGTGGCCGTCACCGCAAGCACCGCGGCCAGGCCAAGATAGACAAGATCGGACAGGTCCTGGAACACGAGGCCTTCCCAGACCTCGTAATTCTCGACAGTGCCGAAGAACAAAGTCTCATTGGTGATCGAGAGCTGCAACGCCAGGACCGCAACCATGCCGAGTATCTCAATGATCAGCGCCAGTTTCACGCCGACCTTGTTGTCGAGCCAACCACCGACCAGCCCGCCAAGAAACGCCCAGGCCGAAGCGAAAATCGCATAGCCGGTCATTTCCAGAAATCCCCATTCAAGGAATAGCGAGACATAGACTGCGCCCAGCGCCAGCAGCGCGGCCATTGCATCCGCGTAAAACATTCGCGCGAGCAGGAATTTCATCAGCTGCGCATATTGGGCGGCCTTGCGTACCGTGCGGACGACGCTCTTTGCGCCATCGATTGCCGCCATGCTCCAACTCGCACCCGGCACACCGGGATCCCGCGCGCTCGTAAAGAAAGGGATGGCAAAGACAACGAGCCAGATCGCACAGAGCGGACCTGCGATCCGCATATGTTCGTAGCGCGCAAGATCGAAGCCGAATTGCGGCTCTGCAAAGGGCCAGCCGATCGCCGCCGGAAGTGCAAACAGCCCGACCAGCGCCATAAACATCAACGTCGCCGCAAGATTGCCAAGACCGAGGCCCAGACCGCTGATCATCGGCAGCGCTTCGGGCCGCCCGGCCGCGGGCAACATCGAATTATGGGTAACCTCAGAATAGGTGTAGCAGACATAGGCAACGACCAGCACGACCATCACCACATTGGTCGGCAGGCCTTCTTCGCCCGGAATCGCATACCAGAGCAGCCAGGACATGACTGCAATCGTGCCGAGCATGACAGCAAGGATCGGCTTGCGCCGTCCACCGCGATCGAGCGCGGCCCCGAGAAACGGTGCGGTGAGCGCGGCGATCAAGCCGGCCCATTTGGTCACCGACGCAATCGCCGCCTGGCCCCGCGCATTGGCGGTCTGCGTCGCGGTTTCGGGATCGAGGCCGTCCAGCTCGCCGCTCGCCAGGATATCCGCTCCGACAATATCGCGCGCAAAATAGGGCGCGAAAATATAGATGACGATCAGGATATAATAGGGATTGCGGGCCCATTCGAAGATCGCCCAGGCAAAGCCTGTCTTGCCCAACGCACCGCCTTCACCGTGATGGGGCAAGGGCGCAGCGGCCGCTGCGGGTTGGGCGTCTGTTGCGATATCAGCGACCCTGAACCGGGTGCCTTTTCTGGTCGATCCGCATTGCGATCACATCATCTTCGGCGTGCCGAACACTCGCATAATTTCCGGTTCGAAGCTTTTGAGACTGTCGACATCGAAATCGGGATCAAAGGCCGGCGCATCCCATTCATCGACCAATTTGCAGGCCAAGGGATACCAGCTTTCATCCTTGTGATCTTCGCGCATCGTCGTCGATTTGCCGAGATAGTTATAATAATAAGCGCCCTGAAAATCCTGGTGATATTTGATCACATGATAGAGATCGTCGCTGACATAGGGTTTGAGGATTTCGGCCGCGATTGCGCCGTGATTGGGCACCGACATTGTCTTGCCGATATCATGGCAAAGCGCGGCAACGATTTCTTCATCGCTGGCGCCAGAGCGGCGCGCCAGGGTCGCTGTCATCAGTGAATGCTGGAGCTGATCGCAGCCAAAGCCGAGCGTCAGCGCACCGAGATCTTCAAGATGCTTGAGGATGCGCTTGGGCGCGTCTGTCTTGTAATGATCCTGATGCTCTTTCGCGATCACCGCCCAATGTTCGGGCTGGCCATCCTGCATGCGGGTGAAGGATTTGCCTGTCGTTTCTACTTCGGGTGCCTGGGTCGCCATCTTACTCTCTCCTACGCCTTTGTGATTCTCGGCGCTTTCCGTTTCGGTCTGCCACCATTATGAGGGCAAAAACGCGAGGGGGAAAGCCTTGGACTTTCTGTTAACGACATTCGCCGCCGCCGTGCCCGCTACCGGCGATTTTCTGAGGTTCGAAAATCTCGGTCTTTCGCCAATAGCTCTCGATCTCGGCTTCTTTCAGCTACGCTGGTACAGCCTTGCCTATATCGCCGGTATCATTGTCGGTTGGTGGTATCTCCTCAAACTTGTCGGCCAACCCGGCGCCCCGATGGCCCGGCGCCACGCCGATGATCTGGTGTTCTACGCGACGCTCGGCATCCTGATCGGCGGTCGGCTCGGCTATGTGATATTCTATAAACCCTTAGAATATCTTGACAATCCCGGCGATATCATTCGCGTCTGGGACGGTGGCATGTCCTTCCATGGCGGGGTAATCGGTGTCAGCCTCGCAATCCTGTTCATGGCCTGGAAGAACAAGCTCAACTGGCTACGGATCCATGACTATGTCGCCTGCACTATCCCGTTTGGCCTGTTTTTCGGGCGCCTTTCCAACTTTGTGAATGGGGAGCTGTGGGGCCGCCCTGGCGATGTGCCCTGGGCGATCATATTTCCCCGCGCCGACGAACAGGCCCGCCATCCGAGCCAGCTCTACGAAGCCGGGTTGGAGGGCGTCCTGCTCTTTGCCGTGCTGTGGTATCTGTTCTGGAAGACCGATGCGCGCCACCAACCTGGAAAGCTCGTTGGGACGTTCCTGGTCGGCTATGGTCTTGCCCGCTTTACTGTCGAGTTTTTCCGCGAACCGGATTCGCATCTCGGACTGCTCAGCCTGGGCATGTCGATGGGCCAGTGGCTGACGGTGCCGATGATCCTTGGCGGCATCTGGCTGATCGCAACCGCCAAGGGCCGCGCTGACCAGGCCAAGCCCCAGGCGAATGCCGACTAAAGACCGTTCGCTGACGGACAGGCTGGCTGGGCTGATCGCCGCTGCCGGTCCGATCTCCGTTGCCCAGTTCATGGCCGAAGCGAATGCGCATTATTATGCAACGCGCGACCCTTTGGGCGCGGCCGGAGATTTCGTCTCCGCGCCGGAGATCAGCCAGATGTTCGGCGAGCTGACCGGACTGTGGCTGGCAGACTTATGGGATCGCGCCGGATCGCCAGCCAACGCCCATTATGTCGAGCTTGGCCCAGGCCGCGGTACACTGGCCGAAGACGCGTTGCGGGCGATGCGCGCCGGCCGGTTCGAACCACCCATCCATCTCGTCGAAACGAGCCCGGTGCTGCGCGAAAAACAGGCGACGCGACTGCCGACTGCACGGTGGCATGACGATATCGATACGCTCCCGGACACCGGTCCGCTGCTCGTTGTTGCCAATGAGTTTTTTGACGCGCTTCCAATCCGCCAGATCATGCGGACCAAGGCGGGATGGCATGAAATCATGGTTGACCATCAAGATGGTGCTTTTCTCCCTGGTGCGTCCGGCCCGACGCTGGACAGCCTTGTGCCGGAGCCGCTGCGGGACGCGCCGGTCGGCAGTGTCATCGAAACATCGCCCGCCGTAGAGAGCGCTGCACGCGCACTCGCGACCCGCATTGCAGCCCAGGGCGGCGCCGCGCTGATCATCGATTATGGCTATCAGGGGTTCGCGACCGGTGACACATTGCAGGCCGTGTCCAGCCATGAATATGCGGACATTTTTGCCGAACCTGGCGAGCGAGACCTCACCGCCCATGTCAATTTCTCGATGCTCGAGAGCCTCGGCAGAGCGGCCGGACTGGCAGTTTATGGGCCGGCGGATCAAGGCGGCTGGCTGGAGTCCCTCGGTATCGGCGCGCGCACGGCAGCACTCGCCAAAGCCGCGCCGCACCGCCAGGCGGAACTGGTTGCCGCCCGTGATCGGCTCACACAGCCTGATGAAATGGGTACACTTTTCAAAACTTTAGCGGTAGTGAACCCCAACTGGCCAGCACCCGCGGCTTTTTAAATCGCACATTGCAACCAGCCAGAAGAGCGCTAAACAGACCGACCCGTTACGGGCAGGGACAAGAATTGCATGGGTCAGAAGATCGAGATTATCCGCGCCGCGGCGCTGGACGGGGTGGCACATGGCTTCCTCGGCCGGACGGGCGGAGCATCGACCGGCATCTATGAAAGTCTGAATGTTGGCATTGGATCAGATGACATCAAATCGGATGTCGAGACCAATCGCCGCCGCGCCACCGAAGCGGTAGCGCCCGATGCAACCCTTGTGACAGTCCATCAGGTCCATTCGCCCGATGTTGTGACCGTCACCCATGCTTTCCCCGATAGCGATCGCCCTGAGCTCGATGCGATGGTCACCGACAAACCCAATCTCGCTCTCGGCATCCTGACTGCGGATTGCGCACCGATTCTACTCGCTGACCGGGAAGCGGGCGTAATCGGCGCCGCGCATGCCGGCTGGAAAGGCGCGATGACGGGCGTCGCAAAATCCGTGGTTGAGGCGATGGAAGAGCTCGGCGCAAACCGCAGCCAGATCGCCGCCGCGGTCGGCCCGTGTATCGGCCGGGGCTCCTATGAGGTGGATGATGAGTTTCGCAAGCGCTTCGAAGCCATCGAACCTGAAAATGAGCAATATTTCCGCGATGGTGCGCCGGGCCATCATTATTTCGACCTTGAAGCCTATGTCGCGGCCTGGCTCGCTTTTTGCGGTATCCAGACCGTCGAGACGCTGGGCCTTGATACCTATACTGACGAAAATCGCTTCTTCAGCTATCGCCGCGCCACCCATCGGGGCGAACCCGATTATGGCCGCCAATTATCGGTGATCGCCTTATAATCGCTCGCACCTTCGCGCGAGCGATAAAGGGTGGTAGGCGATGGCGCACGGAGGGGTCGGATGACAGCCAAACAGATGGGATTTTTCGGCGGCCTCACCGTCTTTATCATCCTGCTTATCATGCCGGCGCCCGAAGGCATGCCGGTCGAAGCCTGGCGGGTGACCGCGCTGGTTGTGCTGATGGCGAGCTGGTGGATGACCGAGGCGCTGCCGCTGACAGCGACCGCACTGCTGCCGTTCGTGGCGCTGCCCTTTATGGGCGTGATGACCACCGGTGAGGTGGCGAGCGCCTATTATTCGCCGATCCTTTTCCTGATCCTGGGCGGTGCGTTTCTTGCGCTGGCGATCGAGCGGACCGGAATGCACCGGCGACTGGCACTCGCCATCATTGGCCGGGCCGGGAAAACCGCTTGGGGGCTGCTCTTTGCGTTCATGGCGGCGACAGCCATTCTTTCGATGATCGTCTCGAATACCTCGACCACGCTGATCATGGTGCCAATCGCGATAGCCGTGCTCGCCGCAGGTGGCGTCGCGGAAGGCGAGACCAAGGGCTTTGCCGGCGCATTGCTGATGGGCATTGCCTTTTCCGCATCGATTGGCGGGCTGGGAACGCTGGTCGGATCGCCGACCAACGCAATCGCCGCCGGACTGATGAACCGGACCATCAGCACCGAAATCGATTTCCTCACCTGGGCGATGTTCGGCTTGCCGATTGTTGCCATCGGCATTCCGCTGTGCCTCTTCATCCTGGTACGAATACAACGTGTGACGCGCACTGCGTTTGACACCGCCGCAGCGCAAGCCGCGATCGGCGATCCCGGTGCCTGGTCGACAGCGGAAAGGCGGCTGCTGCCCGTTATCATGCTGGTGGTCGGTGGCTGGATCGCGCTGCCCTTTATCAAGACCTATCTGCCCGAAGGTTCCATCCATGATGGCACCGTCGCGATCCTCGGCGGCCTGCTGCTATTCGTGCTGCCCGATGGCGAGGGTCGGCCAATGCTCAACTGGCCCGAAGCCAATCGCGCGCCCTGGGACGTGATCATGCTGTTCGCGGGCGGACTGGCGCTGGCCTCAGGCATCATCGCATCCGGGCTTGGCGCCTGGCTGGGCGAAGCCCTGGAGCCGCTCCAGGCGGTTGACCTCATCATTATCGCGCTGGCGGTGACCGCGCTTGTCGTGCTGATCACCGAATTTGCATCCAATGTGGCAACGGCAAGCGGCGTGATACCGGTTGTCGCAGCATTAATTGTCGCGACCGGCGCGGATCCGATGCTGCTCGCCATGCCCGCTGCAATGGCCGCAAGCTGGGGCTTTATGCTGCCCTCCGGCACCGGTCCCAATGCGATCGCCTGGGCATCTAATCACATTGCGCTGCCAAGGATGTTGAAATCCGGATTTCTGCTCGATATTTGCGGGATACCGATGATTGTCCTGGTGACCTGGGGCGTCGCAGCGCTGGCTGGCTAGTCCGCCGCGTTTCAAATCGGGCGAATGACGGAGATGCGCGCCTGCGGAGGTTAGGCGCCCTGGCCGGAAACGCCTCTATTGAGCTCCTGCCTTCCTAGGAGCGCAAAACGGAAGGCCTGTCCGCTATGACTGACGGAACCGAAGACAAATCTGCGCTCGACGGCACCACGCCGCGCCGCAAACCGAAACCCGAGATTGAAAAGATCGGCAACCGCAAGCTGAAGCCTGCAACCTTGATGATGGGCCATGGCTTTGACCCGGCCCTGTCCGAAGGCTCGCTCAAGCCACCGATCTTCCTCACCTCGACCTTTGCGTTTGAAAACGCGGCCGCTGGCAAGCGCCATTTCGAAGGGATTACCGGTAAACGCCCAGGCGGCGCCGAGGGGCTTGTCTATTCGCGCTTTAACGGCCCGAACCAGGAAATCTGCGAAGACCGGCTTTCGGTCTGGGAAGAAGCAGAGGAAGCGCTCGTCTTTTCAAGCGGCATGTCGGCAATCGCCACTGTCCTGCTTGCCAATGTCCATCAGGGCGATGTCGTCGTCCATTCCGGTCCGCTTTACGCGGCCACTGAAACCCTGATCAATCGCGTGCTCGGCCGCTTTGGCGTGACCTTTATCGATTTCCCCGCAGGTGCAGACCGGGCGGAGGTCGATGCGATCCTCGAAAAGGCAAAGAGCATGGCTACCGGATCAGGGAAGGTCGCGATGATCTATCTGGAAAGCCCGGCCAATCCGACCAATGCACTTGTCGATATCCAGATGGTCAAGGAAGCGCGCGATGCGGCCTTTGGCGAAGACGGCCCGCCGATCGCTATGGATAACACGTTTCTGGGCCCGCTCTGGCAGCAGCCACTCAAACATGGCGCGGACATCACAATTTACAGCCTGACCAAATATGTCGGCGGGCATAGCGATCTGGTCGCCGGTGGCGTGATGGGCTCCAAGGCGCATCTCGATCCGATCCGCGCGATGCGCAACACGATCGGCACGATCACCGATCCGAACACCGCCTGGATGCTGCTCCGCAGCCTTGAGACAGTGGAGCTTAGAATGACACGCGCCGGGGAAAATGCGGAGAAAGTCTGCAGCTTCCTGCGCGATCATCCCAAGGTCGACGGCCTGGGCTATCTCGGCTTTCTCGAAGAGGGATCAAGCCAGCGCGATATCTATGATCGCCATTGCACGGGCGCAGGATCGACCTTCTCGCTCTTCGTCCAAGGCGGCGAAGAGGAAAGCTTCCGCTTCCTCGATGCGCTGAAGATCGCCAAGCTCGCCGTGAGTTTGGGCGGCACCGAAACGCTGGCCAGCCACCCCGCGGCGATGACGCATCTGTCGGTGCCCGACGAGCGCAAAGCCGCACTCGGCATCACCGACAATCTGGTACGCATTTCCATCGGTGTCGAAGATGCCGACGATCTGATCGCCGACTTCACCCAGGCACTGGCGGAGGTCTAGCTGTGCGCCGGCGCAGGCCGGAGTCCAGTCCTGTCACATCCACATAGCGAAACCCGATCGGCCATAGGCTCCGGCCTGCGCCGGAGCACAGGATAGCGCAATAGTGCGGCTCACCCCCAGGCAAAGATCCGCCAGCCGCGTTTATCGGCGATCTTGCGGAGTTTGCTGGTGGGGTTGGTGGGTAGCGGTTCGTCCGACCAGTCGAATACCGGGAGATCGGTAGGGCTGTCCGAATAGAAACGGATCTCGATATCGTCCTTGGCCAGGCCCTGGGCTTCGGCCCAGACCTGGACGCGGCGGAGCTTGGCGTCGCCATAGCAATTCTCGCCATCGATTTTGGCGAGGATATTGCCGTCCTCGTCGCGCTCAACCTCGGTACCGATCACATCGTCAAATCCCAGCCGCTGCGCTAGCGGGCCAGCGTAGAACGAATAGGATGCGGTCGCGAGGACCAGCCGGTAGCCGGTGGCTTTCTCGCGAGCGATCCGGTCCAGCGCTTGGGGATGGAGATTGTTCGCCAGCGTCGCTTCGGCAAAGCTTTCGGTAATCGCCGCCATTTTCTCTGCATCGACCGGCGATCCGAGCAGCATATCCTGCATCCGCTCTTTCAGCCCGCCGCGATCCAGCGCGCGAACCAGATAGAGGGCGAACAAAATGCCGAAGCCAGGGAGGAATATCAGCCGTCGCCTATCATAGCGCCAGGCAGCATGGAGCAAAAACGGCAGATATGTAGGCCGTTTCGTGATCGTCTTGTCGAGATCATAGAGAGCAATTTTCGTCATCGCAGTGCTTCATAGCATGAAGGAGCCGCTTGCCGAGCCGGGATTTTCACCGCACAAGGTAAGGCGATGACTGCAGAAGCGAATTTTGCCGAAATCGAGGAGGGGGGCGAGCGGATTATTCGCTTTTCCGGCCGCCTGACCATTGCCCGGCTTGGCCCGGTGCCCGCCAAGCTGGATGCGCTCGAACTGGCGCCCAGCCGGATCGATATCTCGAATGTCGAACGCGTTGATACGGTCGGCGCCTGGATCGTTCACAAATTATCGCGCGATCATGGCGCGGAGATTGTGGGCGCGAGCGATCATGCCGAGCGCCTGATCCGCCAGGTTGTAATCGCCGATGATCCGGCAAAATCCTATGACGAGGATGAAGGCCGATTCCATCGCATTGTCGGCCGAATTGGTGCCTCGACTCTGGAGGCACTCAGCGGCCTCAAGGGCCTGCTCGCCTTTTTTGGCGGGCTGATCATCGCCACCGGGGCGGTAATCCGCAGTCCAGGCCAAATGCGCTACAATGCTGTCGTTCAGCGCTTTGAAACGGTCGGCGTTTCCGCGCTTGGAATTGTCGGGTTGATGAGCTTCCTGATCGGCATCGTTATCGCCCAGCAGGGCGCGGTCCAGCTGCGCCAATTCGGCGCCGAAGTCTTCACCATCAATCTGGTCGGCCGGATCACGACCCGGGAACTTGGCGTATTGATGACGGCAATCATGGTCGCCGGCCGCTCGGGCAGCGCCTTTGCCGCGCAGATTGGGTCGATGAAACTTGCCGAGGAAGTCGATGCGATGCGCACCATCGGTGTGCCGCCCATGCAGGCCCTTGTCCTGCCCCGGGTGTTGGCGACCACGCTGCTGATGCCGCTGCTTGGTTTTTATTCGACATTCCTGATGATCGTCGGCGGCGGTTTGCTCTGCTGGATCGGCCTTGGGATACCGCCGGAAACCTTCATCATCCGACTCCGCGAAGTCGTACCGATGACGGATCTATTGGTCGGCCTGATCAAGGCGCCGGTGTTCGGAATGATCATCGGTCTTGCTGGCTGTTACCAAGGCATGCAGGTGCATGGCGATAATGAAGAAGTCGGCAATCGCACGACCACGGCGGTGGTCCAGGCAATCTTCCTGGTGATCGTGCTCGACGCCTTTTTCGCAGTCTTCTTCTCATCCATAGGCTGGGGTTAAGTGGTGATGAGCGAGGAACCGATCATCTCCATCCGCGGATTGCGCAACAGTTTTGGCGACAATGTCGTGCATGAGAATCTGGACCTTGATGTTCGCAAAGGCGAGATTCTGGGTGTCGTCGGCGGATCGGGTACGGGCAAATCGGTGTTGCTGCGGTCGATCATAGGCCTGCAAGAGCCGGACGCCGGTGAAATCAGCATTTTTGGCGAGCGCATCGATTGCGCGACCGCAGAAGAAAATCTCGATTTGCGGCGGCGCTGGGGCGTACTTTTCCAGAATGGCGCGCTCTTTTCGACGCTGACCGTGGCCGAGAATGTCCAGGTGCCGCTGCGCGAATTCTACAAATATATCGATGAAGATCTGCTCTGCGAGATTGCGACGTTCAAAATCGTGATGAGCGGATTAAAGGCTGAGGATGCGCCAAAATATCCGTCGGAACTGTCTGGCGGCATGCGCAAACGGGCGGCACTCGCGCGTTCATTGGCGCTCGATCCGCTGCTGTTGTTTCTGGATGAGCCGACAGCCGGGCTCGACCCGATTGGCGCGGCGGCCTTCGACAATCTGATTCTTGAGCTCAAGGAAGCGCTGGGCCTCACAATCTTCCTGATCACGCATGATCTGGATACATTACATACAATCTGTGATCGGGTCGCGGTGCTTGCAGACAAGCGGGTGATCGCCTGCGCACCGATTGAAGAATTGCTTGCTCTCGATCACCCATGGATACAGGAATATTTCAACGGGCCGCGCGGACGCGCCGCAATTGCGGGAACGGGCTGAGCCAATGAGCTGGCGCCCAGGAGGATAGGATGGAAAACCGATCGAACCAGATACTGGTAGGCAGCGTGGTGCTGGGCCTGATCGCATTGCTCGTCTTTATCACCGTCTGGCTGACCCGGATCGGCGATGGCAGCGACAATAGTTATGACATCTATTTCGCCCAGTCGGTCGATGGCCTCGCTCGCGGTTCGGGTGTCACCTATGCCGGTGTCCCGGTTGGCCAGATCAATGAGATCTCGCTCGTACCCGACAATCCCGAATTTGTCCGTGTGCGGATCAGCATTGATGAGAGTGTACCGATACTCGAGGGGACCACTGCAACGATTGCCGGCATCGGCTTTACCGGCGTTTCCCAGATTTCACTGGACGGCGGTGTCCAGGGCGGGGAACCGATCGATGACGAAGGCCCCGAAGGTGTTCCCGTC
This sequence comes from Parasphingopyxis sp. CP4, assembly GCF_013378055.1. Taxonomy (NCBI): domain Bacteria; kingdom Pseudomonadati; phylum Pseudomonadota; class Alphaproteobacteria; order Sphingomonadales; family Parasphingopyxidaceae; genus Parasphingopyxis; species Parasphingopyxis sp. CP4. The sequence continues at coordinate 2,628,085 of NZ_CP051130.1, read as the reverse complement.
ATTCCCACTCGACCGGGTGCTTTTGGCGAACTGCTCAATAGTGCGCCGCGCCTCCTGGAACGCCTGACGACCTTGACCGAGCGGCTGACAGAGCTGCTGGGAGACCGGAACCAGAATTCGATCGCAGCGATCCTCGCGAACACCGAACGGCTAACCAATGAACTCTCAGCCCAGGGACCGGAGATCACCCAAACCCTTACCGAAACGCGCGTAGCCATTCGCCAGGTGGGTATTGCGGTCGAAGAGATTGGTCAGCTCGCCAACACAACCGACAATCTGCTCGGATCGGAAGGCCAGGGCCTGATGCGTGACCTGCGCTCGGCCGTTGCATCGGCGGAATCGAGCATGGAAGCGCTTGACCGCACGATTACCGCCGCAGAGCCGGGCCTCAACGCCTTTTCCGAACAGACCGTGCCTGAGATCGGCCAGCTGGTTCGCGATCTTGGCGAAATGTCTGAATCGCTGACTGCCGTATCGCAACGTATCAACCGCGAGGGCGCGGGATCGCTGGTCGGTACTGCCCGCCTGCCCGATTATGAGCCGCAATAGGAGCCGATGATGAAACGCTTATTCCCATTGGTTGCGCTAGCCATGCTGGCCGGCTGTGTCAGTTTCGGCTCCGAGCCGCCCCCGTTTTTGATGGCGCTCAATGCCGATGAGCAGATCGCGGGCGGTTCCGATCGCTCCGCTGCGATGGGTCAGGCGATCACCATTCGCCGTCCGGAAGTGCCGCAAAAGCTGATCACCAACCGGCTGCCCGTCCAAACCGGCGAAACAACCATCGCCTATCTGACCGACGCGCTCTGGGTCGACACACCCAATGAATTGCTCCGCGCGCTGTTCAGCGAAGTGGTTGCTGCCCGCACCGGCCGCATCGTCCTCGATCCGGCAACCTATTCGGCCGATCCCGGCACCGTGATCAACGGCCAGCTGCATGAGTTTGGCCTGGATGCACGATCCAACGAAACCGTGATCGTCTATGACGCCACAATCACCGATGAGAATGGTGTACGGACCCGCCGGTTCGAGCAACGCGAGCGTGTTTTCTCGCAGGACGCGCAAAGCGTCGCCCAAGCCTTGAACCGTGCGGCCAATCGCATGGCTGTCGAATTTTCGGACTGGATTACCGGTTAGGCTACCAGGGCCTGCCCTTCAGATCGATTGTCCCGGACTGCGGCGCGGCGCTGGCCCCGTCCCGCAGCATGACGCTGCTCTCCTGGAACGCGACCTGCTTGCCATGCTGCTCGACCATCACCGTTCCATCGAACACCCGCCAGCCGCGTTTTTCGTAAAATGGCCGATTATGCTCTTCGACAAAGATCAGGCTGAATTGCGGCGCGATCGTCTCGGCAATAGCCAGATTGGTTTCGTCGAGCACGGCGGTGGAATAGCCATGCTTCTCATGCTCCGGATGGGTTTTGACACCGCCGATCCCGGCCACCAGGCACTCTGATCCGTTCACATCGATCTCGCGCTGGTGAATGCCCGCCACAGACACAAGCGCATCGCCAAGATAGCCCAGCACCCATTTGTGTGCATGCGACCAGACCACGTCATGCCATTCGTCATGCGCGGCCATTTCGGGCGTGTAGACGATCGTGGCCAGCGCCTCGACCTCAGGCCAGGCGGCTTCGGCGTCTCGCCGTTCGATGCGCAGCGCCTCAGCCAAGGCTTTTTGACGCCTGTTCGAGCACGTCTTTGGAGAGGTTTGGCGCGGCAAGGATCCGTTCCAGCTCGGCCCGCATCATCGCGCCGCGCTCCTCATCGAAGCGCCGCCATTTGCCGAGCGGCGGCAGCATGCGAGCGGCGGTTTGCGGATTGATCGCGTCAGCCTTGAGGATGTGATCGGCGAGCAGGCGATAGCCGCGGCCCGAGGCTGTGTGGAAGGCGCGCTGATTGCCGCCAAAGGCTCCGATCAACGAGCGGAAACGGTTTGGGTTTTCGATACTGAAATCGGGATGGGCAGTTAGCGCCTCAACCGCGTCAACCGTGTCATCGCGCGTCGACATCGCCTGCACCATGAACCATTTGTCGAGCACCAATGCATCATCCTTGTACCGCGCGTAAAAATCATCGAGCGCGGCGATCCGCTCCGGCCATTCGCCACTTGCAAGGACGCCAAGCGCGGCCTGGCGATCGGTCATATTGTCAGCGCTATCGAACTGGCTGAAGGCGATCTGCGCAGCATCATCGGCGCCGCTCGCTGCGACATAGCTCAATGATACAGCCCGTAATCGGCGCAATCCCTTGGCCGTCGGATTATAAGCATAGCTGTTGCCGCTTGCCCCGGCATAAGCGGCGCGCCATTCGGCATCGAGCGCTTCACCCAGATCGTTGCGCAATGCTTCGCGGGCACCATGAATGGCTTCCGGATCGACGATCAGCATTTGATCTCCCACAAAGCTCTCGCTCGGCAATAGCACAGCTTCGGCGATAAAGGCCTTGTCGAGATCGTTATTGGCGAGCGTCTTTCCCACTGCCTCGATCACCGGACCATGATCGCTCCCATTTCCCGAAACAGCATCGGTGATTGTGTCCACCATCAGCTGCTGCATAGCTTCGTATCGGGCAAAGGGATCGTCATCACGGGCGGAGAGGAAGGCAAGCGTCGCCGCATCGCTTTCCCGGTCGATCGAGACGGGCGCTGTGAAACCGCGGTTCAAGGACAGGACTGGCGGTTCGGCGAGATTCTCGAAGCGGATTTGCTGCTCGCTCTCGGTCAGCATGATCAGCTGCTCATCGACGATGGGATCGCCGCTGGTCTCGCCCAGTAAAGCTGTTTTGAGCGGTATCGCCATCGGCTGTTTGTCGGGTTGCCCCGGCGTTACGGGCACCGTCTGCGATAGCGCCAATGTCGCCGACTGTTCTTCGGCATCATAATCGAAGCGCGCGGTGACTTTGGGCGTGCCCGCCTGGCTGTACCAGCGGCGGAACTGGGTGAGATCGGTGCCGCTCGCATCTTCCATTGCGGTCGCAAAATCTTCGCAGGTCGCGGCCTCGCCATCATGGCGCTCGAAATAGAGATCGGAACCCTTGCGGAAATCCTCCGCGCCCAGGATCGCCTTCATCATGCGGATCAGTTCCGCGCCCTTGTTGTAAACGGTCGCGGTGTAGAAGTTTGAAATCTCGATATAGCTTTCAGGCCGAACCGGATGGGCGAGTGGCCCGGCATCTTCAGGGAATTGCGCCGCGCGCAACACGCGGACATCACCGATCCGGGCAACCGCCTCCGACCCTTGATCGGCCGAGAATTGCTGATCGCGAAACACGGTGAAGCCTTCTTTCAGGGAAAGCTGGAACCAATCCCGGCAGGTCACCCGATTGCCCGACCAATTGTGGAAATATTCATGCGCGACGACTCCTGCAATCGCATCGAAATCCGCATCGGTCGCGGTGTCCGCATCGGCCAGAATATAGCGCGAATTGAATATGTTGAGCGATTTATTCTCCATCGCGCCGAAGTTAAAGTCGGACACGGCGACGATATTGAACTGGTCGAGATCATATTCGCGGCCATAGACCCGCTCATCCCAGGCCATTGATGTCTTGAGCGCATCCATCGCGTGATCGGTCTTGGGAAGATCCTCTTCGCGGACCCAGATCGCCAGCGAGACCGCCTTGCCCGAGCAAGTGGTGAAGCTGTCGCGATTGGCGGCGAGATCGCCGGCAACGAGCGCAAACAGGTAACAGGGCTTGGGCCAGGGGTCCTGCCACAGCGTCCAATGCCGACCCGCCTCGCCATCGCCGCTCTCGATACAATCGCCATTGGAGAGCAGCACCGGGAAGCGTTGCTTATCCGCCTCCAGACGCACCGAATAGCGGCTCAGCACATCGGGCCGGTCGGGGAAAAAGGTGATCCGCCGAAAGCCTTCCGCCTCGCATTGGGTGCACAATATGCCACCCGATGCGTAGAGCCCCATCAGCTGGCTATTCTTGTCTGGCGCGATCTCGACCAGTGTCTCGACAACCGCTGCATCACCCTGCAGGGGCACGCTGAGCTCGGCATCGTCGAGCGTCCAGTCGCCTTCGGACAGCGCATCGCCGTCAACATGCACTTCGAGCAGCTTGAGCCCCTCGCCATCAAGGCGCAGCGGTTCGTGATGCGCGCCATTGCGTTCGACCGTCAGCCGGGTGCGCACGATCGTGCGCGCCGGATCGAGCTGGAAATCGAGGGCGATCTCCGGAATGAGCCAGGCCGGCGCGCGATAGTCAGCGCGTAATGTGGCGGGCGGCGTGGCGGCGGCTATTTGCATATCGGACATGATTGCCGTCTAATCCCGTCTGTCCGGCGGCACAATCGCTACCGGGCAAGAATGAGAGGGATCGCAATCATGATACGATATTTGGCAGTGGCAGCAGCCACGGTGCTGCTTGTCTTGCCCACATCACTATGGGCCGCAGCAGGGTTCGATCCGGTCGCCGCGACCAATGCCTATGTCGAGACGCTGTCCGGCGAGGCCCGTGAGCGATCCGACAATTATTTCGAAGGCGGTTATTGGCTGCTCCTATGGGGCGCGATCGTCGGGGTGTTCGCCGAATGGGTCGTGTTGCGCACACGCCTGTCCGCGAAATTCCGTGACTGGGCCGAGCGCGTCGCCAAGCGCCGCTGGCTGACTCCCGCGCTCTACGCCATTCCCTATGTCATCGTTTCGACGCTGATCGTCCTGCCCTGGACGATCTACACCGGCTTTTTCCGCGAGCGCCAATATGAGCTGATGAATCTCGGCTTTGGCGAGTGGCTGACCGAACAGGCGATTGGCCTCGGCATTGGGGTGATCGGCATGGCCCTGTTCCTGATGGCGCTGTTTGCAGTGATCCGCCGTTCGCCCAAACGCTGGTGGATATGGGGTTCGGGCGTGATCACCGGCTTCATCATCATCGGGATCGCCATCGCGCCGGTGTTTATCAGCCCGCTGTTCAACGACTATACGCCGATGGAAGACGGGCCGCTGCGGGACCGAATTCTCGCCATGGCCGAAGAGCATGATGTGCCGGCAGACAATGTGTATGTCTTCGACCAGTCGCGCCAGCATGACCGGATCTCGGCCAATGTGTCGGGCCTGTTCGGGACGATGCGGATCTCGCTCAACGACAATCTGCTGGAGCGCGGAACGCCTGAGGAAGTTGAAGCGGTAATGGGCCATGAGCTGGGCCATTATGTGCTCAATCATGTGCTGCTGCTCGTCGTCGTCCTGTCGCTTATCTTCGGGTTAGGATTGTTCATCACGGCCAAGCTCGCGCCGCGCATATTGGCGCGGCATGGCGAGAAATGGGGCATCCGCGATGTCAGCGATCCGGCTGCATTCCCGCTCTTTACTGCCATTTTGACGGTCTATTTCCTGGTCATGACGCCCGCGCAGAACACGTTGATCCGCACGGTCGAAAGCCAGGCGGATGCCTTTGGCCTTGATGCAGCCCGACAACCTGATGGCTTTGCTTCGGTCGCGATGAAGCTTTCGCAATATCGCAAGATCGAACCCGGCGCGCTTGAGGAATTCCTGTTTTTCGACCATCCATCGGGCCGCACCCGCGTGCAGATGTCGATGGACTGGAAAGCGGAGAATGTGGAAGATCCCGAAATGATCGTGCCGACTGCTGAAGGTGAGACAGACAGCTAGACGATGCCGCATATCCTGATCTTTGGTCTCGGCTATTCCGCCGGGCGACTGGCCGATCGGCTGCGCGCGGACGGTTGGTCGGTTACCGCGACACGGCGCACGGCCGACGCGAACAGCATTGCCTTTGGCGATCGCGAAGCGGTGGTGAGCGCCATTGCAGCCGCCAGCCATATCCTCTCCTCGGTTCCGCCAACCGACGGGTCCGATCCGGTGCTCGACACCTATGGAGACGCCCTGAAACGCGCACCGGCCCAATGGTTCGGCTATCTCTCCTCGACCGGTGTCTATGGCGATACGGGCGGCGCATGGGTCGATGAAAGCGCCCCCATTGGCAGCGGGCGGCGCAAGGCGCGCACCGAGGCGGACCTGGCCTGGCAGGCGCTGCGGGGCGATGTGCGCGTGTTCCGGCTGCCCGGTATTTACGGCCCCGGCCGTTCGGTTCTTGATCGCATCCGCCAGGACAAGGCGCGGCGGATCGACCTGCCCGACCAGATATTCAGCCGCGTCCATGTCGACGATATCGCTCAGGGTGTGATCTGCGGTTTTGACGGGCCAGCAGGCGTCTATAATCTGTCCGACGACCAGCCGGCCCCGCATAATGACGTCGTCACCTATGGCTGCGCGCTCCTTGGCGTGGAACCGCCACCGCTCCAGACAATGGACGAGGCTGGGCTGAGCGAAATGGCGCGCGGCTTCTATTCCGAGAATCGCCGGGTCGCCAATGGCAAGGCGAAGCGGCTGCTAAACTGGATGCCGGCCTATCCCGACTATCGCACAGGCCTGCGCGTTATCGCGGCGGGTTAAGCGGGAATGCGTGGCCTTTTGGGCTGACGCGCCTGCATCGCAAAGAGCAATCCGGCAATCGCCAGCGCTGCGCCGCCAATTGCCAGTGGCGACCAGACATAGCCTTCCAGCAGCGTCGAAAAGACCATCGCGACAATCGGCACCAACACGCCGGTATAGGCCGCCTGGGCCGCGCCGATCTCCCGGATCAGGCCGAAATAGATGGGGAAGGTGACCGCCGATCCGATAACCCCCAGATAGAGGATGCCGGCAAAATACCCGGTGCGCATCTCGACCACCGGCGCACCGACCGTGGCGAGCCCGAATAGCGCGTTGAGCAATGCGCCCCAGAGCATCGCCCAGGCGATCAGGGTCAGGATCGGATGGGCCTGTGCGCCCTTGCTCGCCTGCAGGATATTGGCCGTCGACGCGCACATGATCGCGATCAGCGTAAGCCCGATACCGATAAACACTGCATCGCCGCCGACCGGTGCCAGCCGATATTCCTGCACGAACAGCAAGGCTATCCCGCCAATTGCGATTGCCGAGCCGATCACGAAACCGGTGGTGATACGCTGGCCGAGGAACATCCGCCCCAACACCGCATTGGGCACCATCAGCAGCGCAAACATCACCGCGACAAGGCCCGACGTGATGTAGAGTTCTGCCCCATAGACAAAGTTGAAATTGAGCGCGAACTGGCTGAGCCCGAGCACCACCGCCCAGAATTGCCCGCGGCGATCGAGCATCAGCGGCTGGCGGCGGAGCGCAATGACGATGAAGGTGGCGATGCTCGCGGCAAGAAAGCGATAGCTGACCGACCAAACCGGCGGGACAGCAATCAGCTGGTCCTTGATGACGATCCAGGTAGAGCCCCAGATCAACGAGATCAGCAGGAAGGAGAACAGGATGCGCGGCGTCCACAGGCCGACCTCGGCCTGCGCCGCTTCGGCCTGGTTCATAGCGCGGCTATGGCGGCGGCCAGCGGGCGGATATCCTCTTCGCGCTGGTCCCAGCTGGTCACGAAGCGCGCTTCGCCAATGCCCCAGTCATAAAAATCAAAGCCTGCGGCACGGAGCGATGCCGCTTCGTCAGCGCTGAGCGTGATAAAGACCTCATTCGCCTCGGCCGGATAGACCAGCCGATCGGGCGCGGCATCGGCGATCAGCTTGGCACCCGCATTGGCGGCGCGTGCATTGGCGAGCCAGAGATCGTCTGTCAGCATCGCCATCAACTGGGCCGCCAGATAACGACCCTTGGACAGGAGATGCCCGCCGCGTTTGCGCCGATAACGGATTTCCGCTGCTTTTTCGCGCGCATCACCGAACAGGATCATGGCTTCGGCCGACATGCCGCCATTTTTCACACAGCCAAAGCTCAGCATATCGACGCCGACGCGCCAGCTGATATCGGCGGGCGCGCAATCGAGGTGCGCGACCGCATTGGCAAAGCGCGCGCCATCCATATGCAGGCTCCAGCCCTTGGCGTGGCAGATATCGGCAAGCGCGCGGACCTCGTCCGGCTGGTAGACCATGCCATATTCGCTGGCCTGCGTGATCGACAGCGCACCGATCTGCATCTGGTGCACATCGTCGCGGATGGACGCCGCGAGCCGCTCGATCTCCGCGGGCGCCAGCTTGGCCCCCTCACCCTCACCGAGCAGCAGTTTGGCACCATGGGTGTAGAATTCCGGCGCGCCACACTCGTCATTCTGGATATGGGCTTCGCGATGGCAAATGATCGAGCCATGGGGCGGGCACAGGGCGGCGAGCGCCAGCGCATTGGCCGCCGTGCCCGTCGACACCCAGAGTGCGGTGACATCACTCTCGAATAGCTCCGAAAAGGCCGCATCGAGCCGCTGGCTCAACGCATCATCGTCATAGGCCGTATCGACGCTGTTCGCATTGGCCAACGCATCGAGCACCGGTTGGCTGACGGCCGCCGCATTATCAGAGAAGAAACGCATGCACGGCGTGTGGATCGCCGCTTCTGAATCGTCAAGCGGTGAGCGGAAAAGACCGGCGGAATGCAATACTCCCCTCCCCTTGATGGGGAGGGGTCCGGGGGTGGGGTGATCCATCGGAACGCGCTGGCGCCAGCGGTGATGTCACCCCCACCCAACCCTCCCCCATCAAGGGGGAGGGCAAGTCATACAGTGATCATCGGGCTGAACTCTAGCACGCCCTTGCGTCACCGCCATTGTCATCTACGACAGTCAACCGGGAGACGATGAGCGGGGCAATTGCGGTGAACCTAATATTGTCGATTGCCATCGGGATCACGCTGGCCACGTCTGCGCTAATCCTGATCCGCTACTCAAACGTCAAACTGACCGGCCCTGATCCGCTGCCCCTCGCCACCTTCATGGCGATCCTGTTTACCTCCGGCCTCGATGTCGGGCTGATCATGTTCCCGCTTACCGAGTTTCCCATTTATGAGAGCGAGCCAGCCTATGGCTTCACCAATGCGCTGGCGATCGAGTTCGGTTTTTGGGGGTTTCTGGTCTGGGCCTTTTATTTCCTCACGACTTTCTATTTCTGCGTCGTCGAACCGAAACTGCAGCTGTTCGAGATTGGCTGGATCAAGCTTGCGAATAACGCCGTGATTATCGCCACCTGCGCCTTTACCGGCTTTTTGTTCCTGACCTATCTGCCGACCTAAGTAGAGGGCATCTCTGATAGCCTTCGCTACGGTCTGGTCGCGTTGGTCGTGCTCCTGGCGGTCCTGTCGAGCACCGATATCCGCTATATCAAATGGCTGAGCCTTGGCTCCTGCGCACTGTTTTTCGGGCTTGTGCTGCTGCTGTGGGTGGCCAGCGGCGCGGGCATTGCCGGACTGGCCGAGAGCGCGGCGAACATTGGCGGCTATTTCCCCACTATCCATCGCTTCGCCACGCCGATCACTGATCATCATGCTTTTTACCTGTTCTGGTGGTTTGCCTGGAGCATCATGATCGGGCAATTTGTCGCGCGTTTTGTCGGCGGGATCGCGACTTGGCAGCTGCTGTTAGCGCTCCTCGTCATACGCTCCATCCCGATCGCGATCTGGTTTGCGATCCTATTCTATATTCACACCAGCGGCATGATGCTCTCCGGGGTCTTACAATTGTGCATGGTCGCGGTCGGCGTGATCTTCGTGATCAATTCTCTCGACTCGCTGACGCGGCTCTATTCCGAAAATCTCGGTCTCACCGTCACCCGTTTTGGCACTCGGATCTACACGGCCGCCCATTGGGCGCTGCTGTACGGCCTGATCCTGCTCTACCAGTTCACCCCGTTGAAGATTGAGTGGATTGGATTGGTCGTGATCGGCATCTACGCCGCGATTTACGCGCTCACCTTCACACGGCGTGCGCAGTTGCGGCAACCAGCGTAGCGGAGCCGCATTGCTGCAATCATTGGGGACGCATGGATAATCCGCTGTGCGCGCAGCGGATGCTTGACGATTGCCGCCCTTTCATTTAATGAACACGTTCAGTTAATTCAAATATCTATTCAAATCTGCCTAATTCCAACCAATTAAGGGTCAGAATCGTGACAGCAAAGCCATTGTCCCAATCGCATGCGACAAGCGATACGCTTCATGTTCACTATGAAAACCGCAACTTGCGCACGCATAGCCGAATAGGCTGGGCGCTGGAGAAATGGATCGGTGTGCCCCTCAACCTGATCGAGGTGCTCGGCTCCTATATTCTGGTGCGCCCGATGAACTGGGCGCTCAGGCACCTGGACGGATTATCTTACAAATTGGAAGGAACGCTGTTGAAGCGCATCCTTCAGCATATATTGTTCCCGGCGACGATCCTTGCGGGCCTGTATATCGGATTTGCCGTGGCCGCAGCCGGTGCATCGCTGCAATCTATTGCGACGCTCGCACTGATCCCGGTCGTCATCGGTTTGTTCGTCGCGCCGCTCGAAAGACTGATGCCCTATAGCCGGAACTGGCTGGAGGGCGGCAACGACACGACGGTTGACCTCATGATGTTCGTGTCCGGTGCTTTCTGGAATGGCTTCGCGCGATATCTGATTTCCGCCCTGTTTCTCGTCGGGCTGGTCGAGGCGATGGAAGCTTATGGCCATGGCTTATGGCCCACACATCTCCCCGGGGTCATTCAGGTGTTTCTGTTCATCCTGATCAAGGATTTTTTCCGTTACTGGTTGCACCGCGCCTTGCATGAGGTGCCCTTTCTGTGGCGCTTCCATGCCGCGCACCATTCGGTCAAACGGCTCTACTGGCTCAACGGTATCCGCAGCCATCCGGTAGAAGTGGTCGGGCAAGCCGTGTTGTTTGCAGTGCCCTATGCCCTGCTCCAGCCGCCGGCGGAGATCATCCTGGTTGCTATTTTGATGCAGCTTACCATTGGCATTTTCCAGCATGCCAATCTCGATCTGAAACTGGGCTTTTGGGAGTATATCTTCTCAATCGGCGACAATCATCGCTACCATCATTACCCCGACAAGGGCGTCGGCGATTCCAACTATGGCGGCGAGTTCATTGTCTTCGACCTTCTCTTCGGAACCTTTCACAAGGTTAAGGGAGAGCGCCCGCACGACAATATCGGCATCGGCACCGCGCCCAACTATCCGATGACGATGGCCGGGCTCTATATCGCGCCATTCCTGCCGGATCAGAAAGTGTTCGGGAGCGATCAATCAGAGGTGCAAGATAGCGAAGACGCGCACAGTCGCTGACCGGTGATGGTCGCCAAAGCGCTGTCAGCCTGACTCGTCCTGAACCGGTCTATCGGTTTTTGCGTGCCTAGGACCATGTATCCGCTGTCGGCAAAAAAGCGGACCATCTGCGACAACTCATGCTACTATCTTCTATCCTGCGATTTACAAAAGGAGTGGCGGCGGCGTGAACATTGATTTTGCTCCAGAGCTGGAGGCCTTCCGGGCCGAGGTGGCTGATTTCTTTGCGAGCGCGCCGACGCCCGCCATTCGCGAGGCGGGACGCAAGACGACCAGCGTTTTTGCGCCGTTCAAAGAATGTATGGAATGGCACCGCATCCTGTTCGAAAAGGGGTGGATCGCGCCGCACTGGCCGGCTGAACATGGCGGGACAGGATGGAGCGTCGAGCAACGCTTCATCTTCGCCGAGGAATATCGCAAGGCCGATCTGCCGCCGTTGCTGCCACAGAGCCTTGGCATGGTCGGGCCGCTGCTGATCGATATCGGGACGCAAGCGCAGAAGGACAGGTACCTGCCCGACATCCTGAATGGCAATGATTTCTGGGCGCAGGGCTATTCAGAGCCGGGCTCCGGTTCTGACTTGGCGTCACTGAGCTGCCGCGCAGAACCAGATGGCGATGATTATGTCATCAACGGTTCGAAGATCTGGACCACCTATGCCCATCACGCCAACCGCATGTTCATGCTGGTGCGCACCAGCAAAGAGGGCAAGAAGCAGCAGGGCATCACCTTCCTGCTGCTCGACCGGATGGACTATCCCGGCATGGATGTGCGCCCGATTGTCGGCCTCGATGGCTTCCCCGAACAATGCGAAGTGTTTTTCGACAATGTGCGCGTGCCGCAATCAGGCAGGGTCGGCGAGGAAAATGACGGATGGAGCGTTGCCAAGCATCTTTTGAAGCATGAGCGCGGCGGCGGTAATGCTGCCAGTCCGACGCTCACCCGATATTGCCAACGCGCCCGCGAAGCAGCGGCTGAAACCCGGTCGCCCTTTGGCGGGATGCTGGCCGATGATCCCGTATTCCAGCAGGAAATGGGCGAGCTCGAAGCGGATATCGCCACGCTCGGGCATTTCGAGAAACTGGCCATCAGCGGTCATGAGATCGCCCGCGATCCAGCCTTCCCATCCATGAACAAGACGATGAATTCCGAACTGGTACAGCGCGCATCAACCGTGATGATGCAGGTCTCCGGCGTTGACGGCCTGGCGCGACAACTCGAAGCGCTCAGGGTGGGATCGAATGTCGAACCGCTGGGTAGCGAGTTCGACCTGATCAGCATGCCGCTCTACCTGAACAGCCGTGCAACCACGATATATGCCGGCTCGAACGAAGTGCAGCGCGATCTGATCGCCCGCACGGCTGTGGGGAGCTGAGGCAATGGATTTCAGCTTCACAGACGAACAGCAGATGCTGCGCGACAGCGTCGGCAAGTTTCTGGAAAAGAGCTATGATTTCGATACGCGCCAGGAACTGGTGCGCTCAGACGCGCCATGGTCTGCCGAGGCGTGGCAACAATTTGCCGAGTTCGGCCTGTTGGCGCTGCCGTTCAGCGAAGACCAAGGCGGACTGGGTGGATCGATCTCCGATTGCGTCGCCTTTGCCGAACTGTTCGGCAAGCACCTGGTAGTCGAGCCCTATGTCGCCTCCATATTGCTCGGTGGCACGGCACTGGCGGTAAGCGCCAATGAGAGTGCGCAGCAATGGCTGGAGAAGGTGCAATCGGGCGAGGCCATTGCGGGTTTTGCATTCGAGGAAGGCCGTGGCACGCCCGCGCTCGACCAGACACGCATGGTGGCCACACCCGCTGACGGCAGCTTCACCCTCACAGGCGAAAAACGCACCGTCATGGCAGGGGCCGAAGCGGATATCCTGGTCGTGGTCGCGCGGAAAGGCGAAACTGGCGAGCCGGCGCTGTTTGTGGTCGAGCAAGGCAGTGATGGGTTTGCGGCGCGCAGCTTCACCACCATTGATGGGCGCAGCGCCGCAAATATCATGTTTGAAGCGGTTCCGGCGCTGGAAATAACGGATGATCGCGAACTGATTGAGCGCATACTGAACCATGCCATCATCGTCCACTGTGCCGAGGCAGTGGGCGCGATGAGCGCCCTGCTCTCGACGACCGGCGAATATGCCATGACCCGCAAGCAATTTGGGGTTCCGATCGGGTCCTTTCAGGCTGTCGCCCACCGGCTGGCAGATATGAAAATCGCCTACACCAAGGCGCGATCAACGCTGATCTATACGACCGCTCTCGTTGAATCCGGTGCGGCGTCTTCGCGCGACATCGCCATCCTGAAAGGGCAGACCGGTAAGCTGGGCCAAGCCATTGGCGAGGCGGCTATCCAGACGCATGGCGGTGTGGGCATGACGGACGAGCTGAATGTCAGCCATTATCACAAACGCCTTCTTGCCCTCGACGCCCAATTTGGCGCGCATGGTTTTCACCTGAGAATGGTGGGCCAGGGCTGAGGCCATCTTGCCTGCGGCTCAAAAAATGGCGCGGCTAGCCAATCGATATATGCCACGGAGCAGGACGGTGATAATCCCCTTCGACGCAGCAACAGGGTGAACCGTGCGCACCCCGATGGCCACTTTGCGCCCATTGCGGACATGTCGCTAATAGGTAGAAAACGGTTAGAGTGAGTTATGGCCGAGCGTGCAAGATTCACCGCTGCTGTAATCGGGATATTCCTCTGGTTTGCCTACCCAGTTGCATTTATCGTCGGAGGAGTCGCGCACCGAAACCATCGTTGTGAAGGCCGAGTTTTTACAGGCGAACTTGACGATTGTTTCACTGACGCAATCCCAGTCCTGCAAATGATGACACCGTTTGTCACATTGCTGTTGACGATATTCTTCTTAAACTTCGCATTTTCGATGTTTGCACCGTCGGCTGACAGGCGCACTCTAAGATGGTGGTTTGCGGGCTCTGGGGCCGGTGCTGACTACCATCCCGGATTTCAGTTTGCTGCTCTTGCTGGATTAATGTGGTGCGGGTTTCATGTTTGGGGGTTGCCAGTCTCAATCAGTACCTGGCACTTGTGGCTTTATTGGTCCGCGTGGTTCGGTTGGTTCTTAACTGGCGCATTCGCAAGCCACCCGTACGTTAGTAGGAACGAACACTAGTGCCCAGCCAATCGTCTGCGTTCTACGCATAGCGAGCAGTCTTAGCTACGAGATTGATACTTCCGAACTGCAATCCACACGTAGCTGATCAAAACACCTCCGCTTCCAATCGTCCAAGCCCACCATTCCCACGTTCCTGTGATTGACGAAAGCAAGATTCCAATGATCACGCCACTCCCGACAATGACGCCAATAACCATTGACCACGGCATCAGACGAGCTGCTTGAGATTGGGCCTCTCCCAAAGTTCGCCGGGGAGTAATATCAGGGCGCCCTTTGACCAGCCTTCTCGGGGCAAGAGATGCCCAACCAACTCGAACAAGGATCAGAACCGCAATTCCAATGGTCACGGTGGCGGATGCCCATTCAGGAACTACAAAAGTCAGTCGAAACACACTCCAAATCGCTACCAAGCCGATGATCAGCAGCATGCTAATCCAGAAACCACGGCCCGTGGCGGTGCGCTTCCATTCGGCTAGCAAATCTTGGTGTTCTTTCTCGGTGACGAACTTTCCACCTTCTCTACGCGACGGATAGTAAATGTACCCATCACCATGAGGTTCGAACTGCTTGGTGAAAGTATCAACTATCCTGATGACCGTGCCTCCAAGCTCCAACGCGTCTGCTACTCATCGAATGCGGGATTATTCGCATGTCATACTCAGCTGTGACGTATCATAAATCGCTGGACCACAATCCCGCCAAGGATAACTACAGTCCAGGACGCAATCCCAAAATCGTAGTCGGTGAGTGCCCGTTCGACTACGATAACCGCCACAAGCAAAATAGAAAAAGGGATAATAAGCAAATTCAGGACGAGCAGCCCTTTGGCGATTTTGGAACGTAGCACCAGACAAGAGCGCGCTCGAACAGGACTTTCTTCGGTTTGTCTTCTTTCATGGAAGAAGTATCGGGCAACGCGCCTTACCAAGTCAACGAATGCGCAGACCAAAGGCGGAATGTCCGCTAACCACCCATTGCGGACGTTTGAGTTTTGGTATTTGGTATAAGTTCATGGACCGTGCGAAGATCAAGAAATCAGAAGAGACAGACCGACGCGGATTGGCCGGTCTCGAAGGTCATATCTATGGTTGGACGACACCATCAGTAACCGGGGTCGATGTGATCGGCGCACAAGATGAAGATTTTGCCATCAATGTCTTCATCGAGACACTTGATGAGGATTTCTGGTTCACAAAGGATTTGGTCGAGGTGCTCGGGCCGGAAGTTGGGGCGGTGTTTTCCCTCGATGCTTCAGAAAATGAGAATGTGCGGCTGCCTGATGGAAGCTGGAAACAGCGCCCAAAACGACAGTAAGATCAACGTCCGCTTTCCACCCATTGCGGACACTTCCCGAGCGCACTAGCTTCAACCCATGTTAGAGATTCCACAAAACATGCGGTCAATTTTTCTGCATGCCGGAATTGCCGCACTATTTTGCACTACTGTTGCCACGGTTTATCTGTTGGTTAGTACCGGCTTTGGTCCCTCATTCGACTTGCCGATATGGTCCTTCTTTGTTTTTCTAACTGTCACGCCCGTTGCCATTTTCTCGGCTTCTACTACTATGCTGGTGCTACGGCGGATAGTGTGGCCAAAGGTTCTGATTGGTCTAATAATTGCGCCCACGCTTACGCTTGCAAGTGTTTACGGCTTCGAATTTTACATGGGTAACATCATCCCGTCCGTAAACTGGTCGGCTGCCTGGTTGTGGCCCGCGATTGCATCAGCGTCAGCTGCCTTCATTGAGATTGTTCTATTCAAGAGAAGCGCGGCTGCGCCTGATTCCTAATGTCCGCTAACCACCCATTGCGGACATTCTCGAAGCCCCGCAGCGTCCCGCGGATTGCGATTTCGCTGTTCTGTGGATGGATATTTAGGTGTCGACGACCTAGTTTGCGTCGATGACATCAACAGATCATGTTTCGGTCGATCATCTGCCGTTGCCTCAGAAAGTCCGCGTCACTTTTTCCAAATATGACATGCTGACATGGGACCTGAAAATTTGTGATGTTGATCTGGATGGTCCGGCTGTCTGTTTCACCGAAGAGGTTGAACATTGGGAGGAGTTGATCGCGCATCTCAGCCAGCTTCCAGATTTTGATGTCACTTGGCATGAGAAGCTGGCTCTACCACCATTTGCTGCCAATCCAGTTGTCGCATTTCTTCGAGCAGACCAGCCGGATCGGAAGAGCTATCCCATGATGGAGCTGCCGCCCATTGGTGATCGCCAAAAAATCTCGACTTTGCTCAGAGCTTCAACGGGTATGAATATTGCGTTTCTTTTCAAGCTTGTGCTGAGGCGGCTGCAGAGAAAGAGAGGAACAGCTTTTGATAGGAACCAAGGCAATTAGAGCTCTCGTCCCCAGTATGGTGCTGTTCGCAGCACTGACTGGCTGCGAGGAAAATGACGAACTCGTCAGAGATAGATGTAGCTCACCTCGAGTGGCTGCTGAACAATATTATAGAGAGATTACCGGCAGCAATGGACACTTGACGATTGAAGAGAGTGAGTTCGATCAAACTTATTCTCAGTTTGACGTGTACGAATCTGATGGAGTTATGGTGGCTTCTATTGTGGTAAATGATTCTGACTGCAGCTTAGGCATATATGCTAGCATCGGACTCGAATAAGGTGCGAAAAGAGCTCGCCGTTATTTATTAGTGCGTCTTCAAATGTCCGCTTTCGGCCAGAATCAGTCATTCAAACCATCTTAATAGACCGTACCTATCCCCGCGTCGCTGCTCCGAATGCAACCATGGTTTGATGAAACCTACTCCGCTTCGATAACCGCCGCACGTTGGCCTTCTTCGACAACATCGCCCTCGGACACGCCAAGCTCGGCCACGGTCCCCGAAGCGGGAGCGGTATAGGGTACTTCCATTTTCATGACTTCCAGAATGAACAGCTCCTGGCCTTCGGACACTTGGTCGCCGACTTTGACGAGCGTCTTCCAAACACTGCCACTCGTTTCAAGTTCAATACCATGTGATGCCATGATCAGTCCTATCGGCTCTTAGGGGCTATACGGAATTGCGCTGGGGCCGAGTAAATCCGGCAGCAGCGGCTGCACGCGATCTATCCACCGACACAGCATGGGGCGGGTTTCACGCGGATCGATGAGTTCATGGACCGAAAGCGCTTCGCCACGCGGGAATGGCGATTGGCGCGCGGCCAACATGTCTTCAAGTTCCTTGCGTTTGGCATCGGGATCTTCCGCTGCAGCAATCTCGCGATGAAAGGCAACTGCGACGCCGCCCTCCACCGGGAGCGGCCCACTTTCTGCCGATGGCCAGGCCAGGACATAGGATTCGGGTCCGTAATGGGCGGCCTGTGCGACCCCAAAGCTTCTTCGAACCATGACCGAAGCCCATGGAACGCTGGTCATCGCGGCTGTCAAAACGGTCCGCGCGCCGGCCCGGATCGTTGCCTCTTTCTCGGCCTTCGAACCGATCATGAATCCGGGCTCATCCACAAAAGCGACGATGGGAAGGGAAAATGTTTCGCACAATTTGATGAACCGTTCGGCCTTTCTTGCGCCATCAGCGGTCATCGAACCGGCCAGATGGCGTCCATCATTGGCCCAAATCCCAACCGGCTGGCCGTTCAGCCGCGCCAATCCTGTAATCTGGCCCCGGCCATAGCCCGGCCCCATTTCAAAAAAGCTCTCCCGATCAAGCACCAAGGAGAGAAGTTTCCGCATATCGAAGGCACGGCGGCGTTCGCGCGGAACGATATGGAGGAGATCCTCTTCCATCCGATCGACAGGATCGTCGTTGGGCTTAACCGGTGCCAGGTCCCAGACATTGTTGGGCATATAGGACAGGAAATGCCGAATTTGCGAAAGAGCGGCCCGCTCATCCTCGGCGCCATTATCGACCGTTCCATTGCGCGTATGGACTTGGGCGCCGCCAAGTTCGTCCTTGGTAAGCTTCTCCCCCATTGCGCGTTCGACGACAGCCGGTCCGGCGACCAATATCTGTGCCGTCGATTTCGACATGACCGAAAAATGAGACGACACCAGTCTTGCGGCCGGCAATCCAGCCACCGCACCAAGGCCGGCGGAGGCGACAGGAATGGTGGTAAGGGTTTCGGCCACGGATTTGAATCGCGACGGCGCAAATACGGGGCCTGGCACACTGGGCCCACCCGATCCGCCGACACTGCCGCCAGCGCCTTCATGCAAGCGGATGAGGGGCACTTTGCTCTGGAGCGCGAGATCTTCGGTATAGACCGACTTGCGCAATCCGGCCTGGGATGGCGAACCGCCCTTGATCGTAAAATCCTCGCCGCCGACGAGCACGCGTCGCCCGTCGATCGTGGCAAAGCCAAGGACAAAATTGGCCGGAGTGAAGTCTATTAGCTCTCCATTTGACCCATATTCAGCGCCGCCCGCCATCTTGCCAATTTCATCGAAACTATCGGGATCAATCAGCGCGTCGATACGCTCTCTGATCGTCAGGCGCCCCTTTTCATGCTGGCGCGCAACCGTCTCTTCGCCGCCTTGCTCGAGCGCCGCGGCGCGACGCTTCTTGATTTCATCAACTTCGGATTGCCAGCTCATGGCCAAGTTTTGCGGAGGATTGCGTGGAAAGTCAAAGCGATCTCGGACCGGCGGAGCTCAACAATCCCGCACACCGCGCTCGGGCCGCCGATATGATTGCTGGGACCGTGCAAACTCTGCTCCGCTGTTTCTCATTGGAGAGCGGAGGTAAATCTCAAAATCGATGGAAAAATGGTGCTGCTAGAGAGAATTGAACTCTCGACCTCACCCTTACCAAGGGTGCGCTCTACCACTGAGCTACAGCAGCGTGCCATTTGCCGGAATGCGGGCGAGCCTATGCCGGTAGAAAGGGCTAAATGTCAAGCAAAAGGCTTGGCTTTTCGCGCGCGCTTGGGCAGCGTGGCGCGCATGGCAGACAAGGATGAACGGGCAAAAAGGCTGGCCGAAGAGCTGCGCAGGAACCTGCGTCGTCGCAAGGGCCAGGCGCGCAAAATGGACCAGCCCGAAAAAACCAAGAAAGACTGAACCTTAGGCGATAATCAGCGCGAACAGGATCGCGAGCAGCAACAGCTTTGACAGGATCAGCGTGGGCCAGATCATCAAGCGGTTGAGCTCCCAGCGCGTCATCAGTCGAGCGGCGCGCACACCTCACCGAGCCAGGCGGCGGTGGCATCATCGAGATGCGGCCCGATCTTGGCAATCACATCGGCATGATAGCCATCCACCCAATCGCGTTCGGCGGGGCTCAGAAGGTTGGTGTCGATCAGCTTGTGATCGATCGGCGCGAAGGTGAGCGTTTCAAAGCCGAGCATGGTGGCTTCGCCGCCCTCGATTTCGCGCTCTTCGACCGCCACGAGATTTTCGATGCGGATGCCATATTCGCCAGCCTTGTAATAGCCGGGTTCATTGGAGAGGATCATCCCGGCATGGAGCGGCTCGTCCCAGCCGCTGCCTGGATAGTTGGCCGCGCTGATCCGTTGCGGGCCTTCATGCACGCCAAGGAAGCTGCCAACGCCATGGCCGGTGCCATGCATATAATCGAGGCCCGCCTGCCACAGATGCATGCGCGCAAAGCTGTCGAGCTGGCTGCCGCGGGTCGCGAGCGGGAAGAGCGCGGTGGCGAGCGCGATATGGCCCTTCAGCACCCGGGTGAAGCGATCGCGCATCTCGTCAGTCGGCGTGCCGATGATCACGGTGCGGGTCACATCGGTGGTGCCATCCGGATATTGGCCACCGGAATCGACGAGGTAGATCTGGTCCATCTCCAGCGGCAGGCTCGATTCCTCGGTCACCCGGTAATGCGGGAGCGCGGCATGCGGGCCCGTCCCCGAAATCGCATCGAAGGAGAGATCACGGAGCAGCGGATTTTCCTCGCGAAACTGTTGCAGCCGCTTGGCCGCAGACATTTCGGTAACACCGCCCTTGGGCGCCTCCAGCGACAGCCAGTGGAGGAAGCGGACCAATGCCGCGCCATCGCGTTCATGGGAATCCCGGGAGCCTTGCAGCTCAACGGCATTCTTGATCGCCTTGGGAAGCACAGCCGGCTCGGTCTCGGCCATGATCGTTGCGCCGCCATCATCCAGCGCCTGGAAGATTGCCGACACCGCGCGCTCAGGATCGGCGATCACCTTCTTGCCCTTGAAGCTCGCTAGCGAACCCTTGAAGGCGCTGCGATCATGGACGCGCACGCCATTGCCAAGATGGCGCAACACATCCTCGCTCATCTTGTCGGGTTCGACATAGAGATCCGCGGTCGCATCCTTGTGAACGACGGCATAGGCGAGCGCGACCGGCGTATGATCGACATCCGCACCGCGCACATTCAGCGTCCAGGCAATCGAATCGAGCGCCGCCAACACCGCTGCATCAACACCCTTCTCGGCCATGGAATCTGACATTTCCTGGCGTTTTTCGGCCGATGACTTGCCGGCATAGCTATCTTCATGGACGATCAGCTTGGCTTCGGATGGCAAAGGCTTGTCCGGCCATACGGCATCAATCGGATTGGTATCGACCGCGACCAGCTCTGCGCCTTTTTCCGCGAGCGCCTTTTCCGCTGACTTCACCCATTGGCGGGTGTGGAGCCAGGGATCATAGCCGATCCGCGCGCCATTATCGGCATGCGCGGCGAGCCATTCGGCAATGCTCGTACCCGGCACGCCAACATAGTCCCAATGATCGCCATCCACCTGTTCGCGGACCTGGATCGTGTAGCGGCCATCGGTGAAGATCGCGGCCTCTTCCGGCATCACAACAGCCGAACCGGCGGAGCCCTGGAAACCGGTGAGCCAGGCGAGACGCTGCGCATAGGCGCCGACATATTCGCTCATATGCTCATCGGTGAGCGGCACGACAAAGCCGGACAGTTTGCGACTGGCTAGCTCTTCGCGCAGGGCCTTGAGACGGTCTTCATAGCTGGACATGGCATTTGGCCTTTTTGATCGTTACTAGCTGCCTACATAGTCACCTGCGCCCCAGCGCGCTAGCGCCCGAAAGGTCATACGCCCATGTCATCCCGCTCCCTGATCGCTGCCGTCAGCCTGCTCGCCTTTTCAACGCCTGCCTTTGCCCAAGAAGAAAGTTCGTCCGTGCCAGAAACCGCCGCCACCACCCTGCCCGAACCACCGGTTGCCGAACGCCGCCCGCACAGCTTCACCATGCACGGCATCACGGTCGAAGATCCCTATCATTGGCTGAAAGACCAGAGCTATCCGGAAATCGATGACGAGGATGTCCTCGACTATGTACGCGCAGAAAACACTTATTTTGAAGCGGTTATGGCGCCCCATGAGGCGCTGATCGAGACGCTCTACAATGAGATGCGCGGCCGCTTGCCGGAAAATGATTCCAGCGTGCCGATCCGCGATGGCGCGTTCGAATATTGGTATGCCTATAATGAAGGCCAGGAATATCGCCTCTGGTATCGCCGACCGGTCGCTGGCGGTGCAGACGAACTGCTGCTGGACGAAAATGCGCTTGCCGAAGGCCATGAGCAGTTCAGTCTTGGCACCATCGCGATCAGCCCCGATGCCCAGTTGCTCGCTTACTCCACCGATACCGATGGCGCGGAACGCTATACGCTGAGGATTCGCGATCTGAGCACTGGCGAAGATTTGCCAGATGCCGTTCCCGGCATTCTCGGCCGGGCCATCTGGTCTGCTGATTCATCGGCGCTCGTCTACACGCCGGTCGACGAAAATTGGCGCAGCAAGGTTGCAATGCTGCATCGCCTCGGCAGCGAAACAGACACAGATGTCGAGCTCTACCGCGAAGCCGAAGAGGGCATGGAAATCGGCATCGACCAGACCCAGTCCCGCCGTTTCCTGACGATCAGTGCCGGCGACAATGTGACCAATGAAGTCCGCCTTGTGCCGCTTGCCGATCTGTCAGCAGAACCCGTTCTCGTCTCGCCACGCGTCACGGACCGCCAATATGGCGTCGAGGAGCGCGACGGGACGCTCTATGTCCTCACCAATCAGGATCATGTGAATTTCAGCGTCATGACCGCCCCGCTGGGCGATCCCGGCAATTGGCGTACGGCAATCGCCGGGTCCGATGAGTTCTACATTACCGGCCTCACCACCTTTGCCGATTTTTTTGTGATCGAAGGCCGTGATCGCGGGCTCGATCAGGTGCAGATCTGGAATTACAGCTTTGCGCCGCCGACCGCGGTAGAATTCCCCGAAGCCAGCTATGATGCGGGATTGGGGCCGGTTGCCGAGTTCGATACGACCACGATCCGGATTGATTATGAATCGATGATCACACCCGATACCGATTTTGGTTATGACGTTACGAGCGGCGAGCTCACCACGCTCAAGGTCCAGCAGGTTCCGTCCGGCTATGATGCCAGCCAGTATCGGACCGAGCGGCTTGAGATCGAAGCGCGCGACGGAGTGATGGTCCCTGTCAGCCTTGTCTATCATGGCGATACCGAGATCGGCCCGGATACGCCGGTCCATCTCTATGCCTATGGCGCCTATGGCTATGCCGTGCCGCCGGTCTTCTCGACCCGGCAATTGAGCCTCACCAATCGCGGCTTCATCTTTGCCATCGCCCATGTCCGGGGCGGCGATGATCTCGGATATCAATGGTATCTCGACGGCAAGCTTGATCGCCGCACCAATACGTTCAACGATTTTGTCGATGTCGCACGCGGCCTGATCGATCGCGGCTATACCAGCGCTGGTCGTATCGCGGCCTCGGGCGGTTCTGCGGGCGGCGAGCTGATGGGCGTTGTCCTCAACACCGATCCGGATGTCTGGGGCGCGGTGGTGGCCGAAGTGCCCTTTGTCGACGTGCTCAACACGATGCTCGATACCTCACTGCCGCTGACCCCGGGTGAATGGCCCGAATGGGGCAACCCGATCACATCGGCCGACGATTTCCGGCTAATCCAGAGCTACTCACCCTATGACAATGTGAGCGCCCAGGATTATCCGCCGATCATGGTCACCGCCGGGCTCAACGATCCGCGCGTCACCTATTGGGAGCCCGCTAAATGGACCGCCCGGCTGCGCCATCTGCGCACCGACGATAATCTCACCGTGCTGCGCACCAATATGGGTGCCGGGCATCAGGGCCAGTCGGGCCGCTTCCAGTCGCTGCGCGATGAAGCCGAGGCGCAAGCCTTCATGCTGACGCAGCTTGGGGTGGAAGAATAGGCAAGGCCGTTTGGGCTGAGCCGGTCGAAGGGTTCAGGGTGACGGATTGCAGAGCAACACTTCTCCCCTCCCCTTGATGGGGAGGGGTTGGGGGTGGGGTGATCCATCGGAACGCGCTGGCGCCAGCGGTGATGTCACCCCCACCCAACCCTTCCCCATCAAGGGGGATGGCTAAGGGTGAATGGGATTGAATCTACTGGGGACGAAAATGTCTTTCTCTCACCAAGTCACCGCCCGCGCCGAGCATATCGACGAGCTGGGCCATGTGAATAATGCGGTCTGGGTCCAATGGATCCAGGAGCTGGCCGTTGCGCATTGGAATGCGGTCGCCGATCCAGCGCATATCGACGCCTATATCTGGGTCGTGATCCGGCATGAGATCGATTATCTGCGTCCGGCACTCGAAGGCGATGTGGTGACCGGCACGACCTGGATCGAGGAAGGGCCCAAGGGCGCGCGCTTCAACCGCTATATGGAATTTGCCGGTGCCGACGGAAAACCGCGAATCCGCGCCAAGACGACATGGGCGATGATCGATCGGGAAACCGGCCGGCCAAAGCGCGTGACAGACGAGATCGCCGCGCCATTTTTTGACGGCAATTCTAGCGCCTGAAGCGGAAGCTATATTGGGCCGGCCCAGCCTGCTGAGTCGACACACCATTGCGCTGGGAACCGCGATACTGGTCCCGACCACTGGCTGAAACGACCGAGACTACACCCCCGTTACGACCGACGACGCCGGCATGCAGCGCGGCCCGGCAGATCGCCGACCGCTCGCTATACACATCGGTGCCGAAGACCTGGCCGCCGCTGACGCCAGTGCGGGTGCAGCGGCAGGTTACGCCACCAGGCGACGCTCGCAGGGACAGGCCATTGCCCGCACAGTTACGGACTTCGCCACCCGGAGCGGGCCGGAGCGGCGGATAGGGGCTGTTGGGCGGAATATAATCACTGCCACCAGCGCGAAAATCGATGGATCGGGCCGAGCGGCCATAGTCGCGAGAGCGCACGCCATTGCGCCGCGATCCTTCATAGGAGAATTGCCCGGCGCGCAGATCGAAGCTCACCATGCCACCACGATCGCCGATCACGCCGGCATGAAGCGCGGCCCGGCAGATGCGGGATTCCTGCGCATAGACCCGTGTGCCCCAGATGCGGCCGTTGCGCGTCGAGCCGGAATCGCAAAAGCAGGACCGCTGGCCACCGCCGCGATACTGGGTGGCATCGGAAGGGCAGTCGCGGCGATTGCCAAAGTCGGGATCGCCATAATCCGGCTGGCCGCCAAAATTGCCGCCCGCAAATCGGAAACTGGACGCGGCCCGGCCTGCACCGCGAGACCGTACGCCATTGCGCCGAGATCCCTGATAGCTGGCGCGCGCGCCAAGAAAGACAATCCGGACATTGCCGCCGCGCTCTGAAATGCGACCGTCATGCACCGCGGCCCGGCAGATCCGACTGTTTTCCGAATAGACACTCGTTCCCCAGACCGAGCCATCGTCAGACCTGCGTGCGGTGCAGTGGCATGTTAGCGCCCCGTTTCGGCCGCGAAAGCGAACCGCGTTGGACGGACAGTCATTCACCCGCTGAAACATCGCCTCACCTGACGAAGACATCGACAGCGGTACAAAGGCAAACAGCGCGAGCATCAGGAATATGGCTATTCGCGGCATCTACACTCTCCCCTCAGACGGATCGGCGCGCGCTATTCAAATGTGAAGCTTCCGGACCAGGCGCCATAATCGTTTGTCCGGATGCCGTTATTGTCCGACCCCCGATACCCACTCTGCCCGGGCAATGGGCGCAGGGTTACATAACCGCCATGATAGGTGGCAGATCCCGAATGCATCGCCGCGCGGCAGATGCTGGAATCATCGGTATAGACACGCGTGCCCCAGACCGAGCCGGCCTCGATATTCTGCGCCGGGCAAAAACAGCGATATGATTCCGCGCTGCCGCGAAATCTGGTGGCATTCTCCGGGCAGGTTGGGAGACCGTTGACGGAAAAAATGAAAGTACCGTCCCACTCGCCCCAGTCATTGCTCTGAACGCCATTGTTGAAGCTCGCATCATAGCCACCCATCCCGTGGCTCACATGGAAGGTAATCTGACCGCCATTTTCGTCTATCCAGCCGTCATGAACAGCCGCGCGGCAAATGCTGGAATCGTCGGAATAGAATTGCGTCCCCCAGACAGAGCCTGACCGCGCCGCCGATGCTGAACAAAAACAGCTATAGGTGCCGCCTGTGCCGCGATAGGCGGTGGCATTGTCCGGGCACGCTTGCAGGCCCGCCTGCATGGCCGGAGCCGGACTGTCGACCGGTACCAGCATCACGGCAACGACCATTGCGAAACCTATAGCGATCATTCGAAACATGTAATTCTCCCCTATAGCCGAAGCCCGCAAACCGTCGGACAATTCGGCGCGCCCTCTACCGCCTAATGTTGCGCATTCGCCTAGCGTTGGCAAATGCTGACTCCCTGGCCATTTCAACCTATGCGGTTGGGCATGGCACGAAAAAGGGCACTCATCATCGGCGCGGGCCATAATGGCCTGGTCTGCGCCTGGTATCTGGCGCGTGCCGGGTACCAGGTGGAGATGCTGGAAGCGCGCAGCATTGTCGGTGGCGCGGCCGTGACCGAAGAATTCCATCCCGGTTTCCGCAATTCGACGGCGAGCTACACGGTCGGCCTGCTCGATCCTGAGATCGCAGAAGAGATGCGGCTTGCCGAACATGGCTTACGGATCGTCCATCGTCCGGTTGCCAATTTCCTGCCGCTGGATAGCGAAAGCTACCTGATCATGGGTGGCGGAAGGAGCGCGGAAGAAGTCGGCAAATTCTCGCGCGCCGATGCGGCGATGCTGCCCGAATATGAGCGACGGCTTGATGCGGCGGCCAGCCTGTTGCGCTATCTCGCCAAGACGGTGCCGCCCAATGCCGGGGGCGGGCTCGACGATCTGTTTCGGGCCATCGGCCAGGCGCGCACGGCGCTGAAGCTGCCCATGGAAGCGCAGCGCGACGCAGTGGACCTTTTTACCCGATCGGCGCGCGAATTTCTCGATGGGTTCTTTGAGAGCGATCCGGTCAAAGCCGCCTTTGGCTTTGACAGCGTCGTCGGTGCCTATCACAGCCCGGACACGCCGGGCTCGGCCTATGTCCTGCTCCACCATGTGTTCAACGAAGTCGATGGCAAGACCGCGCAATGGGGCCATGCGATCGGCGGGATGGGGGCGATCACCCAGGCGATGGCGCGCGCATGCGAAGCGGAAGGGGTGACGATCCGAACAGAGGCTCCAGTCGCAAGGGTGCTGCGCTCGGGTGATCGGGTGGATGGTGTGGAAACCGCGGATGGCGAGCGGGTCTTGGCGGATGTCGTCATTGGCAATGTCCATCCCAAGCGGCTCTTGTTGGAAATGCTCGAGCCTGATGCCCTCGAACCGAGCCTGCGCGCCCGTATGGAGCAGCATGTGTCGGGATCCGGCACCTTCCGGATGAATGTCGCGCTGTCCGAACTGCCGCGTTTCACCTGCCTGCCCGAGCCCGGTCCGCACCTTTCAAGCGGCATCATCATGGCGCCGAGCCTCGACTATATGGATCGCGCCTATCAGAACGCGCGCACCGATGGCTGGTCGAAGGAACCGATCGTCGAAATGCTGATCCCGTCGACGCTCGATGATAGTCTCGCGCCTGAAGGTGCGCACGTTGCCAGCCTGTTCTGCCAACAGTTCGATCCAACACTGGATTGGGACCAGCATCGCGATTCCGCGGTCGAAACCATTATCGACACAATCGAAAACCACGCCCCCGGTTTCCGCGCCAGCATCGTCGGCCAGCTCGCCCTCTCCCCGCTCGATCTCGAACGGCGCTTCGGCTTGATCGGTGGTGATATCTTCCATGGCCGCATGTCGCTCGACCAACTTTGGGCGATGCGCCCGATGCTCGGCCTTGCCAGCCATCGCATGCCGGTATCCGGTCTCTATCTCTGCGGATCGGGCGCCCATCCGGGGGGTGGTGTAACCGGTCGACCAGGGCGCAATGCAGCGACCGTTATCCTGCGCGACCGGCGGCGCTTTCGGTAGGCCAAGGCCAGGCTAACTATCGCTCCCGGAATCGTCGTCGGTATCGGCCTGACCAGTATTGTCGTCCAGTTCGACAAATTCAAAGCTGCCATCCCAGGCCCCGTAATCCCGAGTCTCCACGCCGTTGGCTTCGGATCCGGTATAGGCCTCCTGACCGCCAACCGGAGCAAAACGCACTTCGCCGCCAGCCTCTGAAATCACTCCGGCGTGGACCGCGGCTTTGCAGATCGCGCTATCGTCCGAATAAATGTCCGTACCCCAGACTGTGCCGTCGGTCAGAATGTCGGCGGTGCATCGGCAGGTCACAGCTTCCTCCGTCCCGCGCAGCGCCTCGGCATTGTCGGGGCAGACATCGGCATAGGCATCGCCCTCGGGTTCGCCGAGCTCAGCGCCCTCAAAGGCAAAGCTGCCACCCCACGACCCCCAGGCGCCTGTTTCCACATCATTGGCGATCGATTGCGAATAGGCTTCACGGCCCGGCAGGAAGTTCACAGTCACATTGCCCGGTTCATCGCCGACCAGCCCCGCATGCATCGCAGCCCGGCACACAGCGGAATCGTCGGAATAGGGACCCGCACCCCAAACCGTTCCCGCTTGCGCTGTTTCGGCCGAGCAGGAGCAGGTGAAAGATGCCGCCGATCCCCGCATGTCCTGAACGCGTTCAGGACAGGGATCAGCCAGCGGTTCGATCACCTCGATCGGAGTGGTTTCTTCCGGCGGCGAACTCGTGAAACTGTCGCACGCCGCCAGCGTCGACAGCGCCATCACAGCAGCAATCCAGCCCAATGTACGAAGCGATGCCATCCATTCTCTCCCCACAAGATCGCTGGCACAATGCGAGTCTCGGGAGCCGCTGGCAAGCGGTGCATTCGACCGACCGGCCCGTGAGCGCGATTATCACCAATCCAAAGGCAACGGCACACTGGCGTTCGCCGCCATAGCGGCTATTAGAAGCGGAATATCGACTGGAGCCAGTGGAGCCCGATGCAATGATCGAAGTGGAATGGTGGGAATTCGAAGACGGTGACACGCTTGCCAATGAAGTGGCGGGCGATATCGGATTCATCATCGAAAAGGCGATCGAGACCAATGGCAAGGCGGAGCTCGCCTTGCCCGGTGGACGCACACCCGTGCCGATCCTCGAAACCTTGGCTAAGCGCGATTTCGACTGGTCGAAAGTCCGCGTGTTTCCGACCAATGAACGGATTGTTCCAGAGGGTGATGAACACAGCAATTATGAAATGCTGCAACGGATCCTTGGATCGGTTGGCGCCACCGTCGAACCGCTGATCGACCATTCGCAAAGCTGGAGCACCAAGGAAGCCGGCCAAAGTGCCGACGCACGACTGGCGGGCCTGAGCTGGCCAGTCGATCTCGTCTGGCTCGGCATGGGCGAAGATGGATCTACCGCATCAATTTTCCCCGGCCAGATGGACGATGCAATCAATGCGCCCAAGAGTCGTCGAGCTGTTGGCGTGTCTCCGGACCCGGCACCACCCAGTGCGCCCTATGATCGGGTCACCCTCACGCGCGCCGCGCTGCTAAGCACGCATACGATGATCGTCACGCTTGCCGGGCAGCCCAAGCGCGAGGTTTTGGAGAAAGCAATCAAAGATGGGCCACTCTCCAGCGTGCCGATTGGACGCGTACTGGCTGAGGTCGATCTCCCACTGGATGTCTATTGGAGCGCCACTTAGCGCTACAGCGTTCGCGACTGACGTTGAAATGTCCGGACTGACGCAGATTCTCCACAACCCCTAAACTGGCTGTTTTTCAGTGTTTTACAGCGTCATAATTCCGTAAATATTACTAATCGGATTATGCCGGAAACTTGTGCCGCATTCCTCGATATGACAATGCGCCTTCTCAGGGGCAACGCCGACTCGGCGAAGGAATGAATACATCTCGCGATGAGTGCACAAGACACGCCGCAGACATTGACCGATCACGAAGGCTCGTTGCTTTCGCTCGTCCATCGGCTCCAGCCCATCACAGCCTATAAAGTCGCCAAATTTTATCAGGATTCTCCTGTTGCTTCGGTCAACAAGAGCATGGGGCAGGTCTACCCGATGATCAGCCGCTTTTCGAAAGAAGGGCTGATTGAAGGACGGCAGATCGAAGATGATGCGCGCGGCACCGAAGTATGGCGGACAACCGACAAGGGCGAGACGGCCCTCAAGGCATGGCTTCTCGAATTCAAACCGGCCCAACTCATCCCGCACGACACGCTCGGCACCAAGGTCCTGTCATTTGACCTGATGACGCATCAGGAGCGGATCGACTGGGTATTGGCGGCGAAGAATGAGCTTGAGAAAAAACAGGCCGAGCTCGACACCTATAATGAGAAATCCGATGGGCCGTTCCAGGAATATGCCCATGACAATGCGGCAAGCATCTTGCGGGCGCGAATGGACTGGCTCGATAGGATCCTGTTCGATCTCGTCAAAAGTTCGGCCGCCGACTCCTGATCACTGCTCCTGTCTGATGGACAAAAAAATGGCGGGGGTAGGACTTCCAAAACCACCCCCGCCATCACACTAGAACGTGACCAAACGTTCTAACTAGAACCGGAGACGTCCGGTAACCGAGTAGCGACGGCCCAGCGTGTCGTAGGTCGTCGGATAGGTGTTGCCCGAGTTGAATGAGCTCGAACCGATGAACGAGCTGACATTCGGCGGATCACGATCGAGCAGGTTCTGGACGCTGAACGTCACATCGAAATTCTCGCTGACATTCGAACGCACCGTCAGGTCGAAATAGGATGCATCGTCAACCGACGCATATTCCGGCAGCGTGTTGCCGAATGAACCATCCAATGGCTCAAGCGTCATGCCGTCGATCCAGCGCCACAGCAGCGAGATATCTGCGATATCGTCGATGCTCACGGTGGTCCGCAGGTTGAAGGCCCATTCCGGCGTCAGCGGTTCACAGTTTTGACCGTAGAAGCTGACACACTCACGATTGATCGAAGCCGGGCTGGCCTGGAACAGAAGTTCATCCGTCCATGTGCCGTTGAGATCCCAGTTGATCGAACCGAAGCTGACCGGCAGGCGGTATGCTACGCGGAAATCGATACCTGACGTTTCCAGCGTACCCTGGTTGGTAAGCTGCAGGATCAGGCCCGGCGTTTCACCACCACCGTTCAACGAACCGTTGATTGGGTTGCGCTGAATATTGGCGCATGCGGTCGGATCGCTGCCGGCACCATCATTGTTCGGGCCGAAACACGGAACAAGAATGTCACCGGGGACCGGCTGGGTAATAGCGTCGGTGATTTCGATGTTGAAATAGTCGACTGAGAAAACCAGGCCCGGAACCTGCGGCGGCGTTGCCACGAGGCCGAGAGTGATCGAGTCTGATTTTTCAACGTCGAGATTGACGTTGCCGCCAGAGGTCTGGTTGATCTGCGCAGCGGACGGAACCGGGATCAGGCCGATCGTTGCAGCCGGCGCACCTTGCGCAACGCAAATCGCCGTTAGCGCAGCATTGCCAACCGGACCCGCGCCAGCACATGGATCAAGCGCAAGCGGGGTCAGACCGGTTGTAACCGGAGCGAACAGCTCGCCGATATTCGGTGACCGGGTCGCACGCTGGTAGATTCCGCGGAAACGGAACCCTTCGAACGGTTCCCAGCTACCGCCAGCCTTCCACGTTACACTTGTTCCGGTGTTGGAATAATCCGAGACTCGAATACCGCCTTCAACCGTGAGGTTATAGAAGCCGGGAACATCTTCGAGGATCGGAATGATCAGCTCGGCAAAACCTTCGATGACATCATATTGACCATTAAAGGATGGTGCCGGAGCGCCCGTTCCCAGAACTTCGTCCTGCGTACCGGCAGACACATCGGCGACGCGGCTGGCCGTATAGTCACGATATTCAACACCGACGGCGAAGCCGATTGGCGTCTGCGTGAAGAGGCCGGTTTCACCGAACGAGCCGTTCAATGAGGCGTTGACCTGCAACAGCGAGGTTGTGTCGGTAAAGCCCGATGGCTGGTTGAAAAAGGCCACCGAACGCGGATCGATGTTCGTGCCAGCCGGTCCGCCACCCTGAAGGTTCAGCGGGAAACAGCCGTTCGAAGCATCAAAACAGGTCGTCGTGCTGGTGGCTTCCAGCGCCTGCTCGATACGCGATTTCAGGCCCCAGCCCGTACGGGTCGTGGTGCGCTGGGATTCGCCATAGGTTGCATAGACATCATAGCCGAGGGTCGGGCTGAGATCGCCACGCACACCGCCCCAAACCTGGAACTGGTTAGTCACAATGTCCGTAGCCCGTGGACCCTGCTCAACGAGACGACGGTTGATGATGACATCAGGCGCAAGATAGGCCGGGTCGTTCGGATCAACCGCATTACGCGCAGCTGTACAGGCAACCGGATCGATTGGAATGGCGAAGCTCGCGCAAATCTGATCGACCTGAGTGTCCGTCAGGAACGGGTTGTTCAGCGGCAAAGCGAACGGATCACCGAACAGACCCGACGGTGCCAGCTGCAGGCTGACGGTCGAGTTGGTGAACATGCCTCTTGTGTAGACTTCGATGCCCTCGGTTACTTCATAACGGGCCGTGCCGAAGATATTCCAGCGCTCAAGCGGCGTCTGGAAATAGTTGAACGGCGCATAGTTGAACGTATTGTACTGCGGAACGAGCGTCTGGCCGGCCGGATCAATCTGA
Source organism: Parasphingopyxis sp. CP4 (assembly GCF_013378055.1). Lineage (NCBI taxonomy): Bacteria > Pseudomonadati > Pseudomonadota > Alphaproteobacteria > Sphingomonadales > Parasphingopyxidaceae > Parasphingopyxis > Parasphingopyxis sp. CP4. The sequence continues at coordinate 2,595,944 of NZ_CP051130.1, read as the reverse complement.
AGACCGTTGAAGCGGGTCGGAACCGTGGTGCCCGAGCCGACAGGCTGACCACCGAGGAACAGGGCGTTTTGCGAAATGGTGCGACTGGATTGCAGGATGTCATCGACTTCCTGATAGCCAATTGAGAGGACTGCGTTACCGCGACCATCATCGAAATTGGCACCCAAGGTCAGGTCACCGCGGATCCGCTCACCATCACCACGCTCGGTGATGCCGTACGTCATTGCCGCTTCCATGCCTTCGAAATCGCGCCGCAGCACAAAGTTGGCGACGCCCGAGATGGCGTCAGCACCATAAACCGAGGACGCGCCACCGGTGATGACTTCGACGCGTTCGACCAGAGCAACCGGGATGATGTTAAGATCGGTCTCGGAGAAGATCGTTGAAGGAACAAGGCGCGTTCCGTCCAGCAGAACCAGGCTTCGCGTTGCGCCGCCTACATTGGCGAGGTTGCGCAAGTTCAGCGTCGATGTACCATTTGAACCGTTATTGACCGAGTTGTTGGTACCCGGAGCAATACCCGGGAGATCACCGATCAATTCTTCGGCATTGGTAGCCTGACGAAAATCCATTTCGTCCTGGCCAACCACCTGGATCGGGCTCGACTGCTCAAGGTTCGGGTTCGTAATACGCGTACCCGTAACGATGATGGCTGGTTGATTGCTTGATGCAGCGGCCAGCTCTTCGCTGTCCTGCGCCAAGGCAGGGGAACTGGCAAAGACCGTTGCCGCACTGCCGAGCAGCATTGCGCGCAGGCCCTGCTGCCGTGCCGATAATCCTGAAAATTTCTGTCCTGTATTCATCGAGTTTAAACCCCTTCAAAAACTTTGCGGCCTCAAATCGGCGAGCCGGACCTGGTCCGTCCCTGTGCCGGTGAAGCGACGCCGCGCTTCGAGTGTGTGGCAGACGAAACCCGTAGATTCGCCGTTGACCATGGATCGCGCTTATGACGTCCGCCTTGGCCGCGCTCAATCCTTTTTTACCTCGTTTCGTAGTTGTTTGAGATATGTGGCAATCCAACAACAGTGCTGTACGTCCCGTTATATAGGCTTTTTGTCGAAATTCCCGTGCGATTCCGGGCATCTCTCATATTCCGATACATATTATATATTACGTTTCGATATATTATCGAAGCTGACAGTATTGAAAGGGAGAGACCATGGCTTGTCGCGAGAAACGTCCTGCCGGATCGACCGTGGATTGGCGTTCCCGCCGGGCAGAGATTGCGGATGCCGCGCTGCCGATCTTCCTGGAGCGCCATTGGAGTGCTCTGAGTGTCGAAGAATTCGCCGAGGCAATCGGCTTTACCTATTGGCAGGTCTATTATTCATTCGACGGACTCGAGGATATTTACCGCGCCAGCGTCGCATTGCTCGCCGAAACCGTGGCGGATGCCATCGCATCACCCCCCGAACCAAGTGCCTCGGTCAGCCGGACCATCCAGGACTATGTGCGCTTTGCTGCCGATAGTGTTCGCAGCGAAGCCTATGGCCACTTACTCTTTCTGCGGCTGCGCGACGCCTATCCCGAACCCTGGGTCCGTCATGTCTATGACACACGGATCGCGGCCCCGCTGCGGCGCGGGCTGGAGAAAGCGATTGCCGAGGCTGGTGCACATAGCGACCTGAAGATTGTCCTATTGCATGGCGCGCGTGGCCGCTGCCTTATGAGCCTTGAAGCGGCACTCGCATTGCCGCAGCTCCTCAACCAGGAGGATTTCGTCGAAGAGGGTTTTGAAAAGACGGTAGCCAGCGTTGCCAAAGACATGTTTGCGGCAACCTGCACATTTGACGGTTTTGAACAGGGCACTGTTCAGGCCGCCTGACCCGGACGGCGCCAAACACCAGCCTCGGAACCATCGCTTTCTGTGAGTCCGTGACGCTGCCATGCCGCGCTGCGAAATGCCCGCTTTTCGATTGCCGGAAAATCCCCTAGCCTCTCCGTGTGGTTATTGATTCCAGAGATGAATAGGCTTGCATGCCGTTAGTCGTTCACAACGCACTCGACGCGGTGCGCATTCGCAAATCCAATCCAGTCGCTGCCTGGGGCAATCGGGGCGATGAGAATCGTATCGAACCGGTAACCAAACCGGAATTCGACGTGCCATTCCAGTTCAAGCAGAAGGAGCGAATATTTACCATCGGCTCCTGTTTCGCGCGCAATGTAGAGAAGGAATTGCTGGCGCGTGGTTTTCGCATTCCGATGCGGGAACTGCTCGAAAAACCGGCATTTGACGGCGTTAATGCGGAAGTCGTCAATAATTTCGGCACACCGTCAATCTATAATGAGCTGGCCTGGGCGTTTGGCGCAGATACGTTTGACGAAAATCTTGGTTTTGTTGAAGTGCAGAACGGCAAGTTCATCGATCTGCACATGGTCAACAGCATCAAGCCAGCCCCGATCGAGCTGCTCAGGAAGCGACGAGACGGACTCGCCAAAGCGATTCAGATGCTCAAGAAATGTCGCATCCTGGTCATGACGCTCGGTTTGGTCGAACTGTGGTGGGACAATGAGGCCCAAGTCTATCTCAACACCACGCCTTTGCCATCGGTCCTCCGATCCTGGCCCGGTCGCTTTGAACTCCATGTCCTGACGTTCGACGAATGCCGCGACTATCTCGATCGCGCACTCGACCTGTGCTTTGCCCATGGCCATCGCAATCTCCAGATCATTCTCACAGTGTCGCCAGTCCCGATGATGATGACCCATCGGCGGATGGATGTGATCACAGCAAACAACTATTCGAAATCAGTACTCCGCACCGTTGCTGAACATGTCGTCTCCGATCGCGACAGGCTGTGCTATTTCCCAAGCTATGAGTCCGTCACCCATAGCGACCGGCAGATCGCATGGACCAACGATTTCGTGCATGTCACCGAGGACATCGTCGCCTTCAATGTCGAGCGGATGGTGAACGCCTTTACCGGGAAATCCCGCGCGGACGCCAATTCCGCCTTCCCAGCTGAACACAATCTACCGAGCGAAAGCGTCGATGCGCTGATCCTCGCAGAGCGCGCCATAGAAGCGCGGATTCACAATGATGAGAAATTCTTCGCCGATAATGCGGCGCAGGCTGCACAGTCGCCAGCCTTTCGCCTGGAGTATGCGCGCTATCTGGTCGACCGTTTCGAATATGCGACTGCGGCACGCCTGTTATTGGACGATCCGCGTTCAGAAGCGCGCTTGGTTCGCGCCACGGCATTATTGAAGGATGGTGACCATGCCGCCGCATTCGCCGTCGCAGAATCGATTGCAAGCCATGACCACAAGGGTGATCTACACTGGCGGACAATGGTCGAAGCCGCCATTGAAATGGGCTCCCGAGACAAGATCTTGGAAACTGAAACCCGATGGCTGGAAATGCATCCACGCCAGCGATATTTCGCAAAATTCGTCGTGGGTCGCGCTCTGCGCCGCATGAAAGATTATCGATTGGCGCTGGAAAGGCTGGAGGACGCCCTGGCCTGTGGCGAGAAAACACCGCCGCTCGCGGTCGAAACGGCATATTGCCTGTCCGAACTTGGTGAGCACGAAGCGGTAAAAACCATGCTTGAGGGAGTCGCAGCCGCCAATGAATGGCAAGTTGCGCAAGTCCAACGCCTGCTCAAGAAAGTAGATGCTGCCTAAACGTAAGGCCGTCACATTGCCTTGCTAGTTTCGCGACAAATGTTAGGGTTATGCCGGGGGCACGATCATACAGGTCGCTTAAACAAAAGGCATTCTTGAAAATTGGCTGATATCCAAAACTCGGTGGAATCGGGTGACGGCACACCCGGCGAAAAGAAAGACGCGCGTAAAAAACGCGGTTTTAGCGAATCTCGCTTTGTAGCGGGCTTCTCCGATCTCATTGCCGACGGCGAGCCCGAAAAGGCACTTGATTACTTCATCGGTGAGCTCGACTTGCTAAAGGCTAGCAAGCTGAATCGCAAAGAAAAACTCAACCATCTTGTCTATATGAGCAAGATTATTCAGAGCAATGGCAATGCCAAACATGGCTGGCAAAAGCTCCAACGGAAAAGCCGCCAAGCCCGCCGGGTAATGGCGCTGACCGATGTACCGCGCGACAAGACATTCCTTGATTTCGGATGCGGCGCTCATGATCCGGTATCCCTGTCTACATTCTTCTATCTAAACGGGTTTCCTAGATCGGTTGCGTGCGACATGCGACCGATGCGCAATCCGACCTACTCGGCCATTTCGCTCTATGAGACGCTGGCGGAATTCAATCTTCATCCCGAGCAATTCATGCTGGATGATGTCGAAGAAAGTGATTTCAAGCAACGGCTTAGCCATTTTGATACGAACAAATTGGCGCAGGGCGAGATCGATACGGTCCTTGGAGGGCTTTCTGGTTCAATCGATCACCGTATTGATAACCTCCTGAATCTGGACGTGGACGATGACGAGCTAGGCTTCGTCGTTTCATTCGCGGTACTCGAACATGTCGACGAAATTCAGCCGATCATGGACTGGCTGTATCGGAAAACTGCGCCCGGTGGAGCACATTTTCACTTTATCGATATCGCTGACCATCGGTCATACCAACCTGGAGGCGGATTTAACGCGTGGAGCTTTCTAACCGAAGAGGACGCTCCGGAGGGCATGAATCGCCTGCGCAAGGGTGAACATCTTGAAGCGATCACCGGTGCAGGCTTTGAAATCCTGCAGGAAAGATCGGTGGAAGGCGAAGTACCGCCGGAAACCGCCGAGGCGTTGCTACCGCGCTGGAAAGATATGTCAAAGTCGGACATAGATACGATCAAGCTCACCGTCATGTTTCGAAAACCAGCGCTATAGTGGGGCAGCAATGGATTCGTGGATCATTTTTGACAGGCTACGTAGCTGCGGAACCGCAGATTGCGATTGTCACTTCTCCAAATTGGCCAGTCGATAGGCAATGCAGACCGATACCTTCGACGTAAGACGCTTTCCATCGCTGGATAAGTTTGTCGCACCGGCTAGTGAGAACAAGCTCGAAGTCCTGATTGCGACCGAAGAGATTATCGGTCCGGTTCGCAACGGTGGCATTGCCTCCACATATTATCATCTCGCTCGTGGTCTGGCGGCCGACGGACATAAGGTCACAGTCCTTTATCTTAAGGGCCGTACGGTCGAGAATGAGACACCGGAACACTGGATCGATCACTATGCCAGCTTTGGCATCGAACTGGTGTATCTCCCCGACCTGGAGAATGAACTCTATTGCGCGAGCGCCAAATGGCAGTGGCGCTGGTTGTCCTTCTATCGCTGGCTGAAGGCCAACGACCGGTTCGACATGGTCCATACGTCAGAATGGCGAGGCGGCGCTTTCTATTGCCTGCAAGCCAAGCGGCTCGGCCTGGCGTTCCACGATACCTTGTTCGTGATGAAAACTTCATCGCCCTATATCTGGAATCGACACTATCAGATGCGACCGATCGACAAGGCTGAACTGATCGTTGCCGCGTTTGCAGAGCAGAAATGCGTAGAATGGTCGGACATCGTCGTCGGCGGCAGCGCGCATTTGCTCAGCTTCATGGACTATGTCGGCTATCAGCTTCCCGAGGGACATACCTATGTCCAGCCGAACATTGTCGACTTCTCCGAAGTGCTGGTCGACGATCAGCGGCCGCGGCGAGAGCTTGGCGACACGGTTAAGACTGGAGAATTGGTGTTTTTCGGGCGCCTCGAACCACGCAAAGGCCTCGAGCTTTTTGTGTTCGCGATCGATGCGCTCGTCGCGAACGGCGCCCAGATTGATAAGATCACCTTTCTTGGCAAGGAAGGGGAGAAGCTGCAGGGACAAGGCAATATCAAGCCTGGCGAATTCATCGAGGCCCATGCAAAGCACTGGCCTTTCCCGATTGAGATTGTAACCGACCGAAACCAGCCTGAAGCATTGTCGCTAATGTGTTCGCGAGAAATGATCGCGGTGATGCCGTCTTTGATCGAAAACTCGACGATGGCGGTTTACGAAGCCCTGGTACATCGGATTCCGTTCATCGCAACCCGTGTCGGCGGGACGCCGGAACTGATAGATGCGATCGACCACGACGCCACTTTGGTGCAGCCGCAGGTGCAGAATCTTGCCGATACGATCGCGCGCGCGCTCGAACATGGCCAGCCGATTGCCCGACCCGCCTTTGATAATGATGACAATCTCGCGACCTGGTATGGTTTTCACCGCTATGTTGCGAGCGAGGGACACCGTGCACTAGCCTCCCCTCCAGAGCCGAATGAGCTCGCGTCAACTATTGCCTATATTTCGGCGCCGGCAAATTTGGGAATGTTCTCGCAGCTTGTGGAATCGCGAAGCGCTGAAAGTCTTGCCGCTGCAGATCATATCGTAATTGTCAGTTTTCTTCCAACCAACGCCGTACGCGAGCAAATCGCGGCGGCGCAGGAAAAAGGTTTCACGATCATCGAGATGATCGGCGCATCGACCGGCGAGTGCCTGAACGCAGGCCGAGCGCAGACAGATGCCGAAATCATTATCTGCGAGGCCGCAGGAGTGACTGAAATATCCGAGGACTTCTTCCCGACTGTTCGCAAGGCCATGGCCGTCCGTCCTGCAGATATCCTGACAACGCTTTATCAGTTTCGTACAGCGGACATGGAAGATTTTAACCTGTTCGTCCCGCTCGGCGGGGATGTCGCGACGCAAACTATTTCAGGTGATGCCTATGGCGTCGAAATCGTGATCGGCAGGCGGGATTGCCTTGATTCGATTGGCGAATTTGAGGGTTATCGCGTGGATTCTGGCACAGTTCATGAGTTTGTCGGCCGCGCGGCAGCAAATGGTCGCGAATTGTTCGTGGTTCCCGAACCGCTTTTCTCGGTCGAGATTTCTGATGATCAAGATCCAGACGCAGCAGATCCGACCGGTGACTATCTCGTCAGAAAGCCCGTCCTTGACGGTGTAGATTTGACCACACGTAAGCTGTTGTTACTCGATACTGCCAAGACTGGTGGTGGCGGCAGTAAGCCCAATCGGGGGCCAATCATCATGGCCAAAGCCCACCGGCGGGAAGACAATGACGCATGGCTTACAAATGTAGATCGGCTCGGTCGTCCGGATGATCCTGTGCGGTTTAATGACGCAATCTACCTCGGATTCGACCGCGACATTGGCGTGCTGCATGTCGCCATGCGCCATAAGGGAGAATTGCTGATCAAGGCCAATGGCGAAATACTCAAACACGACCTCGACACCGACACCAAAGGCGAACTTGCTGTTTCGGAGATCCCACTCGCTCCGCTACTCGAACGCAGACCCAAAACACATCTCAGAATTGAGCTGATTAACGACGAGCGAGTGCGGGCTGCCGGCCTTGCCGTTCAGCGGCTCGAGCCAAATGTCTATTATCTAAGCTCTCACCGCCCGATCTTCTGGGGCAATGATTTCTTCCGGCTGATTGAGAAAGTGGAGCAGCATCGGGCGGCGAAGCAGGCGCGGAAAAGCCAGCGTGCGACAAAGCAGGCCCATAATGCGGCCAATGACCTCATTTCAGGATCAGACGGGCGCTCACGAGAAAGTGCTGAACTCACCGTACTCGGACGGCTCAGAAAGAAGATCGGGATTTAACTGCGCTCGATTGCGCTGACAGATTGGCCAAGCCTAGTCATTGCCATCTGTCGATGCACGGTCATCCTCGTTGCCGAACTGGTGAATTCCGCATTCCGTTTTATCGATGCCCGCCCATCGTCCATCGCGCGCATTGTCACTCGGCACGGTGCAGGGTGCACATCCAATTGACGGGAAACCCATGGCGACCAGAGGATGTTGCATCAGCTGCTGATCATCCAAAAACGCGTCAATCTCTTGCTGCGACCATTCGGCAAGAGGGTTGATCCGCAACCAATTGTTCTGGACTTCGACCGTCTGCATCGCTTGGCGGTCGTCAGTTTGAAACCGCTTGCGGCCAGTAAGCACGCAATCATAATCCTTCAGTACGCCAATCATCGGCAACGTCTTGCGAATATAACAGCATTGATCGCTGTCAGTGATATGCAGCGTCCCATCCGGATCTGCAGCCAATAGCTGATTGGGATCGGGCCGGACGCGGACCAAGGTCGTCATCCCCAGCGAATCCATCACCTGATCGACATATTCCAATGTTTCGGGGAAATGTTTGCGCGTTTCCAGGAAGACCACTGGCGTCGACGGTTTGCGATCCGCCACGAGTTTCAGCAGTACAACCGCTTCCGCTCCGAACGATGAAAGAACTGCGGGCCGGCCGGCGACCCCGCCATGCAGAATATCCGACAGAATTTGTCCCGCACTTTTGCCCGCAAACCGCGCGTTCAGCGTCTCGGCAACTTCAGCGAGCTCAATCGATTGGCGGGTTGCAAGAACCACCGGCCGCGCCCGCCCCTATGTCCAGGTTGATCGGCAGGGAATTTTGCTTCGGTCGCAACGATCCGAATATTTGGTCGCGATCTCTGTGATCTCGTCCAACAAGCCGTCTTCCAGCGTGATCGGCTCGAGGCCCAGCCCGAGAAAGCGATCATTCGCGACATGAAGTTCATTTTCATCGGCTTCGTTGCGGGGATTCTCGACTAGCTCGAATGTGCCGCCGGATTTGTCCGCAATCATCTTTGCAAGATCGCGAACGCGATGTGTTTCCGTCATCTGGTTGAGGATATTCACCCGCTCGCCCTTCTGTGGCGGATTGGCGATCGCCAATTCGATGCAGCGGCAGGTATCCTGGATATGGATAAAGGCTCGGGTCTGACCGCCAGTGCCATGCACAGTCATCGGATAGTCGAGCGCAGCCTGCATGACGAAGCGATTGAGCACAGTCCCATAATCGCCGTCATAGTCGAAGCGATTGATCAACCGTTCGTCCATCTTGGTTTCTTCAGTCTGCGTACCCCAGACGATGCCCTGGTGAAGATCCGTCACCCGGATGCCGTCATTCTTGTTGTAATAGGCAAAGAACAGCTGATCCTGCGTCTTCGTCAAATGATAGATCGAGCCTGGATTAACGGGATAGAGAATTTCCTGTTCGATCGGCTTGTCATCTGTCGGAATCTGGACCGTGAGATAGCCTTCAGGGATCTTCATTCCGGCTGTGCCATAGCCATAAACACCCATCGTTCCGAGATGGACGATATGGGCATTGCTTTTTGCTTCCACGATCGCGGCGAGCAGATTGTTCGTCGCGCTAAGATTATTGTCGACTGTATAGCGTTTGTGAAAGCTCGACTTCATCGAATAGGGCGCAGCGCGCTGTTCGGCGAAATGGATCACGACATCGGGATCCTCGGCTTCGATGAGGCTCAGCAGCCGATGATAATTCTCTGAAATATCGAAATCATGGAAGGCGATATCCTTACCGCTGACTTCTTTCCAGGCTTCGAGCCGTTGGTCGATCGGCGCAATTGGCGTCAGCGAATCGACACCGAGCTCGATATCGATCTTCCGGCGCGAGAGATTGTCTATGATGGTTACGTCATAACCGCGACGCGATAGATACAAACTTGTGGGCCAGCCGCAAAAGCCGTCGCCCCCCAAAACGAATACTTTCATACGAGATCGCCTACCTTTTTGCCCCATCACGAGTACGAATTCTGTCGAAAAACCGGTTTATCCATCCGTACCAGCAAATCAACAGCTTATCCGCAACTCGCCTATGCGATGAGATGAGTGGCTAGATCGCTCGATCTAAGCGTGTGGCGCTGCACATTTCGATTGTGTCCGGGCCGATTGATATCGGGCGCGGGCCTTCGGCATGGCTGGGCTCGATAATCGCGATGATACGCGCATCACTGTCCGGTGCGCGCAGCATGGGCACCGCATAGTTATGAATATATGTGAATTCAGCTGGCGGACACGGAGGGATTCGAACCCTCGATACGGATAATCTCCGTATGCCGGTTTAGCAAACCGGTGGTTTCAGCCACTCACCCACGTGTCCTGACCGAGCCGAAAGGCGCGTATAGCGACGCAGGCCAGCCCGATCAACAACAAGTCGCATCGCCTGCAATTCCGCTCCAAATAGCGGAAAATCCACAGGATCGACTCGTTTCAGCCTAATATCGACTCAACTCGTCCCACGCTCGATTGCGCGGGAGTCGCTGCGCGACGTATTTCTCGGGCGCCGAATTCTGTCGGGGGAGTTACTATGTTGAAGACGAAGATTTTTTCCATCGCCGCAGCCTTAGGGGCGTTCGGGATGGCCATCGCCCCGGCATCCGCACAGATCGACACCGTCGACCCAGACGCCGCACTCGAAGCGTCTGGCTATGACGAAAGCGACTATCAGAGCGGCGGCTCAACCACGGATCAGGGCGCGCCCGCCATCGCCTATGGCGACGAGTTCGATTTCGATCCGGACGCAGCGACCGAGGCTGACACGACGGTATATTCCGATCCCAACTATATTCCCGACACGCCCGGTTACGAAAATGAGGCGACAACGGGCGATACCGATGTCGTTGCCAACCAGACGACACCGGCCGAAGATGGCCGCACCACCTATCAGCAGGACGATCTGATCGCGGCCGCTGGCGGCGTATTCGGAGATGGTGCAGAGGGCCTCGCGCGCATCATCCAGGATATCCTGTCTGAACAAGGCGAACCCAATGGCTATATCGTCGGACGTGAAGCGGGCGGCGCCTTCATATTCGGACTGCGCTATGGCTCGGGCACATTATTCCATGCCGTTGAAGGGCAGCAGCCAGTGTATTGGACCGGTCCATCCGTGGGCTTCGATGCCGGCGCAAACGGCGCTTCGACCTTTGTACTGGTCTATAATCTCTTCGATACGGACGAGCTCTTCCGGCGCTTCCCGGCTGGCGAAGGCAATGCCTATCTCGTCGGCGGCCTGACCGCGAGCTATCTGCGGTCGGGAGACAAGGTCCTGATCCCGATCCGCATGGGTGCAGGCCTCAGGCTCGGCGCAAATATCGGCTATATGAATTTCAGCCGCAATCGCCGCTGGCTGCCTTTCTAGGCAGTCGCGCGGCTCCAATCGCAGCTTTCTCTTTGCCAACAATTTTCGAGTAGCCTCGGTGCACGAACCGTCGTAGGCGGCGGACATGAGCGAACCTCGCAACACACCGGCCGGCTATGCCTTTGGCATTGGCGTGTACCTCCTTTGGGGGTTGGTTCCGCTCTATTTCAAACTGCTCGACCATGTCGGCGCGTTCGAGACAGTCGCCCATCGGATCGTCTGGTCGGTCGGCTTCTTGCTGATCCTGCTGCTCGCTGTCGGCAAGCTGGGCAGCCTGCGTGCTACCTTTCGTAACCCGCGCACATTGGCCGCGCTGGCCCTGTCGGCCACACTGATCGGCGTGAACTGGCTGGTCTATATCTGGGCTGTCATTAACGAGCATATATTGGCGGCCAGCCTCGGCTATTTCCTCAATCCGTTGCTCAATGTCGTGCTCGGCACGCTGTTCCTCAAAGAAAAGCTGCGCCCGGCCACAATGATCGCAATCGGATTGGCAGCCATCGGCGTGGCAATCCTGGCCTGGAGTGCGCTCGATACGCTGTGGGTCAGCGCCACACTGGCGGTCTCATTCGCGCTCTATGGCTATGTCCGCAAAGTCACCGATGCCGGGGCAATTGAAGGACTGGCAGTTGAGACCGCACTCCTAACGCCGCTGTGCATCGCCTATTTGGCATGGCTCGGCGCAGCCGGTGGGCTGATGTTTGGCACGGATACCAATACCGATATCCTGCTGATCCTGGCTGCGGTTGTCACATCGATACCGCTGATGCTGTTCGCGGCGGCCGCAAAGCGGCTGACGCTGACAACGCTCGGTTTCATTCAATATATTGCGCCGTCGATGGTGTTCTTGATCGGCGCGTTCATCTTCAAAGAGCCGCTCAATAGCGGGCAGATTGCGTGCTTCCTCTTCATCTGGGCGGGGCTAGCGCTGTTCACGATCGATAATCTGCGGATGGCGCGTAGCAATCGTCGTGCGGCGCGAGCGACAGCCTGACCGCTTAGTCGAGCGTCCAGCCCAGCGTTTCGCCGGCCTGGAATGGCACTAGCTCTGTTCCCTCGATTGGCATGATATCCGGAATTTCCAGCGCAGCGCGGCGCAATGTTATGCTGCCCTCATTGAGCGGCAGGCCGTAAAAGCGCGGGCCATGTTCCGAAGCAAAGCCTTCGAAATTGTCCAGCGCGCCTTCGGCGTCAAATATCGCCGCATAGCTTTCCAGCGCATAGGGCGCGTTGAAGATTCCCGCACAACCGCAGGATGATTCCTTGTCACCGCGCGCATGGGGCGCGGTATCGGTGCCGAGGAAAAATTTGGGCGATCCGGATACTGCCGCCGCGCGCACCGCCAACCGATGCTGCTCACGTTTGGCGACCGGCAGGCAATAGGCATGCGGGCGAACACCGCCTTCGAAGATTGCATTGCGGTTGATTACACAATGATGCGGAGTGATGGTGGCGGCGATGTTGGCTCCGGCAGCCTTCACAAATTCCACGGCATCAGCGGTGGTGATATGTTCAAAGACGATCTTCAGCGCGGGAAAATCGCGGGTGAGCGGTTCAAGAATCTGCTCGATGAATACCGCCTCGCGATCGAAGATATCGACCTCATTGTCCGTCACCTCACCATGGATCAGGAGCGGCATGCCGATTGCTTCCATCCGCGCGAGAACGCCGTGAATATTGGCAACATCGGTGACGCCGCTATCCGAATTGGTCGTCGCGCCAGCCGGATAGAGTTTGGCGGCGGTGAAGATACCCTCGTCATGGCCTGACGCGAGATCATCTGCATCAATTGTATCGGTGAGATAGGCCGTCATCAGCGGCGTAAAATCGCTATCTTCTGGCAGCGCAGCCATGATCCGATCGCGATACGCACTCGCTGCCGCACTGGTTGTCACCGGCGGGATGAGATTGGGCATGATGATCGCACGCGCGAATTGGCGAGCCGTATAGACCGCCACGGCATCGAGCATTGGCCCATCGCGCAGATGCACGTGCCAGTCATCGGGCCGCCGGATCGTCAGAATATCGCTCATGCGCCTTCCCTTTGCACGGTCGGCCACCTAATTGAAGCCTATGGCCAACACGATGCTTGCCGACCGCGCCCTGATCCGTCTCTCGGGCGACGATGTCCGCGATTTCCTGCAAGGGATAGTTACCCAGAATGTGGACCGGGTAGAAGCGGACCAACCGCAATGGTCGGCACTGCTAACCGCCCAGGGCAAGCTGCTGTTTGACTTTATCCTTTGGGCCGATGGCGCCGATATTTTAGTCGATTGCGAAGCCGCAGCCGCAGACGATCTGGTCAAACGGCTATCTCTATACCGATTGCGCCGCGCGATCGTGATTGAGCGGGATCCAGAGCTGGCTGTTCATTGGTTGATCGACAAGTCCGACCACCCGTCAGATCCCCGGCTGGATGCACTGGGCCATCGCTGGTTAGGGCCAGCAAGCGAGCCGGCGGCTGGCTGGCACGCGCATCGCCTGTCCCTTGGCGTGGCCGAGGGGGTCGCCGAGCTCGGCAGCGACAAGACGCTTTGGCTTGAATGTAATGCGGAGGAGCTGAACGGCGTCGATTTCGAAAAGGGCTGTTATGTGGGGCAGGAGAATACCGCCCGCATGCATTATCGGAACAAGGTGAACCGGCGGATAGTCGTGGTGCCGCTCGATCAGGCCGACGAAAAACGCCAGCGCTGCGCATACCCTGATCTCGGCCTGGGCGTCGAACATCGTCGGGTCGAGGATCTGGACGGGATTGCTGTGCCCGATTGGCTGGCGGCAGCGATCGCGCCGGCCTAAGCCTGCGCGCTATTGCGTATCGCGGCCATCGGGAGCGAGCCAGCGCAGCGTCACCACACCCGCTTCGGTTCCCGGGACACGACGCGCATCTATTCCGGCAGCCGTCAATCGCGCGATCACCGCTTCGGCTTCTCCATCGACGCCCGTTACGCCCACCGGAACGGACAATCGCTGTCCGGCCCAGATGGCCAATGCAAGCGCGGTTTCTCCTGCACTATCGATTGCGCCATCCGTCAGGCTGACCACCGGCAAATCTTCCGCCGGCGGGATCACCTGCACGTCCCAGTCCTCGGCCCGTTCATTGGCGCGGCGTTCGAGCGCGTAATAGGTTTCGAGCTCAGCCCCCGGTAGCGCCCGGACCCGAACAATCGCGCGCCGGGCGGTACGATCGACCGTCACCTCATCCGCGGTCGTGCCCGCAATCAGTGCAAGTCGGTCGCTGAGATCGGCGATTTCCTCCTGGGTTGCACTTTCTTGCGCCTGCATCCGGGCGAGAGCGAGTTCGGCGCTGTCAGTGGTATCCTCAGTATCGACCTGGAACTGACGTAGATCGACCGATACCGGCCGGCCCAGCTGGCGTTCCAAGGTGCGCTGCGCACGCTCTTCAGCGCCGCCGACAATCTCCGGCGTGAGCACCGATGCGGTGATACGGATGGGCTCCGCGTCGAAGTCGAAATCGAGCTGGGAGATTCGCGCTTCCTGACCGAACTCATCGCTCACCAGGGCCTGGGCCTGGCGCGTGGCATTGGCTTCCCAGGAAATCTGGCGCAGCGAAAAGCCGAGGGGGATCGCCAGCGCGATAAAGACGATCACGATCACCACGGATTGCGCCGCCGTCTGCTTGGTCGTCAGATAGCTGCTGAAGCCATAAATCCGCGCCATGATCGCGGCGGTGAGCGCGATAGTTGTGAGGTTGGTGAAAAAGAGGAACAGTGCGCCGCCGAAAACGGCCCAGTTGAACGTTGCCAGGCCAAAGCCGATCGCGGCGAGCGGCGGCATCAAGGCAGTCGCGATTGCCACACCGACAATTGTACCGTCGCGCCCGCGGATCATCGCATAGGCACCGGCCAGGGCGGAGAATAATGCCACGCCAAGATCGAACAGGTTCGGCCGCGTCCGCGCTGCAATTTCCGACGTGATCGTCTGCAAGGGCGACATGGAGACGATCAGCGCGCAGAACAGGACCGCGACCAATGTGCCCAAGGCCAGGGCGCGGCCGGCATCCCTCAACCAGCGATAATCGCCAACAGCCAAGGCAAAACCGATGCCGAGGATCGGCCCCATTAGCGGTGACAAGAGCATCGCGCCAATCACCACCGCTGGCGAGGAAAGCAGCATGCCGAGAATGGCGATGCCCGCCGACATGCAGGTCATGAAAACATAACGCGGGGTCCAGCCGGATTCGCCGCGTACTTTTTCGATCACGGCGACCTGGTCAATCTCCCGGCACACCATCCGCCACCAGCGCCGCAGCAAAGCCAGTGATCCGGTGATCGGATTGCTGAACCCGGTATCGCTATTCTGTTCGCTTGCCATGCCGCCTCCCCAAGCTGGGATATGCATAGGCGCACCAGACAGTTGCGACAATTCCATCTTGCGCGGATTGATAATTGATACTATATATTCTTTATCATAAAACCGTCATGTTAGACTGATACAGCTGCGCCAAGGAGATTATCATGGCCCGCCCGCAATCCGATCATGAAGCGATCACCGAGCAGCTGCTCGAAACCGCAGAACAATTGATCCGTGAGCGCGGTCCGGTGACGCCGACAATCACGGAAATCGCCAATGCCTGCGGTATGTCGCAATCGAATGTCTATCGCTTCTTCCCGAACAAGGAGGCGCTGTTCGAAGCCTCGATCGAGCGCTGGTTCCAGCCGCTTAACGATATGATGGAAGAGGTGGTGGAGAGCGATCTTCCACCCCGGGAAAAGCTTTACCAGTTTTTCGCGCGACGCTTTGCCGAAAAGCGCCGGCGCTACGAGGAGGACCAGGACTATTTCCTGGCCTGTATGGCGCTTGGTGAAGAGCATAAGGATGTGGTGATGAGCTATGTCGATCTCGCCGACCATTATATGGCGACGATCCTTGCCGAGGCGATCTCCGATGGCGAATTTGCCGGCATGACGATCGACGGGCTGATGTCTCCGGTGAACACGATGCTCGCGCCCTATTGCGATCCCAGCCTGATCCCGCGTTATGACAGCGCGAATATGGAAAATCTGAGGATCGCCATCAACACGCTGTTCAACGGGCTCAATGCCAAATGCGCCGAGGCCCCGACAAGCAGCGGCACCCCGCTCAAGTTGGCGTCTTAGGACTTATTCCGCTGCTTCAGCCTTTGCCGGCCAGTTCTTCATCGAACCGGGCGGCGGACTGGCGTGCATCTCGCTCTCATCGAGCGCGGCCAGCGCCCGATCGCGATCGGCTTCGGTGAAGCTACCGGTGGTCAGACAAAATTCGACCATGTTGCCATTGGGGTCACGCGTATAGACCGAGCGGCACCAATTGTGATCGATCTCGAGCACGTCGAGACCGGCATCGTTCCAGCGCCCGCGCCAGTCATCCAGCTCTTCGCGCGTATCGACCGAAAAGCTGTAATGGTTGGTGCCCTGCGGCATCTTTGCCGCCGCGTTCAGATCATGCAGCTGCTCGTCCTGACCCGGTACGTCATGCAATTCCCAAAAGGCGATAAAGCGGCTGTCATCGCCATCCATACGGTAGAAGAAATGCTTGCCCCAGCCGCCACCCATGACAGGCGCGATCTCAACCTTCACCAGTTCAAATCCCATAACACCTTCATAAAATTCATGAATCGCCTTCATGTCTTTCGCGGCAAGGGCAAGATGGTGATAGGCCATGGCGCTAATCCTTCTTCCGGTTATCGACCATGCCCATCACGTCCGCCGTCGCGCCTTCGGGTGCGGGCACTTCGGTGATCGGTTCATCGACATCATCATATTCAAGCCGCAAGGCGCGGCTCATCACAGCGTGCATCATATAGGTGGCGGTGATGTAGGTGAGCTCCAGAATCTCTTGTTCGGACAGATGCTTTTTCAGCGTCGCGAACACCCCATCCGGGACCCGGCCCTTTTCGAGCACAAGACAATCGGTATAGGCGAGCACCGCACGCTGCACCTCGTCGAAACAATCGGCGACCGGCCAATGGGCAATCGCTTCGGCCTGCGCATCAGTCAGCCCAGCAAAGCGCGCAGCCTTCATATGCTGCGAATATACGAACCGCGATCCGACCGCATAGCCGGCCCGTGTCTGGCCGAGTTCGCGCAAGACCGGATCGAGCTTGCGATTGTCCGAGCGATAAAAGCCAAAGCCTTCGGTCGTATGTTTGAAGGCATCCGGAACGAGCGCGAAAACCGTCCACCAATTGCCGGGCGTTCCGGTGGCTGTACCGGGGTCTGCGACCGGATCGCGATCGCCGAACAGGGCGGTGTAGAGGGCGCGGACATAATCGTCTGCATCGTCGCGGGGCACTTGGGATAGGCGTGGCATGCGTTCAGCCTAGCGCAACACATTATGCGCCACCACCCCAATGGGTTGCATGACTTTCGATGCGATTGACCTTTGCGCGCGCAGAGCGTCATAATCACATCCAGGGGGACATTTCATGCCATTCACACGCGTCGCACGCAATCCGATCACCATCAGCGGGCTGCCCGTCACGCTCTTACTCCTCGTGTTGCTCATCCTTGCAGTGCCGGGCCCGGCCCATGGTTTCCAGGGATCGACGCTTGAATCCTTTGACAGCGAAGCCGATCTCGCCAGCTATCTTGGCGCGATGCGCGACATTCGAGAAGAACGGATGCGGGTACAGCGAGAACGCGCGGAAGCCGAAGCCGAACGTCGACGCGAATATCTCGAGCAG
This sequence comes from Parasphingopyxis sp. CP4, assembly GCF_013378055.1. Taxonomy (NCBI): domain Bacteria; kingdom Pseudomonadati; phylum Pseudomonadota; class Alphaproteobacteria; order Sphingomonadales; family Parasphingopyxidaceae; genus Parasphingopyxis; species Parasphingopyxis sp. CP4. Next base: position 2,578,325 of record NZ_CP051130.1, on the reverse strand, counting down.
TATGAGCGGTACATGGAAGCGCGTGAGCAAGAATTACAGGAACGTGAAGTGGCGGAAGCCGCTTGGCAGGCTGAATCGGAGCGCCGTGCAGCAGCCGGCCTGCCGCCGCCACCGCCCCTGCCTGCGATGCCTGAGTGGCTTCCAATGCCGCCTCCTCCACCTCCGCCACCTTCGCCACCGCCGCCCGCACCAGCGATGGCTGATAGTGTTGCCGAAGAGAGCATTACCAACAATCAGACAGCCGGTGTCGATGAAGGCGGGATCGTCAAAATTCGCGGCGATATCCTTGTCATCCTGCGCCGCGGACGGCTGTTCACCGTATCGATTGCCGACGGGAATATGCGGCCGGTCGACATGATCGACGCATTTCCGCCCGACACCGATGGCAGCGCATCCTGGTATGATGAAATGCTGATAGCCGGGAACCGGGTGATCGTGATCGGCTATAGCTATGGTCGCGGCGGAACCGAGGTGAATCGCTTTCTATTGTCCGACGATGGCCAGCTGACGTTCGAGGACGCCCATCATCTGCGCTCCAATGATTATTACTCCGCTGACAATTATGCCTCGCGCCTGATCGGTAACCAGCTGATCTTCTACTCGCCGCTCAACCTGTTTCGCGGCGAAGACCCGATGGACGCGCTACCGGGCGTCAAACGCTGGGACGGCAATCCTCAAAACCGCGTGTTTCAGCGCGTTGCATCACCGCGCCAGATCTATGTGACGCGCGACATTCGCCGCAATGCCAGCGAGGCGATATCGACGCTCCATAGCGTTACGACCTGCGATGTCAGTTCGCCCGATTTCGATTGTTCCGCAACTGGTGTGATCGCGGGCAGTTCACGTGAATTCTATGTTTCGGGAGATGCGGTCTATCTGTGGGTCAGCAATGGCGACTTTACCCGGCCATCGAACAACCCGCGCTATTCGACGGTGTATCGGATGCCATTATCGGGCGGGGCGCCGTCCGCAATTGGTGCGCGCGGCGCGCCGATCGACCAATTCTCCTTCCGCGAAGATCCAAATGACGGCATGCTCAACATCCTCGTCCGCGCCGCTTCTGGCGATAATGCCATGTGGGAACCCGAAGCGCCGCGAGGCACGATCAGCCTGATTCGCGTGCCGCTTTCCGAATTTGGCGATGGCACTACCGAGGTTCGCCAACGCTATTACCGGCACCTGGAGCGCAATGAGGCCATGCCGCAACTCGAGAACCGGTTTGTCGGCAATCACCTGATTTACGGCCATGGCCGCAGCTACACTTGGCAGAGTCCGCCCAGCTATAGCAGCGAACCGACCGCATTTGCCGTACCGCTCAATGGCGGCGCGATAGCCCGTCTTAGCATGGGCCATAGCATTGAGCGGCTCGAAGTAATGGGCGCAGATGCCGTGATTGTCGGCAGCGATCTTGAGAACCGGCTAGGCTTCAGTGCGATCGAACTGGGCGGTGGATTGCCAGCGCTTGGAGATGCCTATTTCATGCCGGCAACGGGCCAGGGTGAATCGCGCAGCCATGCCTATTTCTACCGGCCCGATCCAGGATCGGCGGATGGCGCTTCCGGCACGCTCGGATTGCCCGTCGCACGCCAGGTGGAGCCGGAATATCGGCGGCTGTTCGGTAGCGCCGTCTCGATGCTGTTCCTGCGCCGGGACGATGGCCAATTCTCGCAAGCCGGCGAGCTCCGCGCCGAGGTTACCGGTGCCGTCGATGACGGTTGCCGCGCCTCCTGCGTCGATTGGTATGGCAATGCCCGCCCGATCTTCCTGCGCACCCGCACCTTCGCCCTGCTTGGATATGAGCTGGTCGAGGGCCGGATGGAAAATGGACGGATCAGCGAGATCGGCCGGACGAACTACGCGCCGACCAACCCCATCGATTAGGCCTCGCCGATCAGGCCCCGCCGGTTAGGCCCGGTCGATTAGGCGAGACTGAGGCCAGCGTTAGGCCGCGAGGTTCCGAAGCACATAATGGAGGATGCCGCCGTGGCGGAAATACTCCATCTCGTTAGCGGTATCGATGCGGCACAGCGTTTCGAACGTCTCGGTCGAGCCATCTGCACGGGTCATGGTGACCTCGACAGTCTGGCGCGGATCGAGATCGGCAACACCGGTGATGGTAAAGCTCTCCGTACCGTCCATGCCGAGCGTATCGCGATCAACGCCGTCTGCGAATTGCAGCGGCAATACGCCCATGCCGACAAGGTTTGAGCGGTGGATGCGTTCAAAGCTTTCAACGATCACAGCCTTGACGCCGAGCAGGTTGGTGCCCTTGGCCGCCCAGTCCCGCGATGAACCCGTTCCGTATAGCTCTCCGCCAATCACAACCAGCGGCGTGCCTTCGGCCTGGTGGCGCATGGCAGCATCATAGATCGGCATCACCTCGCCATCATATTTGGTGTAGCCGCCCTCTTTACCGTCAGCCATCTGGTTCTTGATGCGGATATTGGCGAACGTACCGCGCATCATCACCTCGTGATTGCCGCGCCGGCTGCCATAGCTGTTGAAATCCCGTCGATTGACCTGGTGGCTGGTCAGATATTCGCCAGCCGGGCTGTCTTCCTTGATCGCACCGGCAGGCGAAATATGGTCGGTCGTGATGCTATCGCCGAGCAGCGCCAGCACCTTCGCATCGACAATATCGTTGATCGGCGCCGGGGTCATTTCCATGCCGTCAAAATAGGGCGGGTTCGCGACATAGGTCGATCCAGCGCGCCACTGATAGGTGTCTCCGCCGGTGACATCGATCGCCCGCCACTCATCATCGCCATTATAGACATTGGCATAGCGGGTTTCGAACATTTCGCGGCTGACAAAGCTGTTCACCATGTCGGTGATCTCGTCATTGGTCGGCCAGATATCCTTCAGATAGACATCCTGCCCATCGTTGCCCTGCCCAATCGGCGTTTCATACATATCCTCGCGCACTGTGCCTTTGAGCGCATAGGCGACGACCAGCGGCGGTGAGGCGAGATAGTTGGCGCGTACATCCTGGCTCACCCGGCCTTCAAAGTTGCGGTTGCCGGACAATACCGAGGCGGCGACCATGTCATTCTCATTGATCGCCTTGGAGATCGGCGCGGGCAATGGCCCGGAATTGCCGATACAGGTGGTGCAACCATAGCCGACCAGATTGAAGCCCAGCGCGTCGAGATCATCGCTCAGCCCCGCCTTGTCGAGATAGTCGGTGACGACCTGCGATCCCGGTGCGAGCGAGCTTTTCACCCAAGGCTTGCGCTGGAGCCCAAGCTCTCGCGCCTTTTTGGCGACCAGCCCGGCGGCAATCAGCACATTCGGGTTGGACGTATTGGTGCAGCTGGTAATCGCCGCGATCGTTACATCGCCATGGGCGAGTTCATAATCTTCGCCCTCAACCGGCACTTCCTTGTCGGTGTCGGCGATGCCGAACACTTCGGAGAGATCCGTGTTGAAGCCTTCATCAAGGTCGGCCATCGACACGCGTTGCTGCGGCAATTTCGGTCCGGAGAGCGACGGCATCACCGTGCTCATGTCGAGCTCCAGCGTGTTGGAATAGATCGCATCCGGGCCATCATCCAGCCGCCAGAAGCCCTGTTCCTTGGCATAGGCTTCGGTCAGCGCGACATCCTGCTCCGACCGGCCGGTGAGCCGCAGATAGTCCATCGTCTTTTCGTCAATCGGGAAATAGCCGCAGGTCGCGCCATATTCGGGCGCCATATTGGCGATCGTCGCGCGATCGGCGAGGCTCAGCGCGGCAACGCCCGGCCCGTAAAACTCAACAAAGCGCCCAACCACACCCACTTCGCGCAGCATCTGCACGCAGGTCAAAACCAGATCCGTCGCGGTAATGCCTTCGGGCAGCGCGCCAGTCAGCTTGAAGCCAACCACTTCGGGGATCAGCATCGATACCGGTTGGCCGAGCATCGCGGCTTCCGCTTCGATCCCGCCCACGCCCCAGCCAAGCACGCCAAGGCCATTGATCATCGTCGTATGGCTGTCGGTGCCGACACAGGTATCGGGATAGGCCACTTCCTGGCCATTCTGGTCCTTCGAAGACCAGACCGCGCGAGCGATATGCTCGAGATTCACCTGGTGGCAAATGCCGGTTCCCGGCGGCACCACGGAGAAATTGTCAAACGCGCGCGATCCCCATTTGAGGAACTCATAGCGTTCCATATTGCGCTGATATTCGAGTGCGACATTCTCTTCGAACGCGGTCGGCGTGCCGAACTCATCAACCATCACCGAGTGATCGATCACGAGATGCACCGGAACTTGCGGATTGATCTTCTGCGCATCGCCGCCCAGCGATTTGATGCCATCGCGCATCGCGGCAAGATCGACAACCGCCGGAACCCCAGTGAAATCCTGCATCAGCACACGGGCCGGGCGATATTGGATTTCCGCGCTCGACTTGGCTTCCTTCTGCCAATCGACCACCGCCTGCGCGTCGCCAGTTGCAACTGTATGCCCGCCATCCTCAAACCGCAGCATATTTTCCAACAGCACCTTCAGCGTGAATGGCAGCCGCGAAATATCGCCAAGCTGTTCTGCCGCCTTGGCGAGCGAATAATAGGCATAGGAAGTCCCGTTCACATCAAGCGTGGAACGGGTGGAAAGCGTGTCGTGGCCGGTGCTGGTCAAAGGGATGGTCCTTCTGATCTGTGCCCGGCGCCGGAAGGGGGACTGCGCCAACGCGCAGCGACCAGCGGCCAAGCGGTAAATGAGTCGGGAGGGGTTTAGCGGGAAGGCGCAGCGAGTGAAAGACGCAACCCCGCAATTATGCTTGCGCCGTGGCTAACCGTCCTAGCGCCCGTCCACCGCACTCAGATCGCGACATCGAAGAGCGAGCGCAACAGCCAGCCGGCGCCATAGGCAAAGAAAGCCGCCATGCCGCCGATAAACAGCGTTTCGAGCCCCGATCGCCACCAGCTCGTCACCGCCCAGCGGCTCTTGATCGCACCAATCCCGAAAAACACGATACCGGTCATGCCGATCGACAGGGCCAAAGGTGCCTGGCCCGCCAGCAAGCTCGGCGTCACATAGGGCGCAAGAAAGGGCAGCAGCGGCACCGCGCCGCAGATCGCAAAAGCCACAAATGTCGCCAGCCCCGCACGCATCGGCGAAGGATTGACGGCCGCCAGCCCATATTCCTGGGTCACCATGAACTCGATCCAGCGGCGCTCATCCGCGGTGATCGACTCCACCGCCTCATCAAGCGTGGGAGGGGTCAGCCCCATGCCTGCAAGGATCTGGCGCACTTCTTCCCTCTCGCCTTCGGGGTCGGTATCGATATGTCGCGCCTCGATCTCCCGGATCCGCTCGACATTATCGATATCGGCCTTGGTGCCGCTATAATTGCTCGCGGCCATCGAAAAGCCATCGGCGAGCAGGTTGGCGATGCCGAGAATGACGATGATGCCGGATGATAACGACGCGCCGACCACACCGGCGACAATCGCAAATGTCGTAATCGCCCCATCAATCCCGCCATAGACAAAGTCGCGCACATAAGAGGGCCGCGATCCCGCCGCGAGCCGCTCCACAATCGCATCGGGATGATGGCTATGTTCCGGTGTCATACACATGCTCCCCTGGGGAGGAGAGGTATCAGAAGGGAGAGGCGGTGTCAGGCGGGAGGACGGGACGATGCTGGCATGACCGCATTCGCGGGGCTGCCCAAAATGCCTAAATGCTCGGATTGAAAACAAATATGTCGAGGAGGAGCGCAGTCAGCAAAAGTGGCGCTAAGGTCTTGTGGAGCAGCGGGTGCTTGATAAGTCCCAACACCATACAGCTGCCAAAAAGCACTATCGATGCGAGGTTGTCGAAGTCTAGCAGCGGCATACCGAAGCTGATCGGACGGAACAGTGTCGCCACGACGACCACCGCGGCAGCGATCAGCCAAAACGCTTTGGAATTGTCGAAATAATGCGTCTCCAGATCCACATCTTCTGCGGCCTTGGGATATAGCAGATGCGCTGCGATATAGAGACCGATTGGCCCGGCAAGCATCCAGAGCATGCTGCCAAAGTTCCAATGCTCGATCGATTGTAGCCCCCAACTTTCCCACCATTGCTGAAGCAGAGCGACAAAAACGAACACAACCAGCAGTGATTGCAGCCATGAGAATTTCCAGGATTCTCGATCCTTGAGCTGCCGCGCGACATTCGAAAGCAGGTCGGTTACGCCCAGTCCGACGATTAGTGACAGCAAGACCATCACAAACTGAAACTGAGTCATCCAGCAATCCCCTCGTTGCGTCGCCGCGGTGCGCTAATCATAGCCTATACTAAGCGAGGATGATCGGTAAGCCAGGATCATCAATGCGCATAGGGATCTCGCCATGACCGCTTTCGGCCAGAAGTGGATTCTCCATTACAGGTGTCTGCGCGCTCTCGACATCAACACGTGCAATTCCCTATCCTCGGTTATCGCTAGCGTCTCGAAGCAGCGACGAAACCATATCGTTGAACGCAGGACTAAACTGGGACTGGTTGTTTCGCCAATGAGTGGCGAGGCCTCGATCCTCGTTGAGCACAGTGGCGAATCGCGTGCGACTGCCCAGCCAGACATCTTCGTCCAACGCACCTGCGAGAAACTGAAGATGCGCGTTCTGCCAGGTCCTCAGGACATTGCCGTAAAAAGTTGTCAACCGCAGCGCAGCAGCCCCAGTCAACTCTTCGCCGTCGCGTCCTGCCCTCAATAGTTCGGCAAACTCGGGATTCTGAGCAATGAAAAACTCAATTTCGCTGAAACTATTTTGAAAATTGCTGGCAGCTTCCATGCGCGTGGCCACAGTGTTTTGCCGCAACTCAAAGGCAAGAAAGAAGATTCCTGCGATAACGCCAATATTTGCCGCCAAGAGGATCCAGCGGTTTACCCCGTCAACAATAGAATCCTTGTCCACTCCCATTCTCCCCGATCGGTTCTCCAGCCCGCGCTCGATGCGACTCTAAGGGGCAGCTTTCGATTTTGATACAACCATGTCCGCTTTCGGCCATATGCGGACGCTCGGGGTAGAAGAGCCTCTATCTTCCGATTCTTAACAGGCTGGGCCAATCACCGAACGTCCGCATTACGCTCAAGGCAATCTCTGCGCGCCGCCGATCGGTTGCAGAAGGAAGGGAAACGAAGACCCACAGAGCGGCTATTTGCTGTCGGGGTGCTGTCGCTCGATAAGCGTACTCAATCGCTGCGACGTAAGGTCCCGGAGGACGGACCCCCGTTCAAGATGTTGTTGCATGCGCGTGAGGCATTGCTCAGTGACGTTTTCAGAGTCGGCATTGTAGGCAAGGAGCGCAGCATCGATTTCCGAGGCGTCAATCGCGACGCCGCGCATTTCAGCTCGCGTTTGGAAATGGATTTGGCTTGGCAGGCCCACCTCGCGATCCTGAAGCGCCATTAGTGCGACAATACAAACAAGATCTTCATCAGCATTCGCCTGGGCTCCGACTTCACCGGGCAACAAGGCGCACAGCGAGATCGTTGCCATAGTAAAGCGGTTCATGAGACCTCCTACGATATTGGATGATCCACCATAGTATATTCTCCGTCCAATGTCCGCTTTCGGCCAGAAGCGGACATCCCAATCGACATCCCCCGCCATTTCCGCTCTAAGGCGCACCCGTCTTAAACGTTGAGGCATGCATTAGTGGCAGATCAATCTCCTGGGCTTCCCCCGCTTACGCCGGCGACTATCCAGCCCTTTTTCGATAATTTTTCCGAGATGGCGTTTCACAAATATCTCGGCATGCAATTGGTCGAGTATCGCGATGGCTATGCGCGGGTGGAGCTGCATCGCACCGAGCATACACCGACCGGGATTGGCGGGAGTGTGCATGGCGGGGCGCTGGCGACGCTGGTCGACATGACGGCGGTGACCTCCGTGCTCGCCGGGCTGCGCGAGGGCGAACATCCGGCCGGGACCGCCGATATCCAGCTCACCTATCTGCGCCAGACCAAGGGTGAGACCGTGACCTGCGAAGCGCATGTGTTGAAGCGCGGCAAGCAACTGGCCCCGGTTGAGGTGAAGGTGACGGACGATGAAGGCCGGCTCTGCTGTTCGGCCCGGGTGCTCTACGCCTTTCGTGCCTGAGGCTGCGCCATTTCCCATTGCGCCGGGCGGTGACGGGGCGCATGGTGAATGCCTCATTTTAGGGGTATTTGACCATGACGACGCCCAGCCAGGAGCAGATTGACGAGCTGCTCGAAACCAGCCTCTCCACCTCGCAATTGCGCTTGCAACAGGCCGGTTATTGCCCGCCGCATGCGCATTATCTTGATAGTGATGGCCGGATCATCGGGCTTGAGGTGACGGCTGAGGATATGCCCGATGCAACGCCCAGCTATGAGACGCTGGAGACGGTGTTGCAGGACCTGGCTGAGCGCGGCGAGGCGGTGGCCACCACGATCGGCGAGGCGATGGAACTGCATTATGCCGACGAGAAAGGCACATTCGATGGCATCGTCATCGCGCTGCGCACAGCGGACACGGCAGAGGATTATCTGACGCCCTTTGTGGCCCAGGAGACCGGATTTTTCCGTAAACGCATCACGATCGATCTGCTCGAAACAACGGTTAAGCAGGCCGAGAGAAACGAAATTTTCGGATAGGAGAAGTGAGGGTGTGATTATGTCAGACTCTCACTTTCGTTCGAGCGCGGCACCGGCCCTCTCCCCTTCCCGGCCGCCCACAGGGTATACTTACTGGGCGGCCGGGAAGGGGAGAGGGCCGGTGCCGCGAACTTCCGCCAGGAAGTTTCTGACAAAGATCTCATCGACCCAATAGGAGACCCACCATGCCGATTACCAAGATCAATCCCGATACGCTGCCCGATGCCGGGGCGCTCGGCTATACGCAGACGGTGACCTCGCCGCCCGGTGAGTTGATCTTCTGTTCGGGCCAGGTCGCGATCGATCGGGATGGCACGCCGGTGCCCGAAGATCTGGGCGAGCAGGCCAAGGTGGCGGCGAACAATGTGAAGCTGGCGCTGGCCGCCGCCGGCGCAACGCCCGACGATGTAACTGCGGTGCGGCTCTATATTGTTGGCCTGACGCCAGAGCGCCTGGGCGCAGTCGGCAGCGCGCTCCCTGCCCTGTTCAACGGCACCGCGCCCTGCGCGACGGCGATTGGCGTCGAGGCGCTGGCCGATCCCGAATATCAGGTCGAAATCGAAGTGATGGCGGTGAAGAGCTAGAAAAGAGTCGGGGTGCGGGCTGGTGCGGCGCCTGAGGCGAAGCCGAAGGTCTGACAAGAAAAGTGGGGCGCTTCTGTTGCTCGGTGCGCCCCGGACCGCCGGTATCCACTTCTGTTGCCGGGCGTGGTCCAGCCCCGTTATTTACCTAGTAACTTAAGCTGTGAAGCTTTGGGTTACGCAGCAATAGCAAGAGCGTCGTTATCGTTTGCTCTTATGAGTTGTGAACGGTTTCACGGCGCATTCAGGCCGGGCAAAAAGTTTCGTCTTTCAACACACGTCGATCCTGGTTCGGCCCCATCGGGAAAGGCGGGATTGGCAAGCCAAATCGCCCTTTTTGGTGGAGCCGCCGGGTACTGCCCCCGGGTCCGCTGTGCCTATTACACGACACCGTTTATCGCCATAGCCGAACCGAAATCCGGCACCCCCAATATAGGGGGCCTGGCGTTAATGGGAAGTGAGGAGAGAAAAGCGACTGGAAACAGACGGTTATTCGATCGGTTCCGGAGGTGTCTCCGTCCAGCATGAGTCCAATGTCTCAAACATGGCATTGACCCAACTGCCGGGTTGGGAACGGCCCCAGACTTCAAGCGTCGTCCGGGTGTGCTGGCCGTTGGCATAACGGCTCGGCATGCGGATTCGATAATAGGGCCCGTCATAGTTGATAAGATGGCTCCTTTCGTCTGCCATAAGCGGCAGGCGTGGTTCCGGGTCCGCTATATCGCCCAACGCGATTAACGACTGTCGGGCTCCTGGACAGTCAATGCTTGTCGTCCACCGCCGTTCTCCGTTTCGTGCCAGGCGAGAGAACCAGAATTGCGATCGGCCCTGCTCGTCGCGCCGATACGGACCGTAAAAGCCAACCTCGACCGGCACTCCGACCGCGCCGCGACGAAAATCTCCCGAAGCATTTGCTTCGGGATGGGTCAAAAACCGATTCTCAGGGCTAACGGCGCTATCCGACTGCACCATCAGCAGCATTAATAGTTCGATCATATTTCTCTTCCCCTAGCCGCAAGGCACTGCAAATCGCGTTACCCCGATTATTCCTTTTTCAGAGCGTCGCGGATCTCGGTCAACAGGTCGATTTCGCTGGGGCCGGTATCTTCCTCGGCTTCTTCGGCTTCTTTCTTGGCCATCATCTTGTTCGCCTGGCGCACCATCAGGAAGATGACAAAAGCCAGGATGATGAAGTTGATGATGACAGTGATGAACGCGCCGAGGCCGATCATCGCCACGCCGGCTTCCTTGAGCGCGGCATAGTCTTCGGGCGATCCCGCATAGTCCACCGGGATATCGCCCAAGCGGATGAACAGGGTGGAAAGGTCAGCCCCGCCAAAGATCCAGCCGACGACCGGCATGATAATGTCTTCGGTCAGCGATGTGGTGATCGTCGCAAAAGCGCCACCGATAATAACTGCGACCGCCAGGTCGATCACATTGCCACGCGTCACAAAATCTCTGAACTCACCGAACATAGGAACCCGTCCCCCTTGATTTGATATCGGCGCGGATATGGCACAGCCTGCTGCGCGCGCCAAGCAAACCGGTTTCCCGGCCTGAGGAAATATGCCATGCCAATGGCCTGAGTTAAGGAGTTTGATCAATGAAGTTTATGTCCACGCTCCCCGCCGCCGCGATCAGTGCGGCGCTTATCCTCGCGGCTTGCAGTGAAGGCGAAGCCACGGCGCAGGCAGAAGATAGCGAAAGCGCAGCCGAAGACGCGAGCGAAGAAACACCCGAGGTGCACGACGCAGCCGGCTATGCGGAAGATGAAACCGGTGGCCTGATCGATGCAGCCATCGTCGAAGAACTGAATACCAAGCTGCTCAGCTATCATGCCAGCAGCGGGCGGGACGTCCATGTGGTTCTCGGCATGAGCACGGACGGGCGCGATGTCGAAGAAGTCGCAGAAGAGATGCGCGCCGAACGCGATGCAGATGCACTGATCTATGTGGCAGGAAGCGATCAGGCGCTGGCCATTGTCGGCGAGGCGCTTGGTGACACCGCAGTGGGCGAAGCTGAGCTCGCAATGATTGCGCATTTTGAGGAAAATGAGCTGTCGGAAGGCCTGAATGCGGGCATCGACGCGGTCATTGCCGATCTCGGCCAATAGCGAGCGCGGCTTTATCGGGACGTCTTAGCATGCAATAGCAGTGGCTGAGTTTCACAGGGGGGAAAATATGACGAGAACAATGGCAGCAATGATGGGCGCGACAGCGCTGACAATGACTTTGGCAGGATGCAGCGGTGAAGCAGATACAGCGGACACCGAAGGCAGCGAAGCCGCAGCAAGTGAAGAGGCAGCCGAACACGGCGATTACATTACCGATGAATCTGGCCAGTTGGCGGAAGAGATCGGTGACGAAGCGATTGCCAATGTTAATGAACGGCTTGCGTCAAAGCATGAAGAAAGCGGACGCGACATCCATTTCTTGATTGTCGATTCAACCGATGGCGAGGATAGTGATACAGCGGCTGCCGCAGCGCGATCCGAAACCGATGCCGACGCGATGATTTACATTGCAGTCAATCAGCAGGAAATTGCCGTGGTTGGCGAGAATATTGATACGCAAGAAGGCGAAGGCGCCGCCAACGCGATCATCACAGCCTTTGACAATGGCAATTTCGAGAACGGCATGATGAACGGCATCATGGCCACCGAAATGCATATGGAAGACTGATTGTCGACAGACAGTAGCGAAGAGCGCGAGACCCACTGGGCCGGCAACTATCTTGCGATCCATCAAGAGGGTCGCTGGGAGTATGTGAGCCGCGTGCGCGGCATTGGCGCCGCCGTCATTCTCGCCATCGATAGCGATAAGACGGGTGACCATGTCATCCTGGTCGAACAATATCGCGTGCCTCTGCGCGCCAGTTGCATTGAGCTGCCCGCAGGCCTGGTTGGCGACGATACGGCCGGTGAGGCAGCTGCAGAGGCCGCCGGGCGAGAGCTAGAGGAAGAAACCGGCTACCGGGCCGGGCATCTCGAAAATCTCGGGCGCTTCTGCTCTTCGCCGGGGATGACGAGTGAGACCTTCACCCTGCTCAAGGCCACTGACCTAACCAAGGTCGGTGCCGGTGGCGGCACAGAGGACGAGAATATCACGGTGCACAGAGTAGCGCTTGCCGAGATCGCTGAATTCATCGCGCAACAGCGAGATGCCGGATCCATTATCGATGTGCGCATCGTCATGCTTCTCAGCGCCGGCTGGTTGTAGCTCAAAAATGCACTTTGGTCCGTTGACCGATTGTTCGCCGCGCTTTGCAGATCAGATGTAACGCGCGAATTCAGTCCCGCTATTGAGCCTGCAACCGGTCAATAGGGGAGGTTCCCAACATGCGATTTCATAGTCTATCCGTCGCCCTGCTGACGCTCAGCCTCGCCTTTGTTGGCGGCACTGCACATGCTCAGTCCGAAGAGGCCCAGGCAGCCATTGAACGGTTGGCGCCATTGGTCGGGACGTCGCGCGTCACTGGAGTGCGCCATGGACCGAATGGCGCAACAGATTTGGCCGCTAGCGAGGCCGAAGGGCGCATCATTTTGGGCGGCCATATCCTGCGCGAAGACACCCAAATCGAACAACAGCCAGGCGATCTCATCACCCTGCAAACCCAGTTCAGCTTTGACCAGTTTCGCAATCTGTATCGCATCGCAGTGGTGGATGACGATTTTGGATTGATGGACATCTATGAAGGCCGCTTCATATCCGACACGCTGCTCGTTGCTACAAATCTGCGCAGCGATACGCATTTTCCACTGGAAGACGGACGAGCGATGCACTTTCAATTACGGTGGGACTTCTCCGAACTGGTGGTTCATTTTGACGTGCTCTTGACGGTCGATGGCGGAGCGAACTGGCGGCCATTTTTCGAACTCGAATATGCGCATGGAGGCAGCGCCGAATAGGCTCTTGAATCACCACGTAAAACCAGCCTGCCGTTAACGATTCAGCCAAATGATCCAGAAGCGCTGGTTCCAGTCTCGGGCGGACTTTTTGTGCCTAAATTCGCGTTTACCAGTCTCGTTTACCGGTCATGCTTACTATTCCACCGATAGCATTCGGCGGAGGTATGAGTGGGTCTTGATCGTCAAAAGGCGTTCGACATCGCCGGGTTGCGCATATTGGAACAGGGACGGCCATCGCTCGATTTATCCGGGCTGTGCCGATACCGCACCTATCTGCCCGAAGCCGAGCTAAGATGTACGATCGGATGGCTGATACCGGATTATCGCTATCATCCTTCACTTGAAGATCATGCGGGCGGCCATATTGATCATGTGGCGCATCGCGCCCTGGCGACAGAACTTGGGACCGATCCCTGCAACGAGGATATCGGCCTCTTGGCTGCTCTGCGATTTGCGCATGATGCATCGGCCAATGCGCTCCGTTACGGCAATTGCCACATCTTCCTTGCCGAATTCATCCGGCGAATGCAGATCGTGGCGCGGCGCTATGGGCTGGATCCATGCTGTATCGAGCGGCGCCGGATCGTCCCTTCCGGATCGCATCACGGCCAATATGTGTTCAATGGAATATTGTGAGAGCGGCGGCACCGCCGTCATTGTCTCAAGCCACAATCCTAGCGAAAATTATCCGCATAGGCCTGGATCTTGAGCGTCCGCTCGGGACCCGGAACGACGTGATAATCAATGCCCTGCTTTTCGGCATAGGCTTTGGCGGCCTCAAGCGTCGGGAAGGTTAGCCGAACCTGCCGATTGGTGTCCGATGACCCGGCCCAACCCATCAGCGGGTCTGCGCGCTGCGCTTCGCTGGGCTCGAACTGTAGCGTCCACTGACCCACCCGATGACGGCCAGACTGCATTGCATTCTTCATCCGTTGATAGATACGCGCGGACATAATCATTCCCTGTTTCTGCCACTGCCAGATGCCGGAAGGCGACGTGCACCGTCAAGATGGATTAGCAGCTTTATATCCGATAGGGAGCCAGTCGAGGAGAGGGAATATGATCCGCACCATTTCGCTATGTATTTGCGCTGCTACATTTTCGACCGCTGCCTTGGCGCAAGACTATGACGAACCAGCCGAAGAGGCTCCGCCGCAGATCACTCTTGGCAATGGCGAGAATAGTGCAATTTTGGTCGACGGCGCGACGCGCAGTGGTGCGACGTTCCGGTTTCCGACAGTCAAAATTGACCGTAACGGCTTTCTGGTGATGCACCCGTTTCGCGACGGGGAACCCGAAGGGACAGTATATGTCGGCGCATCTCCGGTTCCCGCCGGCATCAGCCATAATGTACCGATCACAATCGATGACGTGCCGGAAGCTGGCGATATGTTCATCGTCATGCTGCACTACGACATGAATGATGACCGGGTTTTCGATTTCGGCGACGGGATCACGGTGCCGGACGTGCCAGTATTCGAGGGCAGCACAATGATTGCCCATCGCTACGCGGCACCAGCGGAAACCGAATAGCGAGGCCGACCAGCTAGTCCCGCCGGACGAAGGGATAGGCGAGCAGCCTCAAGAAGCTCTGATCCCGTTGCCCCTCAACACCGATGGGCATACCGATCACTCTTGCTTTGGGATTTGCCGAGCCGAACAGGCGATCCCAGATGGATAGGATCGCGGTATAGTTGCTGTCGGTATCCGCCCTGATCTTGTGATGGTGAATCCAGTGGATTGAGGGGGTCACGATAAACCAGGAGAGCAGCCGCTCGAACCGACGCGGCAGGGCGATGTTCGAATGATGAAATACGGCATTGGCCATCAGCAGTGCTTCAAACAGCAACAGCGTGGCGGCATCGATACCAAAAATGAGCGCCGGGATCAGGCGCATCGCTGCAGATATCAATATCTCACCAAGATGAAATCGGAACGCCGAACTTGCATCCAGATGGTCATCCAGATGATGCGGCGCGTGGAACCGCCAAAGGAACGGGATTTCATGATAGGCCCGATGCATTCCGTAGGTCCAGATATCGAGCACCAGCAGCTGGACCAGCAAGGCGCCCAGCGCACCGAGCGCAGTGAGCGGCACCAGCGGTTCCATGCCCGACGCGAACCGACCGGTTAGCGTCAGCAGCAACGGAGCAGCGGTCAGCGCGATCATACCAAGGCCGAGGTTTCGGAGTATTCGGCGCCAATTCTCTGCTGGCGGCATTTGCGCCACGGCCAGCCGCTCGAGGGTCAGGACGAGCGCAATCCATAGCGCCAATGCGCTGACGAGCCAGGGATCGGTCATTCTGACCCAAACCGCCGCGCGACGCGGCTTTGCCAGATCATAAGTAACGGCACGACACCAAGCTCCATTACCAATCCGAAACGATGGCCGTCGGACGGCAGTCCATACTCCATGACAGAGACTGCGCGGGCCAAGCCACCCAGGACGATCATGGCACCGAGCAATCTGAATCGCGCTGTCTTGCGTTCAATTCCCGGGACGCAGGTCGCAAAGGCTATCCCGACCATCAAAAATATCCCGGACAGATACCGAAAATGGCTGTCGAGATCGCGCGGCGGCGGATCATCGATCCCCGATAATATGGATGGCCCGATAATGACACTAGCGACGCCCATGGATAGCGGGACAAGGCAGGCGAGGCCGGCGGTGATTTGCAGCGCCCGCTTCTCGGCGCCCGGGCTCATTTCTTCGGCCTGCCCAGCAAATCGGCGCGAACATGGATCGATCGGTTCGCCAGCTGCACTTCGTAGAGGAAGGTGATCAGGCCGAGAATCAGCAGGCCCATCGCACCAACAAATGTCGCGGCCGTAAAACCGGTAAGTTCGATCTCGAAAAGCCGGGCTGCGAACAAGCCGCCTACAACCAGGCAGACGGCAATCATGGCAATGGTACCAAATAGGATGGATATGCCGGTGACAGTCATTCGCCGATCGAGCATCCTGAGCTCTTTCAGACAGTCGTCATGCTCCGGCCCAGGCTCTTGCGGCAAGATATCGGCGATGATCCGCGCCCGATCGACGACGCGTCCCAACCGGCCAGCGGCGAGAATGAGAAACTGGCCAATCCCGACCAGCAAGAAAGCCGGCGCCAGCGCAAGCTGGATGGTAATGGCGATATCAGCAGGCACTGGATCCATAATGGCAAACCTTTGCCCCTGGCCGGTGCATGGTCAAGCGCTGCTATCCAGTAACCGGCGTTTTCTGGGTTCCGCTGCACTGCAAAATGGCGCATGGCCGATCGCATGACGAACGGGGCATCCGCACCGCCGGCCCGCAAGCTGCCAGGCTTCACAGAATTCGTCGCCATGGTGGCTTCGCTGATGGCGATGACGGCGCTCGCCATAGACGCAATGCTGCCTGCGCTTCCGGCGATCGGCCACGACTTGAATGTGATTGAAGATAATGACCGTCAGTTGGTTATCGGTGTCATGCTGTTGGGCTTTGGTATCGCCCAGATCGTTCATGGACCTCTATCAGACAGATTTGGGCGCCGACCGCTGCTCGTCGGTGGGCTTGGCCTATATGCGCTATCAAGTGTCGTTGCAGCCTTTGCGCAATCCTACGAACTTCTGCTAGCCGCGCGCTTCTTTCAGGGAGTCGCCGTTGCCGCGACGCGCGTACTTGCCGTGTCGATCGTTCGAGATCTCTATGTCGGGCGTAAAATGGCCCAGGTCATGTCCTTCGCAATGATGGTCTTCATGGCCGTTCCCGTGCTCGCACCGCTTTTGGGCGAGATAATCATATCGATTGCAAACTGGCGCTGGATCTTCTGGATGTTTGCCGCAATTGGCATCAGTGTTGGCCTCTGGATCGGATGGCGCCTGCCGGAAACTCTCCAACCGGAAGATCGAATGCCGCTGACCGTTGAGCGTGTTGGGCATGGCTGGAAACAGACGCTCACCAATCGCAAGTCGCTTGGCTATATGCTGGCTTCAGCCCTGCTGTCGGGCGCGCTTTTTGGTTTCATCAATTCAATTCAGCAGGTGATCTACGATACATTCGGTCGGCCAGAAATGCTGGTTCCGGCTTTTGCCGTGATAGCCGGTGCGATGTCAGCAGCGTCTCTGCTCAACTCGCGGATCGTGTTGCGGCTCGGAACGCGTCTCGTCTCGCACAGCGCCCTGATCATCTTCATCCTGTTGGCAGCAGCGGCCTCATTCACGGCCTATGCGGATACCAAATCTCTCTGGCTTTTCCTGATCCTGCTGTCCCTCAATATGGGCGCGTTCGGCCTGTGCGGCGCGAATTTCGGCGCGATGGCGATGGAGGATATGGGCGCAATCGCTGGAACGGCCAGCTCGGGGCAAGGCGCAGTAGGCGTCTTGCTCGGGGCGTTGATCGGGGTCAGCATCGGTCAGCTATATGACGGCACGACCTTACCGCTATCTCTCGGTTTTCTGGTCTGCGGCTGCCTCGCTCTTGTCTGCGTCTTCGTCACTGAAAAGAGACGCCTGTTCGTCGAAGACGAGCTCGCAACCGAGCCGGCGCGCACCTGATTCAGCAGGCGCACGCCGTCCCTTGCTCTTGATGACCTATGGACGGCGGAACCGCATCAAGACCTTGTCGGTCCGATGGCGGATCGCCGGATCGAATGCTGACAATGTGGTATCATCATCCGGATTGCGCAGCAGATCGCTTTCCGCCTCCAGTACAAATCCCGCGGCCTCGAACTCGCGACGGATGACCGCCGGATCAATCCGGTGGAGCGCTTCAACGCTTTCGCGCGGCGGCATTCCTGCGGGCGCCACGCTATCGATGACGCCGACGGTTCCGCCAGGTTTCAGTGCCTCAAAAATGCCGGCCAGGAACATTTGTGGTGTCTGGCGAATGAAGCCGAACTGATCGCTCTCGAAATATACATCATGAAAGATCAGGCTGAGCATCACGAAATCTAGGCTGGCGGCCGGATAGTTGATCTCCTGCACGCTGCCGATATCGGCCCGGCTGTTCGCATTGCGTTCGATTATCGCATCAGCTTGCGCGCGAAAATCTTCGCGCGCTTCATACGGCACCTCGGGAACGCTGCCGATCACCAGTCCATCATCACCAACAATGCGCGCCAGCATATCCATCCAATATCCGCCGCCCATGGCGACTTCGAGGATATTGTCGCCGGGTTCGACGCCAAAAAATTCAAGGACTTCCGCCGGTCTGCGATGTTCGTCGAGCGCGACCATGGCTTCGGGCCGGCCTTCCGGTGCTGCAGCCTCCGCATAAATGCTGGAAGCGGTTGTCGCTTGCGCCGATGCGGGTGTGAAGGGAGCCGTCGCGCAAAGCAGTGCGACCGGCGCCAGGAAAAGTGCAAGTTTCGAATGCATGGTATTGTCCCCTTATCAATGGCAGCCTGACTGCGGCGTGGCGCGAGTGCAAGGCAATAGGGTTTCGACCAACATCATGATGCAGGTTTCGAGTGCCATCGCGCTTCGACGAACACCCCCCCCCGCCCGCGCCCAATAGCCAAGCACCGGCTATCGCGGTATCAGCCCGGCATGCTTGCCGTCCTGCTCCCGCTGATTGCATTCTTCACAGCGCTACTTTCAGGTATTTTCGGCATGGCGGGCGGAATGGTGCTGATGGGCGCGCTCGTCCTGCTGCTTCCGATCAGCGCGGCTTTTGTGACCCATGGGATCATCCAGATTGTGTCGAATGGCTGGCGCGCGTGGCTCAATCGAGCAGACATCGTCTGGTCGATTATCGGCTGGTATGCTCTCGCTGCGCTGATCGCGGCGCTGATATTTACAGGCTTGGCCTTTGTTCCACCGCGCCCGGTTGTTTTCATCGCGCTCGGTCTCGTCGGTCTATCAGTTTGGCTGCCAGCCAAGCGCTTTGCCCTGGACGCACGACGACCCTTCCATGCCTTCGCGTCCGGATTGCTGGTAACCGGAACCAATCTCGTCGCCGGCGTGGCCGGCCCGTTGCTGGATATCTTCTTCGTGCGCACAACATTAACGCGACATCAGATCGTTGCGACCAAGGCGTTTACTCAGGTCTTCGCGCATCTCGCCAAGATCATCGTTTATGGCGGAGCAATGATCTTCGCCGCAGATAGCGAGACGCTCCCTTGGATAGCGATTCTGCTGGCAATCCCTGTGACAATGTTGGGCACCCGGACAGGCAAAGCCGTACTCGACAAAATGTCGGACGCCATTTTTCTTGGCTGGACACGGTGGATCGTCAGCCTGATCGGACTGATCTATCTGGCACGCGGCCTTATGTTAGCAATGGCTTAGAGCGGCCGGATTAATCCGCGCGACAAGAGGCGCCGAATCAGATCAACGGCATCAGCGTCTTCAATCTCGGGAAGATCGGCCTTCTTGAAATTCTCGCCATCCATGGCTCGATCAAACGCCTTGCGCTTGGTCCCGACAAACTCACTGGCACCGCCACGCGTTACGACAGCAAACTCACCGCTCTCTTCATCCTCGATAAGACGATACAGGCCATTGTCATTGACCTCGTACATCTGGTCGTCCTTGATCGGATCGGAGGCGTAGCGAATGATGCCTGCCATATCCGGCGTGCGCGATTTCACATAATCGTCAGCCAGGATATCGAGCGGTTCGTCAAACTCGGCCTTTTCGGCAAGCTCTTTGACAAATTCGCGAAACTGCTCGCGTGCCGGGCCGCGTTCGAAATTGCTGTTGGCATAGCCCGGCGGCAGTGCCCGGCGCAGGTCATCGGTTTCCACGGCGGCCTTGGAGATCGCCTCGAGAACGACATCGGCCCATGTCTTGGTGACAAGGCCCAGGGTGATGTGCAGCGATGCCTCTTCATCATGCGCATCGGCATCATGCATCATACCGCGCGGGATATAGACAGTGTCACCGGCGCTCAGGACGAATTCGTCCGTAGGGTCTCCGACTTCATGAACACCCGGCTCAAACCCCTCGCCGCGAAACGGTTTGCCGACTGGTTCGTCATAAATCCGCCAGCTTTTGGTGCCCGACACCTGCATCACGAAGACATCGTGATTGTCATAATGGGTGCGAAAGCCCTTCGCACCCGGTGGCGTCAGATAGATATTCGTCTGCACGGACGCGCTGAAGACCGGCTCCAGCGCGCGAACGAAATCACCGAGCGGTTTGTGATAGCTGTGAAGATGCGGAGCGATGATTGTCGCATGATCCTGATACAGGCGAAGCAGCGCGCTGCGATCAATCTCATTATTGTCTAACGTAAAGGCATCACGCGTGATGCGCGGTTCAGCCCGGGTCGCATCGATCTGGCCATCAAACAACTGGCCATCAGCGATAAAGGCGTCGAGTACGTCGACAGAAACGAGATCTGAATACCGATCCGGCTCTCCGCGAGCGATCAGATGGTGCCGCTCCTCGAATACTTCCGTAAAAAAATCGCTCGGGTCTATCGGATCGAGAACCCGTGTGAGCGCGTCCGCTGCAACAGTTGGCAGATCTTTCGTCGGATCATATTTGTGCATGATGGTTTTCCGCAGGGGTTAGATAGCCAGACAGTAAGGCGCCGGCAGAACCAGCACCTTGATCTGTCTCAAAATGAAGTCGGTAGTGCCTAGTTGCCGCGGCCTTGGCCGATCGGATCCGCATTCGGACCGATATCACTGTCAGTCACACCACGCGTGCTGCCGGGACCACCACGACCGCCATTTAGTGGGTCAGCGCTAGCGCCAGTGTCACGATCGGTAATGCCGGTATTTTCACGGCGCCCCTGACCGACAGGATCGGCGCTCGCACCGGTGTCGGTGTCGGTCATTCCGCCGCCACGATTGCCGCCGCTTCCGCCGCGGCCCTGACCGACAGGATCGGCATTCGTGCCAACGTCGCTGTCGGTTATGCCACCGCGATTGCCGCCCCGGCCATTGCCGACTGGATCGGCATTGGAACCACCATCGCTATCGGTAACGCCGCTTCGGTTATTGGTATTAGAACCATTGGCTGGCCCACCGCGGCCATTGCCTGCGGGATCGGCACTTGCGCCGCTGTCGCTGTCAGTGAGGCCGCTCGTCCGAGGCTCTTCGCCTGCGGATCCGTTTTCAGAAGATCCCGCCGAACCGGATTCACCGGTACTGCCTGCGGCACCCGCGCCCTCGCCGGCGACATCATCACTGGGATCTGTACCGCTGGATTCGCTATCGTCTCCGCCCAGCCCAAGCTGGTCGCAAGCGCCGGTTACCAATCCGAGCGCACCGATACTGGCACTGGCACCAACCCGACTCAGAAATGATCGGCGATTGAATTTCGAAGACATTGCATTTTCCCCTCAGATCAAATTATCGCGGCCCAATATGGGCGCGGGGCGACATTCACGTCATGTGAACGCGCCCCGCCCTTGTGCTGATTGCTAGGCAGCCAGCACTATTCCCGGTAACCGACAGAGCCTCAGCCGCGTCGAATACCGGAATATGCACTAATCGCTGTCGCTGCAGCTGCGACCACTTCCGCCTGGGTCAGCCCGACCACCAGCGTCATCATCGCTGCAACGCCGGCCGTTACCGCCACGGTCGCTGCTTCCGCGGCCACCGCCAACGGGATCCGAATTTCTGCCGGTGTCGCTGTCAGTCACCTGTGCATGCGCAACGCGCGTACCCGTGATGACGCCCAGTGCGCCGATGCCGGCCGTTACGCCAACGCGCCGCATGAAAGAGCGGCGATCCAGTTTCTTACTCACAAACATTCCCCTTCAAGGATGTACTATTGCCATTCATTGCAACCTGGTCATCCGACAGCAAATGGCAAAACCGTCGGTCAGATCTCCGAGCTAGGTCTAATTGTCAGTGCCGCGTCCGTAACCGGCCGAATCCCGAGTCGAGCCCGAATCGGCATCGGTGACGCCTGTGCGATAGTTGCGCCGTGGACCACGACCGCGACCACCTGGATCAGCCATGCTTCCGCTATCAGCATCGGTATAGCCAGTCCGTCCGCAACGACGCCCACGGCCACCCGGATCGGCATTGCGGCCACCATCGCTGTCCGTGCAGCCTGTGCTGCCACGTCCATTGCCGGCGGGATCGGCATAGCTGCCCGTATCACTGTCGGTCACTCCTGAACGCCGTCCACCGCGACCATTGCCTGCCGGATCGGCATAGCTACCGGTATCGCTGTCCGTAATGCCGGAACGTCCGCCTCCGCGGCCATTGCCAGCCGGATCGGCATAGCTACCAGTATCGCTATCTGTAATTCCTGAACGCCCGCCTCCGCGACCGTTGCCAACTGGATCGGCATTGCGGCCCGTATCACTATCAGTAACGCCGGTGCGCCCTCGGCCCCGGCCTACCGGATCGGCGTTGCGACCAGTATCACTATCAGTGACTCCGGTTCCCCTGCCGCGACCAATCGGGTCAGCGTTCCGACCTGTATCACTGTCGGTAATCTGAAAAGCGCGCGCCGGGGCACCAGCCACAACGCCAAGAGCCCCTACACTAGCTGCAGCGCCTACA
The DNA here is from genome assembly GCF_013378055.1 of Parasphingopyxis sp. CP4. Lineage (NCBI taxonomy): Bacteria > Pseudomonadati > Pseudomonadota > Alphaproteobacteria > Sphingomonadales > Parasphingopyxidaceae > Parasphingopyxis > Parasphingopyxis sp. CP4. The sequence continues at coordinate 2,555,809 of NZ_CP051130.1, read as the reverse complement.
CGCCGTAAGAATGACCTGCGATCGAGCTTCTTGCTCATTTGCCCCTCCCCAAAATAATATTACACGCGCCCGGGTGGAGGATGTAACCTTCGATCGGTGCACTGTCAAAGGACAATGATTTAATGATAACGGTTCGCAACATGGTGGATTTCCTCGCTTTTCATTGCTGGGTTGATAGGTGACATTGGAAGGGCGGGGCAGTTACTTCGCTCCGTCTATTGAACCCCCGCCAATGTCAGGCAAAGCGACCCACCGAACGGTCGGATCGGTCAGGTCGACCGCATCCGCCAATTCGAAAACATTGGCATAGCCGTAGCCATGCAGATTGATCATTGTTTGGATGTTCAGTGCCAGTGACACTGCCTTGCGAACAACCGGCGCAACATCGTTCACAAAATTATTGTTGCAGTAGATCAAGATTGGGCGATTGCTATCTGGTCCGATGACATCGGCAAGGCTGCCCGCGGTGAAATCCGGCAAAGGGAGGTTAACCGCACCTTCTATATGGCCCGCACGAAATGCTTCTGCTGACCGCGCATCAAGAAGGAGGGTGTCGGGCCTGGCCGCCATCGCCTGAAAGTCCGTCAGACCAAGCAGATGAGATTCGCGAATTTCCTGGACCGTTGCAGCCATGGCGACAAAGGCAGGAAAATCGATTTGCGGATTATTAGCTGACGATGAACCTTGGGCGGAAAGCGACGTTGCCGTCGCGAACAATGCAGCTGCGCAAATCGCGCGCCCCAAAAATGATACTGACGCCGCCATTGCCAAGCTCCTTTGGCATCGTGGCGCGACCCGGCTAGGGCATTGACTGAGCCAATATGAGCAAAGCCTGAACGCAACCGAGGCACGATCCATGAACGAAACGGCAAGGGCGATATGCACGGCACTTGATCTGGCACCACATCCCGAAGGCGGGTGGTATCGCGAAACATGGCGGGCCGAGGCGAAGGGTCAGGAACGAGCTGCCGGTACCGCAATCCACTTCCTGTTGGCAGCTGGCGAACGATCTCATTGGCACCGGGTCGATGCAACCGAGATCTGGCTGTGGCATGGAGGTGACCCGCTTACCTTGCATATGGCCGAAGACGGAAACAGCAAAACCGAAACAGTTCGGTTGGGATCGAATATTGGCAACGGTGAAATGCCCCAGGCAGTCGTACCACCTGATATGTGGCAGGCGGCCGAACCTTTGTCCGCCACCTGCGGCTATTGCCTCGTCAGCTGCGTGGTCGTTCCTGGATTCGCATTTGAGGGATTCACCCTCGCGGCACCAGATTGGAGTCCGGGGAATCAGTGATTCGTTCGAAATGCTGCGCAAAAGACGATGCAGCAACACGGAATCTCACATGATTTTGTCGAAGTGAATCATGGGGTTAAAAAGTTATCCCCGATATCCTCCTAATTCCATGTCACTTTTCGCTTGGCGCGACTCGGAAAGCCGTGACACTTTTCATTTGTCGAAAGGGAAAGCGACGGAAGGCAACGACCGAAGCAAGAACTGGAGACCGCAGAACTGGAAAGAATGTGGAGCGCAAGCAAAGCAGGATGGAAGGGAAAGCGGGGTGTTTGGAAGATTAAACGCACCGTCATCGTGCAAGCGAAGACAAGGCGATTAAGCGGAAAACCACCTAGGACAGCAGAGATGTTTTCGGATATCAAAACTGTCTGCCGTGCTTGAGCGCGGAATGGAAAGCCTTCGGGCGATCCGACCCCGGCGCTCGGCGCAGTGGGAGCTGATCTTCGGATCAGCTCCCATTTTCTTTTGGGGCATCCAAATCAGAAAACCATCTCTCTGCTTCCCGGCGTCCATGCGAGGCGTTACGGACTGAGGCATGACGAAAATCGCAATTGCAGGTGCCGGTCTTGCCGGGCTGGCGCTCGCTCATTCGCTGCGCGAACAGGCTGACATTACAGTCTTTGAAAAAGCCCGCGGTGTCGGCGGCCGCATGGCCACCCGCTATGCCGATCCCTGGCAGTTCGATCATGGCGCTCAGTTCTTCACAGCGCTAACCGAGCCGTTCCAGAGGTTTCTTGCGCCACTGATTGAATCTGGAATCGTCATGCGGTGGGACGCGCGCTTTGCGGAGTTCATCGGCGCCGAGCAGACCGCCCATTGGCAGTGGGATAGCACCCGTCCGCACTATGTTGGCGCGCCAAAAATGAATGCGGTGGCGAAACACCTTGCAGCCGGACTCGATATCAGGCTCGCGACACTGATTGATTCGGTCAGCCGCAACGGCGATTACTGGACGCTGACCGATGGCGACGGTGAAAGCCTTGGCGCGTTCGACTGGTTAGTCTCAACTGCTCCCGCACCGCAAAGCGCCGCGCTGCTGCCGCCAGAATTTGCGCATCACAGCGCGATCGCCGGGGCGGAGATGCGCGCCTGCTTTGCGCTGATGCTCGGATTTGATGGTCCGCTACCCTTCGACTGGGACGCCGCCCATGTCGGAGGAGCAGACATAAGCTGGATGTCGGTGAATAGTGCCAAGCCGGGACGCGACACGGCACCGTCATTGCTCGTCCATTCCACCAATGCATGGGCCGACGCCCATATTGAAGATGATCACGATGCTGTGCAGGCGCATTTGCTGTCTGAAGCCAGCCGGATCAGCGGGCATGATCTGTCGAGCGCGGCGCATATCGCCGTTCACCGCTGGCTCTATGCCAATCTGCCAAAACGCGAAGGACCAGCGGCGTTGATAGATCCAGACACCCAACTCGCCGCCTGTGGAGATTGGTGCGTCCAAGGGCGTGTTGAAGCCGCCTTGACCAGCGCAATTGCCTTGTCCGAAAATCTCAAAGCGCTACTCTAGCCACGATCGGCCGCGGCTCAGGATCCGTCCGTGGTGTCGGAGGGCCGCATATCCGCCGTCACATCCGGGGCGCGATTGTCCATATCTCTCCACAAGCGCCACACTCCATCTTCGCCGCGCTCGAAGGTCAGCCAGGACCGGCCCATCGCTTCAATCACATCGCCTTCCGGTGGGCTTATTGTCATCCAGTACAGCGCGATCAGGTCAGCGCGGTCGCCATTGATCTCCAAATCTTCCTCCTGGAAATCAATCGTCGCGCGCCATCCGGCCGCATGACTCTGACGAAAGCGACCAACGATTTCGCCCGGGCCATTAAGACGCGGCGCTCCAGCTGTCATGAGAATGGCATCGGGCGTGTACAGCGTTTCCAGCGTGTCGAAGTCGCCCGCCTCATAGAGGGATTTCCATTGCTCGCCATGAGCGCGAACCGCAGCAAGATCGCGCTGATACTGGCACGCTTGTTCATACTCGGCGCTTCCAACATCGGGACCATGACCTGCGTCATCGACAACGCTCGGGCAATCGTCCGCCACGTCGTGATGATCGGCCATCGCCGGTGCCGCCAGAATCACGCTGGCCAGCACAACTGCGCTGTTTCGAAAGACTGTCATTGTCTATCCCCTTTTCCGCTAGTCTAACACGCTACCCGGTGCGATATCACCCTGCGAACCATCGAACCGGCCGAACGAGACGGCCAGACACAGGGGGCAAGCAGATCGGTAGCTGGCAAGCAAAGGCGATTGGATTGGGACTTGCGGCCCTGCTGACGGCGGCAGCGTTGCTGGGCATGCGATGCCTGTCGGTGACGAGCGCGCAATGTTCGCTTGATTCGCTCTTCGGATCATCACCCGCGCTGGACGTTCCCTATGCCGAAACCCGATATGAGCTTGTCGAGGCGATGCTCGAAATGGCAGACGTACAACCCGATGAACGGGTCATCGATCTGGGCACTGGTGATGGCCGGATCCTGATTGTCGCCGCGCGCGATTTTGGCGCGAGTGGCCTTGGCGTTGATATCGACCCCTCGCTGGTCCGCGATGCCGAGGCCAATGCGAGCGCTGCGGGCGTAGCAGAGCGCACCGAGTTTCGCGCCGAGGACCTGTTTGATACGCCGATCGCCGATGCCGATGTGCTGACGATGTTCTTGCTGCCCGAGGTGAATATGCGGCTGCGACCGAGGATCCTCGAAGAGATGCGTCCCGGCACGCGTGTCGTATCCCATGCCTTCGACATGGGCGACTGGCAGCCGGACGACGAAGTGCGTGTTGGCGGGGCGCATGCCTATCTGTGGGTCGTGCCCGCGCAGGTTGAGGGCCGCTGGCAGATGACGGAGCAGGAAGGTGGAGCCCTGCTCGATTTGCGGCAACGCTTTCAGTTCTTCACCGGCACAGCGACCCGGTCGGATGGCAGCACCGCCGTGATCACCGAGGGGCGCATCACTGGCGCGGCCATCAGCTTTCGTATTCGTACCAATGATGGTGCGCATCAGTTTGCCGGCACGGTGAGCGGCTCCAACATCAGTGGCGATGCCGGCTGGCAGGCCGAACGCACCCCATAGCCCGGACGCAAAAAGGGCGGCAGAGCCGAAGCCCCACCGCCCTTTTCAAACTCAAACCGAAGCGGCTTAGGCTTCTTCGAGGTTCGTAGCGGCCATCTTGCCGTTACGGCTCTCTTCGAGCTCATAGGAAACGCGCTGGTCTTCTTTCAGCGTCGTCATCCCGGCAGCCTGAACAGCTGTCATATGAACAAAAGCGTCGTTTCCGCCTTCTTCCGGCTCAATGAAACCATAGCCTTTTTGTTCATTGAAAAATTTTACTTTGCCAATAGGCATATTCGTATTCCCTTTATTGGGGCCCTCGTCATGAGGGAGTGAGCCACGCCCGAACACCGGATGCGGCCTGCGTCTGAATGCTGAAGTATTGAGGGAATAGAGGGCGCTGGACGCCTTAGTCCGTCGCCACGTGCGACATCGGCAGTGGCGCCCCTATACGACCCCCTGTGGATAAGTGCAAACGAAAGCGTGGTTAGCAGATCGTTGCAGTCAGACCGGCGCATCGATACCCAATTTCCCAGTTCGACGCAGCAGCGCCCCAACCGCAGGAAACCCAACCTCATGACGGCCCTTCTCACCCGCCTGTTCCCCAAGACCATCACCAATATCTTCCCAGGCAAGCGGATTGCGCTGTGGCTGTTCGTCCCGCTGACGGCCGTCACCTTATGGCGCAGCCAGCATCATATCTTCGCGCCCGATGGCGGTGCCCAGACCATCGCGACCATCCCGCTCGACAGCTATACGGACGCCGGCGCGGCCGCAGTCATTACCATCTTCGCGCTCTGGGGCCTGAGCCAGCTCCTCATCGGCCTTATCTACCTCATCGCGCTCATCCGATACCGCGCACTGATCCCGCTCCTCTATCTCCTCTTCACCCTCGAATATGCGGTGCGGCTCTATATCGGCCATATCAAGCCGATCGAGACCGTCGAGACAGCCCCAGGCGCCGCCGCCAACCTGCCCTTCGTTGTCGCCGGGCTTGTCCTGCTCGCGCTGAGCCTGTGGCCGCGAAGGGGTGTGGAAGAAGCGGAGTAGCTTCTGTCTGCGCCTGTGCTCCGGCGCAGGCCGGAGCCCAGTCCACCGGGTTCCGGAAACACTGAGAATACGGGCCTAGGCTCCGGCCTCCGCCGGAGCACAGGGCGGTGGGGGTTTTAGAGTGTCAGACTCAACCTAGCGGTCGAGCGCGGTACCAGCCCGCTCCCCCTCCCCTAATATCCCCGCATCCGATCGATCAGCTTCAACCCGAGAAACCCGATCACCAGCAGCACCAGCGCCAGCGTCAATCGCACATGGACCGCAGAGAGCGTCGCCCGGGTGATGAACACTTCTGTATGGTCGAGCGAGGCGAATTTGTGCGGCACGCCAGCGATCATGCCCGGATCGAGATTCATGTCGAGCATGTCGCGCAGCGAGCGATACCGCACGATCGCCACCCGATCGACCTCGGCGCCATATTGGCCGAGCATCAGACCCGCCGTGTCGCCGACATAGATCGGGATAGCGCCCCGCTTGAGCAGCGCCGGGAACACCGCGCGCGCATAGGCCGCGTCCGCCGCCTCGGCCTCCGGCCCCTCGCGCAGCTGTTCGAGGTTCACCGCGTAAAACTCCCCGCCATCGTCATTGGGCAACATGGCTTCGATATTGGCCCGGAAATCGCTCATCGAACGCGGATTGCCCGCCGCCTCATGCGCCGCCTCAATCTCGTCGAGCATCGCAGTGCCTTCCTCGACAGACAGCGGATCGCCGGTGCCGCCATACCAATACCAGAAGGCCCCAAAGAGGATCAGCAGCAAGGCCAGCCAGGCGATCTTGAGTTTCGACATGATGTGTGCGCTCCCCTTTATGTGTCGCCCTGCTCTTTAGGCAGAGCAACGCGCCGCGCGCCACCCCGGCACCGTCATTCCTGCGTCAACCCGTCATTCCCGCGTCACCCCCGTCATTCCCGCGCAGGCGGGAATCTGTAACCGCACGCGTCGGAGCCAGCCGCTTGAGATCCCCGCCTTCGCGAGGATGACCAGCAGGCCGCCGATCGGCAGGCACAGGGCTCAGGGTGAAGATGGACGGGACATGCAAATAGCCACCCGGGCGATGCGGGTTTTTATAATGGGTCATCTAACAGTATGAGCCAGATGACCTCCAACATTTCAAGGGGTTGTGGAAATCATGAGCGCGCTGCGCACCGAATAAATGCAATTCAAAATGGATCTAATCTTTCGGGATATGCACCTTGACAAGGCTAGTTCAGAGCAGAACAAAACAGGAAGATAGGAGTTTTATGTGTTATGGTTAGTTCGAACGATTCTTCCGATGAAACCGCAGAACCCTCGCCCGTTCCACCGCAGCCTGTTCTCACGCCTTCCGACAAAGCAAGTGAGGAGATCAATGCATCAGTTGATTTAAATGTCGAAGCAGCACCTGAGATAGGCCAACTTCCTTTCGACCTTGTTCAGCGACATGACAAAAAAACAGTTCGCCTACTTGCGAACAGCGGGGACGACACGGCCATTGTCGGCAAGCGGATCTGGTTCAAATACGAATTCGATGAACCGGTTTTTATCGAACAAATCATTGTTACAACCGACAATTACAATTCCGTCGCTGACTTCGAATTCACCTATGTAGATTTGGATGGTCTGCAGCACAAAACCGAAATTTCACCGCGAAACAACGTTATCCGTCAATCTATAAATAGGTTTGTAAAAGAAGTTGCTTTTCGACCACCTCGCCGAAGATTGTCACGGGGTAAAATAGTGGGTGTCACCCTGTATGGTTTTGCCCAGAGCGACGCTTCAAAATTTGGCGAGTTTGTCGACGATCTCGAACGTCAGAGAGAAGAAGTCCTAACTGAGTTCGAAAGAAAACAAGACGAGACCCTGTCAGCGTTGACCGAGCTTCGCGACAGAGAAACTACGCGAGACCAGCTAGAAGAAGAGATAGCACTGGCAAAAAGCCAACTTCAGGACACAAATACTGATCTTGGCAAAGCAAGATCGCGGCGAGATGAGGCCATCGCTCGAATAGAAAGTCTTGAGCAATCGATCCGTGAGAACAATCAGAAAATTGAAGACCAGAAAAATAGAATTGGCGAGATTTCGGACATTCGTTCAAAGCTCGCGCGCTCAATAATAAAGAAGGACTCAAGAGTTAAGTCTTTGACAGCAGATATTAATCTTTTTCCTAGTGAGCTATCGGATTTTGTTTCACAGGGAGCTAAAGACATTCGATTCTACACGGGTTTGGCGGCTATCCCGATAATTGTAATCGCAATAATGTTTGTGATCTTGGTCAGTGGCGCTGTTGATCTAACGACAAAAATTACTGGCGAAGATGACTTAAACATCCTCGCAATATTGATTTCAAGAATGCCATTCGTAGTTGTAGCGGTAACTATCATAACTGCTTGCTACTATCTTGCCAGAATGTTCATCCTCGAGATGGTTAGAGTGAATCGCCAAAAATTGTCACTCAGCAAAATAGGGATCATTGCGAAAGACATTTCGTACTCAGTTGAGGATGAGCTCGATATGTCAGTCGACGAGAAATACTCGAAGAGGCTGACGCTAAAAATGGATATGCTGCGTGATCATCTCAAAGACTATCTGTCGCGCGATTTTGAACCTAGCCTGCCGAGGCGCTCGCCCTTCGAAAGCCTGAAAATTCCGGGATTTGGTAGTGCTGCATCGTTGGAGAAAGGCAGCAATAGTACGCCAGGCATCGAGCCTACCACTGAAAACACAAGCGATGATGAAACAGATGGTGATGAGGCGGAGCAAGATTTGGCTGCCAAGGAGCAGCCTTCAGGGTAAGCATCACACTCATCTTCATGACTCTGACGGTGTTACGGCCATCACTTTCTCCAGCATACATCTCGATTTCCTTCGATGTGATCAGGACCGGCGTCACCACCGCTTGAGCATATCCCTCAAATTGCCGACGGCAAGACTATCCTTCGCCTTGACGCCCTGTTCGAGTGTGCCTCCAGCCCAGGCGCGCCCCCTCACCCATTCCGCGCTTTGGCCTTCGCCCGCGCCACCAGCGTCTCATAGGTCGCCTCATCGATCAGCGCTTGCGTCCTCAACGTCGCGAGGACGTCTAGCTTTGTTTCAAGCGTGGCGGAGCGCATGTTGATGGTGTTGCCGTCGATCGACACGCCGGGGGCGTCCATGGCTTCTACCACTACGCGGAGGCGGGCGGCGCGGGAGTGGCGCATGCGCAGGCTGGCGCCGTAGAGGAGGACGAAGGCGATGGCGCTGTACAGGCCCATCGCGGTTAGGATCGCATAGGCCGTGACATCTTCGGCCGCGCCCGCTTCGCTCACGCATTGGAAGGCGCTGTTATAGGTGATTTCGCTGCCGGATTGGCCGCGGATCACATCCTGGAGCAGCGCGCCATCCGGGCAGACAAAGGGCTGGGCGATTTGCGCGATGGGCGGGAAGGCGAGCGGCGCGACCCAGCCGATCATCATGCCGAGGAACAGGCTGACCCCGATCATCACGAGGAAGGCAACGCCCCGGCTCATTGTGGCGCGCCCCTCATGGCCGCCGCCACTCGAACAGTCGCATCTGCTGCGCGGCAAAACTGAATAGTGCGGTGCCGGTGAGAAGGAAGCTGAAGATGACGGCGACGACGGCGTTGCCCTGCGGCGCATAGCCGAGCGCGCCGGCGAAGAAGAAGCCGCCCGCCGCATAGCCAGTGCCAAAGGAGACGGTCGTGTGGACAAGGCCGACTTCCTTGATCTCCTTCCAGCTGAGCCGGGAATAGAACCAGGTCATGACGACGCCGATGCAGGTGCTGGTCGCCGCGCCGGCGATGTGAAAGGCGAACAGGGATGTCGCTTCGCTCGCGCCATAGGCGTCCGCGGCAATCGGGACGAGGGGCACGAAGAGCAAGGGATAGGCCGCGGTGAGCAGCGCGCGGCTGTGCATCCGATCCGGCTTGCTCGCCTCGCGCCCGCCCATCACGACGGTCAAGAAGACCGTGACAAAACCGATCAGCACGACCGATATCTCCGCCGTTGTCAGGAAAAACAGTTCAAGATCCATGGCTCACCCCCCGCATCGCCTGGTGTGTAGCCGAGCATAGGCGCGGGGGAGTGCCGGTCAATGTGGGAGCGGGGGTGCGGGCGAAGCGCGCGGCGCTGGCGGGCCTTACTTCCCGAGCATGTCCTTGAGGTACCCGCCGGTAAAACTGCCCTTGGTCTTGGCGACTTCTTCCGGCGTGCCTTGGGCGACAATCTCGCCGCCCTTGTCACCGCCTTCGGGGCCGAGATCGAGGATATGGTCGGCGGTTTTGATGACGTCGAGATTATGTTCGATGACGACCACAGTATTGCCCTGTTCAACCAGCGCGTGGAGGACCTCCAGCAGTTTGCGGACATCTTCGAAATGCAGACCCGTGGTGGGTTCATCGAGGATGTAGAGCGTCTGGCCGGTCGCGCGTTTGGAGAGCTCCTTGGAGAGTTTTACGCGTTGCGCCTCGCCGCCCGATAGCGTCGTCGCCTGTTGGCCGACCTTGATATAGCCGAGCCCGACCCGTTCGAGCATCGCCATGCGATCGCGGATCGGCGGGACGGCCTTGAAGAATTCATGCGCATCTTCGACCGTCATATCGAGCACATCGGCGATCGATTTGCCCTTGAACTTCACCTCCAGCGTTTCGCGATTATAGCGCGCGCCGTGGCAGATATCGCAGGTCACATAGACGTCCGGCAGGAAGTGCATCTCGATCTTGAGAACGCCATCGCCCTGGCACGCTTCGCACCGCCCGCCCTTGACGTTGAAGCTGAAGCGCCCGGGCTTATAGCCCCGCGCCGCGGCTTCGGGCAGGCCTGCAAACCAATCGCGGATTGCGGTAAAGGCGCCGGTATAGGTCGCCGGGTTGGAGCGCGGCGTGCGGCCGATCGGCGATTGATCGATGTCGATCACCTTATCGAGATATTCGAGGCCTTCGAGCTTATCATGCTTGCCGGCGACCAGCCGCGCGCCATTCAGCGTGCGCGCCGCGGCGGCATAGAGCGTGTCGATGGTGAGGGTGGATTTGCCCGAGCCCGATAGCCCGGTGACGCAGGTGAAGGTGCCGAGCGGGATCGAGGCGCTGATCGATTGGAGATTGTTCGCCGTCGCGCCCTTCACCGTCAGCTTCTTGCCCGTGCCCTTGCGGCGTTTTTCGGGGACCGTGATTGCCTTGCGGCCGTTGAGATAATCGGCGGTCAGCGATTTCTTCGATTTGAGGATCTTCGCGAGCGTCCCCTGGGTCACCACTTCGCCGCCATGGACACCGGCGCCCGGCCCCATATCGACGATGAAATCGGCGTTGCGGATCGCATCTTCGTCATGTTCGACGACGATCACCGTATTGCCGAGATCGCGGAGCCGCTTGAGCGTGGCGAGCAGGCGATCATTGTCGCGCTGGTGCAGGCCGATGCTCGGTTCATCCAGAACGTATAAAACGCCGGACAATCCGGAGCCGATTTGGCTCGCCAGACGGATGCGCTGCGATTCCCCGCCCGATAATGTGCCCGAGCTGCGATCGAGATTGAGATAATCCAGGCCAACATTGTTCAAAAAGCCCAGCCGCTCGACAATTTCCTTGAGGATCGGGGTGGCGATCTGTTGCTGCTGATCATTGAGCTTGGCGGGCAGCTTTTCGAACCAGGCCAGCGCCTGGCCGACCGGGCGCCGCGCGCTCATCGAGATATCTTCCTCGCCAAGCTTCACCGCCAGCGCTTCGGGCTTGAGCCGCGCACCGCCACACACTTCGCATGGCGCCGCCGTCTGGAACTTGCCCAGCTCTTCACGCATCCAGGCGCTCTCGGTTTGCATCATGCGGCGATTGAGATTGCCGACAACGCCCTCGAACGGCTTTTTCACGTCATAGCTTTTGCGGCCATCCTTGAAGCTCAACGTTATCGGCAGGCCCTGCGTCCCATTGAGGATGACATCGCGATGATGCTCGCTCAATTCGTTCCAGGGCGTCTCGATCGAAAATTCGAAATGCCGCGCCACACTGCCCAGCACTTGCATATAATAGGGCGATGGCGGGTTGGACTTGGCCCAGGGCACGACCGCGCCCTTTTTCAGGGACAGTTCCCCATTGGGCACGACCAGCTCGACATCGAACTCCAACTTCTCACCCAGCCCATCGCAGGCCGGGCAGGCCCCTTGCGGCGCGTTAAACGAGAAGAGCCGCGGCTCGATTTCCTCGATCGTGAAACCCGACACCGGACAAGCAAATTTCTCCGAGAAGACGATGCGGTTATCGGGCAATCCCGCGCCCTTCATCGCACCGCCGCTCGCCTCGTCATCTTCGCGCCCGGGCACCACGCCATCGGCCAGATCGACATAGGCCAGCCCATCGGCGAGCCGGATCGCGGTCTCGAAACTGTCGGCGAGCCGCGTCTCCATGCCCTCACGCATCACCAGCCGATCCACGACCACTTCAATGTCATGCTTGAACTTCTTGTCGAGCGCGGGCGCATCTTCGATATCGTGAAATTCGCCATCGACGCGGACGCGGGTAAAGCCCGCTTTCTGCCACTCGGCCAGCTCCTTGCGATATTCGCCCTTGCGGCCGCGCACGACCGGCGCAAGCAGGTAGAAGCGCGTTCCTTCGTCCAGCGTCATCACCCGATCGACCATCTGGCTGATCGTTTGCGCGGCAATCGGTTCGCCCGTCGCCGGCGAATAGGGCACGCCTGCGCGCGCCCAAAGGAGCCGCATATAATCGTAAATCTCGGTCACCGTCGCGACGGTCGAGCGCGGATTGCGGCTCGTCGTCTTCTGCTCGATCGAGATCGCAGGTGAGAGCCCTTCGATATGCTCGACATCGGGCTTTTGCATCATCTCGAGAAACTGCCGCGCATAAGCGGACAGGGACTCGACATAGCGCCGCTGCCCTTCGGCATAGATGGTGTCGAAGGCCAGGCTCGACTTGCCCGAACCCGAAAGGCCGGTGATCACGATGAACTTGTCACGCGGCAGATCAATATCGACGCCTTTAAGGTTATGCTCGCGCGCACCCTTTACGGAAATCTTGGTCAGCATGGAGAAGTCTGTTCCACATTTGTTCTTTAGGTGCAAGGGCAGGACGCCAGCGCTCCAGATTGGCAGCCATGGCGGGCATTGCAAGGCAGAATAGGCATGCGCGATGACGCAATTGATGCGCGCGCAGCGCTATGACGGAATGTGCAAGGTTTCGGCTAGCCCCGCAGGACGCCCAATCAGCCGGCCATGCGGTGTTCGACGGCACCGGTGATCCGCACGGATGAGGCTTTTTCAGCAATCACCCAATCCGCGCCGCGGCGGCAGAGCAGGAAGATCGTCGTCTGGGCATGGCGCGGGGTATCGATCCGGACGCAGGCCAGGCGGTTATGCAGGATCTGGACATCGGCCACCCGGCTATTGTCCCGATAAAGGCGCGGGGGTTCTCGGCCGATGCGGGAGGCAAAGTCCCGCATATCTTCGGCGACCAGCCGGTCATTTGCATCGCGATGCTTCACCAGCCAATTCTCATCGGCAACTGCAGCAAGATCCGACACGGACCGACGGCCCAGGGCGTCATAGAAACGCGCCAATGTGCTCAATATCTGTTGCTCAGGCGTTTCGAGATCGCGCGCCGCACTGTTATCGCCATGTTCGGCAGTGGCGGAGATTTCGCTGGCGACACGCCATTTTCCGCGCACGCAGAAGAGCAGCATGATCGCCGCCTTGTCATGCTCCCAATCATCGAACCGGGCAACGGCCATGCCATCGCGAAATATCTGCAGGCTGGTCAGCCAGACGCCATCGGCCCAGTCGAGCGGTTCGCGCGCGGCATCGATCGATACGGCATTTTCAGCAAAGTGGAGCCTGTCGCCCCCGTTGAGCTTGCGCCGGCTCCAGACCGGATCGCGCATCCCATCGAGCGCGGCATGATCGGACAAAGCGAGCGCGGCCAGATAGCGAGAGATTGCGCGTTCGGCCTCAGCATAGTTGCTGGTCGACTTCCACGCCTTGATCCCGGCTGCTTGGGCTACTTCTAGAAACGCCACGCGATCACACTCCCTGATACCCTATTGTGATCATAGGTTTGCATCCTTGTATCGGGTGGGGCTTTCGGGCGGCGCTCTATTAGACAAACGACATGCGTCGTTCTGCGAATATGCGTCTGTTACCGACCAACAACCCACCGCTATGATGCTATTGCGCAATCCTGTTTCAATCTTGCGCATCCCGGTTTTTTACCAATCCTCCGACTCACTGTATTATAACAATAACTCACATAGGCAGTGCTTACAATGCAGCGTACTCGGTTCGCCACAGCTCAGGCTCGGGTCGTCGCAGGGGGCCACTCTTCCTTCATTGAGAGCGCAGCGAAGCAATCCGGAGCAGCTAGGCACAGCGCATGCGGCTCTGGATTGCCGCGTCGCCCCGAAACAAGTTCGCGACTCCTCGCAATGACGGATACTAAGGCGCGCGCACTGTGCTCCGGCAAAGGCCGGAGCACATAGAATATTCACATATGCCTGTTCGTCACCCTGAACTCGTTTCAGGGTCCACCGTTCCACTGGCCCCGGTCGGTGCAAACTGATGGGTGGATGCTGAAACGACTTCAGCATGACGGTAGACTTGGGAAACGCACACAAATAGTTGCTGCGCCGATGGACCTCCCGCGCTATTGGGCGCAGCATCATGAAACTCTCGATTACCGCCCAGCTCGATTACACCATCCGGGACGAAGCCGATGTGTTGTTGCAGATCGAAGCGGCGTCGGACGATCCGGCGCAGCGCGTGATCGCGGGCAAGATGCGGGTGGCGACCGGATCAGAACTCCATCCGGTTCCTGTCGAAACGGGCATTGGGCGGCGGACATGGACACGCGGCGCCGGGCCATTCCAGGTTGAATATGCGGCCAGTGTTGAGGTGGAGCGATCGGTGCGCGACATCGCCGATCTTGGCACAACGCCCTATGCCGAGCTGCCCGGCGAGGCGGTGCCCTATATATGGCCAAGCCGCTATTGCCAGTCGGACCAGTTTGAAAGCTTCGTCGCCCAGCAATTTGGTGCGCTGACCGGCGGCGCGAAAATCCTCGCCATGGCGGACTGGATCGAAACCCATCTCGATTATGTGCCGGGCGCCAGCAATGCGCAGACCGGCGCGACCGACAGTTTCATTTCTCGCCAGGGCATTTGCCGCGATTATGCGCATCTGCTGATCAGCTTTGCGCGCGCCGCCGGCATCCCGGCCCGGATGGTCTCCGCCTATGCCTGGGATCTGGAACCGCAGGACTTTCACGCGGTCACCGAAGTCTGGCTCGATGGCGCCTGGCATCTTGTCGATGCGACCGGGCTGGCACCGATGGAGGGCATGGTGCCGATCATCTCCGGCCGCGATGCCACCGACATCGCCTTTATGACGATCTTCGGCCGGGCAGATTTCAACGCGCAATCGGTGCGGGTGGCGAAGCTGGATTAAACGCTAATCGGCTTCAGCAAGCGCATCGCGAACCGCTTCGGTGGTTGCGATGATCATATCCACCAGTTCGGATGCACTCGACGGCGCCACAGCCATTATCCAGCCGCGGACCGGGGCAAGCGCAAGTTCGGCCAGCTGATGGGCTACCAGGGGGATCGGCAATCGATATCGGGTCCCGGCCGCTTCAACCCGCTCGGCGATCTGGCCAGCCAATAAGCGCATCACCTTATCGCGATCATCGCCCGCGATGGTATCCCGCGCCCGTGCCCGATTGTCCCAGAAATGCGCGAGCAGATGTTCGAGACGCTCCCGATCCGGCGATCCCGCTACGGCATCGGCAAGGATCGACATCGGCGCAGCCAGTGCCTGCATATGCAGCTCATCCGCGCTGCTATAATGTTCGTAAAAGGTGGAGCGTCCGACATCGGCCTGTTCGACAATATCGCTGACGCGAATATCGCCCCGGCCATTTTCCAGCACCAGCCGATTGAACGCCTGTAACAGGGATTCGCGGGTTCGCCGGACCCGCCGATCCTCGATCTTCGCCATGCTTTGCCTCTCCGGACATGTGTTTCCGGACAATTTCACCGCTTTGTCCGGTATCGGACTGCCGCGCTTCACTGTCGCTTCATTTCACCTTTTCGGGCCTTAATCCGGGCCATGCAAGGATCAGGAGAGATGGGAATGGTGCAACACGAAGCCGGGGCCAAACCAACGGATACACGCTTGGCGGGATTCATATTGATAGCGGCCGCGGCGCTATCTGTGCTCGCCATGGGCCACCACCCAACCGGCGCGCACGCAAGCGGCGGCGTTGGTGATTATGTCCATGGCACGATGATCATGGTCGTCTGCGCACTGTTTTTCGGCTTTACCTGCTTCGCGCAGCATCGCGGGATTACGCGGCCCGCCATTCTGGCCGGGCTGATCGCCTATGCGCTGAGCCTCGCCGCCCATGTCGGCGCGGCGACCATCAATGGGGCGATCGTACCGGCGCTGGCCGCGCGCGGCCATGATGCGCTGAGCCACGATATTGCGGTCCTGTGTTGGGAATCAAACCAGGCGCTCGCGCGGATGGGCGTCTATGCCACCGGCACGGCATTCCTGTTCTGGTCCGGCGATCTGCTGCTCGGCGGACGCGGCAAGGATCGGATCCTCGCCATCCTCGGGATCGGGGCGGGCATTGGCCCGATGGTCGCGCTCGCAGCTGGCTGGATCACGATGGATCTGGCGGGGGCTTTCATCGTCTATGTGGTGCATGCGCTTTGGGCGGTGCTGGTCGGCGTTCAGATGGTGCGGCGCGCTCTATAGCCATATCGACATTGGGCGCGCGGCTCGGTACCGCGCGTTTCATGCTACGCACTATACTCATCGCCATCGTCCTGCTCGTCATTGCCGCAGGCGTATATGCCTACACCGCAGACCGGTTGATCCTGTTCAACCGGCTGGTGCCCAAAGACGCCGGCGCCGAACGGGTCGATACGAATATCGCCTTTGGCGACGGGCCGCGCCAGCAGCTTGATGTCTATGCGCCGAGCGATCGCGAGCCAGACGACGCGCTGCCGGTGATCGTCTTCATCCATGGCGGTGGTTGGCGGGCGGGCGACAAGGCCGGATATGAATTTGCCGGTCATGCCTTTTCATCGCGCGGCTTTGTAACCGTCATTCCCAATTATCGCCTCTCGCCCGACGGCCATTTCCCCGATTTTGTCGAGGACGGCGCGGCGGCAATCCGCTGGGTGCGCGAGAATATTGCAGAGCGCGGCGGCGATCCCGATCGCATCATCATGGTCGGCCATAGCGCCGGCGCCCATATTGCCGGTCTATTGGCGATGGATGAAAGCTGGCTGGGCGAGCATCGCGCCGCCATCGCCGGATGGGTCGGCATGGCCGGGCCTTATGATTTCCTCCCGCTCGATAGTGCCAGCACCCGCGGCGCATTCAGCCGCGCGCCCGATCTGGCCGCAACGCAACCGATCAACTTTGCTGGGGAAGGCGATCCGCCCGCGCTCCTGCTTCATGGCAGCATCGACGATACGGTCGCGCCGCGCCACAGCAGTGGGCTGGCTGCGCGGCTAGAAGCTGCAGGCGTGCCGGTCCGCCATATCGAATATGATGGCATCGGCCATATCAAGATCATGACGGCCCTGTCGCGCTGGACGCGCAGTTCCGTGCCGTCGCTTGCGGATATCGAGGCATTTGCACGCGAAGTGCGCTGAGCGGAGCTGTTTGTCAGAAACTTCCTGACGGAAGTTCGCGGCGCCGGCCCGCTCCTGAGGCGAAGCCGAAGGTCTGACAGAAAGACCGCACAAAAACCCCAATCAACCAACATCCTACGGCAACCGACCAACGACCAAGGCCGTGCCGTCAGTTGAGCGCGAACCGCGATGAAGTGAATCCTTGATCGACAGAATTTCGACGTTTGTCGATTTGACGCAAAGCTCCAGCGCATCGTCGATCCTGGCGCGACGACATCAGCGAGACCCCCTATACCAATGATCGACGGCGAGATCGGGACCACCCGACAGGCGACCGTCAACCCGGATCCGGTGGGAATAGTCCCGACGGGCCAAGGTTCAGGAGTAATGACCATGCAGAAGTTTGTTTTCGCAGTTGCCGCGGTCGCCATGGCTGGCGCCGCAACCACTTTCACCACCTCGCCGGCGCTCGCCGGAGTTGGTCCGACGGCCCATAGCGTCGCGATCGACACGCGTACCTATGACCTCAACACCGAGCAGGGCTATTCGCTGCTCACTGACCGGATCGACCGCGCGTCGAAACAGGTATGCGGCGCCGTTGATGTACGGGATCTTTCGGGTTCCTACGAAGTCCGCGCCTGCCAGGATGCAGCCGTTTCGGATGCCATGGCACAGCTGATCGACATTGCGCGCTCGCCGACAGTCACGGTCGGCGCCTCGCGCTAAGCAAGCCCCTGACACGCCCCGTCAGGGCCACACCGAAGCACCCCCCGGGACCCTCTGCCCGGGGGGTGTTTTTTGTCTGTACTAGTCCGGAGCCCATAGAGCACTCACGCAATTCTGTTCGTCACCCTGAACTCGTTTCAGGGTCCACCGCTCCACAGGCGCCCGGTCGATGCGAAATGATGGGTGGATGCTGAAACGAGTTCAGCATGACGGAAGAATAGGATCGAGCTGCGCTCTGCCAAGCAGTACCGCCTATTTACCGGCGATCTGCTTGACTTTTTTGAGATATGTGCGGCCGATCCGGACTTCGGCGCCGTCCTGCATCTCGGCATACCAGCCGCCTGAACCGTCATGGCGGAGCTTGGCAATGCGATCGCGATTGAGGATCGAGGAGCGGTGGACCCGCATGAAGCGTTCGGGATCCAGACGTTCCTCAAGATTAGTGATCGTCTGGTGCAGCAAATAGCTGCGTTCCCCGATATGAAGGCGCATATAATCGCGCTCGGCCTCGATCCGGTCGATATCGTCGGCCGCAAGGCGGATCACTTCAGAGCGATGCGGCACCCAGAATTCTTCGGTCCAGGGTGAAGGTTCGCTGTCGTCATCCTGCGTTTCGCGCAGCTGCTCAGCCACCCGGGCGAGCGCTTTTTCGAGCCGCTCTGGTGCAACCGGTTTCAACAGATAATCGACGGCCGCCACGTCAAACGCCTCGACCGCAAATTTATCGAACGCGGTGACAAAGATTATCGCCGGCGCAAGATCGACACCGTCAAGAGCGCGCGCAACCTCCATCCCGTCCATGCCGGGCATCGCAATATCAAGCAGCAGCAGTTCCGGCTGCAAGGCTTCGACCATGCGGAGCGCCGCTTCGCCATCCTGGGCGGTACCGATCAGGTCGATCCCGTCGGTTCGCGCACACAGGATCTGCATCCGCTCAATGGCCAGCGGCTCATCGTCTACGAGCAGGGTACGGAGAGGTTTCTGGTCGGTCATGATCTGGAAGTCCTGACGTTGGTATTAGCAGCTTTCGCGGTTTATCGGCATTTCAATCGTTACACCAAATCCGCCTTCGGGGCGCGGCCCCCAGCTGACATTACTCTCTTCGCCATAACGCGCATCAAGCCGCTCATACACATTGTTGAGGCCAACGCCGGTTCCATGTGGCGCATCGGCGGGAAGCGGATCGCCATCATCGGTGACGGTTATGATCAGCTTGCCATTTTCCTCGCGCGCCTGGATCGACACTTTGACTGGACGGCGCACACGCGACACGCCATATTTGATGGCATTCTCGACAACCGGCTGCAGGATCAGCGCCGGGACGCAGCAGCTGTTCAATGATTTGGGGATCGAGATATCGACGAGCAGGCGTTCGGGGAAGCGCACCGCTTCAATATCGAGATAGAGCCGCTGCAAGCGGATTTCCTCTTCGAGCGACACATCATCGGCCGGCTCTGCGGTCAGGCTGGTGCGGTAGAATGTCGAAAGGTTGAGGATCATCTTCTCGGCTTCATCCTGCCGATCGCGCATCACCAGCGAAGACAGAACATTGAGCGTATTGAAGAGAAAATGCGGATTAACCTGGTAGCGCAAGGCCCGCAGTTGCGCGGTCTGCGCTTCCTGGGCGAAAATCGCGGCACGGCGCTCGGCACGGCGGACGATCTGCGCGTAGCCCAGTGCCATATATAAGAGCGCCCATGCAATCACGACAAAATAGCGGCCCATCACGGATTCAGCGAAACCGCGCCACAGGGCGAGCGGATCAAGCGCACGGAACTCCTCGATCAGCTCACGCTGTTCGGACCATTCATCGCCCTTGAACAGACCCAGCGGATCGGAAATCTCAAAGATATAGAGATTGATACCCGCGATAAGTGCGGCAATCGGTAGCGCGGCGGCAAATGCAATTGGGATGCGCCAGCGCAGTGGCCGATCGGCAAAGCGTTCGAGGAAGAGATAGAGCAGGAAGGTGAGGCCGATTGCTGCGGCCGTAACCACCACGCGATAGACCAGCATTTCGGACTGGCCCGGATAGGCCATCACGGCCGCCCGCAAGGTGACAACGGCAAAATAGAATCCCCATAGCCCGACGACGGACACCAGGCCGAGCCTGTGTCCGATCAACGTGCTGTGGGGCGATTCAATCAATTTGCCGTTCATGCGGGCCTTGTAGCGCGTCGATTTCAATCCGTCTCGTCACATGCGGCTCCCAGTCGAACAGCCATTGCACTTGGTCGATCCGTTCGTCGAAAGCCGATATTCTCTCGATTTCAGCCCCCACGCGACCGAATCCGCGCGCCATCATTACCTGGCGGGTAATTGAATGCGCTACCGGAGTGGCGCAAAAAGGCCGTGAAATCTCAAACAGACGGAGCCAGTCATGAGCGCATTTCGTATCCTGCTAGTCGCCCTGTTTCTCAATATCCTTGTCTATACAGCGATCGTCATCGGCAACCATGGTGCCAATCTGGCGCCGGACTTTCTCGGCGATATCGTGGCCTTAGCCTGGCCCGGCCAGTTCAATGTCGATTTTACGAGCTTTCTGATACTTTCGGCGCTCTGGGTGGCCTGGCGGCATAATTTCAGCCCTGCCGGACTTGCGCTTGCGGTGCCGGCCCTGTTTGGCGGCATGTTGTTTCTGGCACCCTATCTATTGATCGCCAGCTATGCGGCAAAGGGCGATATGCGCGTCCTGCTGCTGGGATCAGCCCGCGCACAGGCCAGTTAGACGCGCTTTTAGAATGAGTGTTTTCCTGCAACATTCTTTCTTCAATCCACATAAAATTTCAAAAATTGGTTGATGCAGCGCAACATAACTGATTCAATCCCTCCATTGGCGGTTCATGGTTAACGCTTCGTCAACATGTTGCGTGGCATAATCGCCAGACCGATCAACAGCGAACCGGAGGGTTCGATGACAAAGACAAATACTCCCCAGCCAGGCGCTCGCTCGCTTGCCGAGATGAAGGAGTTTGCGTCTTTCGAAGCCGGAACCCAACGCTATGTTCGCCGCTCCCTCGATGTTGGCCTGGATCGCCGAGATGCGATCCGCAAATGGTCTCGCGACATGGTTGAAGCGGCTGCAATCAAGGCACAAAGCGCCGTCTATGAGCGGCTCGACGATATTCGCGATACCATCCCTGACGATAGCGGGTTGGAAGCGGTGGAACCCTTTATGGGGCCATTGGTCACAGTGTCGGCCTTTGACCTTGGCCAGGATCGCCTGCCCTGCTTCGCCGCCTATCGATTCCTCTACGAGCGCCTGCTCGGGCCTTATGTGCGGCCTTGGCTACCGGGGTCCTTCTGCGCCGCTGCCGCACTGCCGCATATCCATCCGGAACGGCGCCGGGTCCTTTTGCAGTCAATCAGCGAAGCTGCGGCCACCGCGCCGGGCTGGTCGAACCGCGAACCCGCTTTCTATCCGGACTGGGTCGAGAAAGTCCCTGAAAGTGCGCTTCCGCATTGATAGCGGTCGGCAATCGCCAGCATCATTTAGCATCTGATACTTCCGCCGCCGCTAATTCTAGGCTATGTTTTGCCTCGACCTAAATGCGTTATTTGGAGCGATTGCCATGAATTCCATCGTCAAAATGGGGCTTCCGGCCCTTATCTTGTTCGCCGCATCTCCTGCCACTGCCGGTACGATTACCGGCTGCATCGCCGCCAATGAAGATCGCGACGGAATCATCAGTTTTGACGATTATGCCGTCGCCCATGCCAATGCCGCCAATGTCGCAGGCTCGGCACTGCGCGATGCAGCTGAAGCCGAACTGCGCGAACGCAACGCCGAGCCGGGCCGGATTGTCTGTCAGACCCATGATGGCACCGGCCATTATGTCGTGGTTGCTGGCGGCGTTGAGTATAATGGCGCCGTGCGCCGCCTGATTGGCTTTGGTTTCGGAAGCACCCGCGAAGAAGCGCTGGCCCGTAGCGATGATCGACTGAACGATGTTATCGAATATAACGCATTTGTCCGCAGCGGCGGCCAGATGACAGTTGTCGAAGAAGGCACGATCGGTAGCTGATCGGGTGACATCGGTCAGGCTGACCACACGGCAAATTAAGAAGATTTGGGGCCGGCGAGAACTGGGGCTCGGCTTCCCGGCCATTGCTGAAACGGACGATCCGGTTGGCGAGATCTGGTTCGAAGCTGGCGCTGCGCCCGAGCTCCTCGTCAAATATCTGTTCACCAGCGCCAAGCTGTCGGTTCAGGTCCATCCATCCGATGATGATGCGCAAGCCCGTGGCCATGCCCGCGGCAAGGAAGAATGCTGGCTGATCCTGGATACCGAGCCCGATGCGGCCATCGGCATCGGCTTGCGCGATACAATGAGCGAGCACGATCTGCGCGGGGCGGCGCTCGATGGATCGATTGAAGAAAAGCTCGATTGGAAGCCGGTTTCGCCGGGTGACATATTCTATCTCCCAGCCGGGACAATCCACGCGATCGGCGCCGGTGTGACACTGCTCGAGGTTCAGCAGAATATCGATCTCACCTATCGGCTCTATGATTATGGCCGCCCGCGCGAGCTGCACGTCGACGATGCGGTTGCGGTTGCGCATCGCGGTCCCTGGTTCGCGCCGTCGGCACCCGGTGAGGTTGGCACGGGTCGTGAGATATTGGCATCCGGCCGCGCCTTTACGCTGGAACGCTGGACGGGCGCACATGCCAGCAAGCTGGCGATGGAAGACTCCGGTCCGGTCTGGCTGATCCCGCTCGATGGAGCCGGGTCAGTGGATGCACAGGCTATCGCACCAGGCGAGGTGTGGATGGCCGACGGTACGGCACAGCTCGACTATTCCGGAACGCTATTGGCGGCCTATGCCCGCAGCAGCGTGGTGGAGGGCCTTTTCGCCAGCCGCTAGTGACGCGGATCGAGCGCGGCCCGCGCTGCTTCGCGCAGTTCCTCGGGAACCGCGGTTTCGATCAAAGGATCGGCTGTCTCCCTGTCGCGGATCGCCAGGCTGCGCGATATGCGATGGTCCAGGCCGAGTGCGCGCAGTTGCGCATAGCTGTGGGCGGTTGCTTCAAGGCTGTTGTAGATTGGTGTTTCAGCCTGGACGAGGCGTTCCTGGCCGCTCCCGCAGACAAAATCGACGATCGCCTGATCGCCACCGCCACCAGCGCGGTCAAAGGCAAAGAGCGGTACATCGCCACTTTGCGGAATCTCCATCACCTGACCAGTTTGGTCCATTGCATGGGTGAGCTGACCACGCACAATACCCTGTGCACATTCTGCATTGGCCGCGATCCGCGCTTGGCCCGCCATCACGCCGTTCTGGTAATAGAAAAAGCTGAGCGGCCAAACCCCTGTTTCAGCAAGAGACGGTTCGTACGACACAAAGGCGCTGCCCTCGAGATCCGCAAAGACAAGATAGGTACCGCGCGGCGTTTCGCGTTCCGGAATGTCCTGCGCGATCGCCGGCACCGCGATCAGGGCCAGGCCAACAAGGCAGGTTGGAAGCTTCAGGACCATGTAAATTCTCCGCGAAATTCGGGCTTGAACAGGAGCCGGGGGCGCTTGTCGATGGATGGGGCTGAATGGCGGCTGAAGAGCCGAAAGCAGCTTAGCCGCTCAGCCGCGGATCATCTTGGTCAGCTTTTCGCCGGTCACCGGATAGCCGGCATCGTCCGGGATCCGCAGCCAGGGTTCGCCCTCAAACTCTTCCACCCATGGCGTGATGAGTTTCACCTCATGGGATTCGGCGTGGATCCGGGTTTCTTCATAGCTTTGATGCAACGCCAAGCGTTCCAGATTGCGATGCGTGGGGAAGATGATCGAGCATTTCCCGGCCTCCGCATCGTCGATAACGCGCTGGGCGCTGGCCCAGCGGCTCGATACGCTTTCGCCGCCATCGGCTTCATCGACCGCAAGGTCAGGCGCACGGGCGACAAAGAACCAGGTATCGAAGGTGCGCTCCTGCTTGAAATTCGGCTTCCAGCGCGCCCATGGTGTCAGCAAGCTGAGATCGAGTTGCCAACCTCCGCTGGCGAGCATGGCACCGAAATCGGCTTCCTCATGCAGCGCTTCGCGCAGCTGCATCGTCGCGCCATGATCGGGTAGCGGGTCGAAGGCGACGGCAATGCCCGTTTCTTCCAGCGTTTCGCGAATCGAGGCGATCCGCGCGGCCGTCTCCATCGCATCGCCGACCGCGCCGCGGATGATGGAATCATTTTCGGCAATCGCATGGTCGCCAGGATCAATGCGGCCCCCCGGGAAAACCATCGCACCGCCCGCAAAGCGCATCTTCGCAGCGCGTTCAACCATCAGCACTTCGGGCGTTGTTTCAGGCCGGTCGCGCAGCAGGACCAGCGTTGCGGCGGGGATACCAGGAATGTCTTCGCTATTTTCTTCTAACTTCATATGGTCTTGCTACACGGCTGGACGAATGGGGCAAGAGGGCAGCCGCTCACTCATAGCCGCGCTGCCTGGATATGCATCCAATCATAATTGCGTTCGCGACCCAGGCTGATCCAGCCTTCGCTCTCCCAGATATCGAGGAATACCGCATGGTCAGGCCCAGCCATGCGCGCCCGATCGCGGCCCCAACGCAGGGCATTATGGGCCGGATCGAAATCGATCGCGATACCCCAGCTGTGCATCGACAAGGATCGGCCACCGCGCATTTTTCGGATGTTGAGGCACCCACCGAACAGATCGAGGCCAAGCGCGCGCAATTGCGTATCGCCATAATGATCGCGGATACGGGCAAGCGCACGCGCCGCGCTGTCATGCGCTTTCTCGTGGATCGAAAACCGGCGGATGATCGTGTCCGTGTCCCAGGCGAGGCGCATCGGAAATGGCAGGTCGAGCGACACCTGATGCGCTCCCGGCTCGCCGTAAAACCGACGCACGGCGCGCTGGCGAGGAAAGCGAGCGGGCTGATGGGCGATCTCGGCTGATGGGGGCGATTTGCCACGCAGGCGATCCTGCCACCGTTCGAGCGCCATCTGGGTCTGCGGCCCGACCTGTCCGTCGATTGCGCCAACCGCGATGCCCGCTTCCGCCATGATGTGCTGATCCAGTGCGATGCGGCAGCGCGGATCGATCCAGCGCTCAATCTCATGGCCTATATCGGCCAGTAACGCCCGCATTGCGCGGTGCGAGGCATCGCCAAATACACCGTCTATTGCACCCGCATAGCTACCTGAGTTCTGCAACACCCGCTGCGCCGTCCGATCGTCGATCATCTCACTCTCCATGTGAACCAGATTGGTACATATGGGTTTCCCTTTTTCTCCAACATTGCAAGAGGTTCAAAAATAACATCTTTTTCGCGCCTTGCATCGCGGCGCACATACCGCGACAAGGTGGGAGGAGCAGGAGCGAGCCATGACCGACGACCCCCTTTCGCATTGGCGAGACCAGATTGACGATATTGACGGCCAGATGGTCGCCTTGTTGGCCAAGCGGTTCGAAATCACCACCCAGGTCGGCCATTGGAAGGCCGAAAATAAGGTGACGCCAGTCGATACCGATCGCGAACGGCGCCAGGTCGAACGATTGCAGCAATTGGCATCGGACACCGGCCTCAGCCCGGATTTCCTCGAACGCTTCCTGCGGATCATCATCGACGAAGTGGTGTCGCATCACCGCGCGATCCGCGATGAAGATTTTGAGGCCCCCTCGCCGCTATAGGTCAAATGTGGAGACGATCATGATCCGGCGTTTGCTCACCCTGTTGCTAGCCTGCACCGTGGCGAGCGGATCATCGCTTGCAACCGCGCAGGATACGGCCACCACCATCTACCCGGCTAGCGTCGTTACAATGGATGAGGCCATGCCGACAGCAGGCGCTGTTGCGGTGCGCGATGGCATGATTGTGGCGCTCGGCGATCCGGACGAACTCGCCATCGAACTCCCCGCCGCGCGGATCGACAGCCGCTTCGCTGCGCATGTCATCGTCCCGGGTTTCATCGATCCCCATATCCATATGGTGCTCTCGTCGATCCAGTACGCCCTGCCGCTCGCTCCGCCCTGGGCGATGGCCGGACCCGAGGGGATGATTGATGGACTGCCGACACGCGAGGCGTTTTTCGATCACGTGCGCGCGCTTGAAGCCTCGGCTCCGGCGGGTGAACCGCTGGTGATCTATGGTTTTCACGATCTCGTCCATGGCGATCTCGACCGGCACGATCTTGATGCAGTGACCACCGATCGCCCGCTGATCATCTGGCATTATTCGAGCCATGATTTCTACCTGAACTCGGCCGCGCTCGACTGGGCGAATATTGATGCGTCACTGCATGACCAATTCGAAGGCGTGCCGCTGGGTGATGACGGCCAGCCAACCGGCCGCGTGTTCGAAGATGCACTCGGCGTGCTGCTTCAGAGCGTCGGCCCGTTAATCATGGCACCGGATATTCTCGAGCGCGGCCTCGACAATTTCTCTTCGCTGCTCCGCCAGGGCGGCGTCACGACGGTCGCCGATCTTGGCTATGGGATTTTCGGCTTTCCGCTCGAAGATGCGAACATTGCGCGCAATTGGGTGTCGCCGGATCATTCCGGCTATCGCGTCTATCTCGTGCCCGAATATCGCGCGCTCCAGCAACGCTTTGGCGACGATCGGGTGCAAGGCGTCGCGGACTTCGTTTCCGGCGAGCTTGCCGCGCCTGCACCGGTGCTGCCCCAGGTCAAATTCTTCACCGATGCGGCCTTTTATTCGCAAACCATGCGGATATCGGAACCCGGCTATCTCGCTGGCCAATCGCAAGGGAGCCAGGGCCTTTGGGTGATCCAGCCGGATGATCTTGCTGATACAATCCGTCCCTATTGGGAGGCAGGCTTTGGCGTGCGTATCCATTCCAATGGCGATGCGGCGCAGTCTGCGACACTGTCCGCCCTGGCCGAACTACGTCAGACCAGCGCCGACCAGCGCTTCGTGTTCGAGCATGCCGGGCTCTTTTCGCCGGAGCAGGTCGCACAAGCCGGCAGCCTTAACGCCGTGATCTCAGCGGCCAGCCATTATGTCTTCTATCTGGGGGAAGCCTATCAGGCGCCGCTTGGCGCAGAGCGTGGCGCATGGATCCTGCCACTCGGCTCGTTATCTCAGGCTGGAGTTCCGGTAACGCTGCACTCCGATGCGCCCCTTGCGCCACCCCTGCCGCTGCGCGCGGCCGGCATCCATATGACGCGCGCCACACGCGAAGGCGGAACGCTGACCGCGGATGAGCAACTCTCCGCATCCGAGGCGCTGGAATCGATTACAATCGATGCGGCCTATGCGCTCGGCCTCGAAGCCGAGATCGGATCGATTGCCGTCGGCAAGCGCGCCGACTTTACAATCCTCAATGCCAATCCGCTCGAGACACCGGGCGAAGCCTGGCCTGATATTGGCATCTGGGGTGTTGTTCTGGATGGCGACCCCCGGCCGCTCCCCTAAGCGCATCGCCGGTGACCGATCTCTCCCCTTATCGCGCAGACCCAATCGTTCCCGATTTCGATGACAGCCAGCCACTGATCGTTTTCGATGGCGATTGCGTGCTGTGCTCGCGGACCATGCGGCTGATCCTGCTGTTCGATCGCAGCGAACGCTTCCGCCTTGCCCCGGCCCAGGGTCCGATCGGGCAGGGCCTGTATCGTCATCTTGGCCTGCCAGCCGACCGCTTCGAAACATATTTGTTGGTCGCCGATGGCCAGATCTTCCAGCGCTCAACTGCCGTCGTACACATCGCCAAGCGCCTGCCCTGGCCATGGCGTATCGCGGCGGCGCTCTGGATCATTCCGCGCCCGATCCGCGACGGACTCTACAATCTGATCGCGCGGCATCGGTACCGGATATTCGGGCGCGTGGAATCCTGCGGCATCGCCGATGAAAGGTTGAAGCAACGGATGCTGTAACTGCGCAATGCGGTCACAGCTCCAGCGTATCCAGCCCCATCGGCCGGAGTGGCCAGCCGACGCCGCCCGAGACGATCGCCGCGACCAGGTTGCGCGCTGGCCAGATGCCGGCAAACCAATGGACGAGCTGGTCACGGACAAAGGGCCGCAGCCGATCACCGGCCTGATAGAGCGGGGTGAAGACCATGCTCATCGCCTGGTAAAGTTTGATATGGCTGGTGCGCAGCCAGGCATAATGGGCCAGCGCGTCGGCAATATCAGGGTAGCGATGGAAGCCTGCCGCGAGGCCCGCCGCATCGAGCAGTGCCATATTTGCCCCCTGACCAAGCTGCGGACTGGTTGAGTGCCAGGCATCGCCGAGATGCGCGAAACCCGGCGCCACCGGCTTGCGCACCGTGCGATGGGCATATTGGGCGAAAACCATATCCCGCGTATCGGCGATCTGATCGATCAGCGGCGCTGTTTCCGGCCAGAGCGCCAAGACCTGCTGCCGCCACGCCTCGGTTCCTGCCGCATGTAAGGCTTCACATTGATCGGCGCGCACGCTCCAGAAAAAGGCCGCGCCCTTGCGCTCTGTCGCCGGATTCACACCAATTGGCATCACCCCGATCATCTCATGGGCGCGCCGGTAGCGCTGATCGAGCGCATCTTCGAGGAAACCGGCGCCCTCCGGCCAGTTAAGCGTTGCCCATAATGCGCCATAGGCGAGATCGCGCCCCGATGGCGGGGCGAGCGGAGTCCGCGCACCCAGCGCATCGATCAGGCAATCAAAGCCCGCAGATTTGCTGCCATCGGCAAAATGGAAGCATCCGCCAGCGGCGTCACTTTCTGCACTGGCCACCGTTCGACCGGTTTCAATCGCAATCCCTTCCGCGCGGACCGCATCAAACAGGGTATCGAAGAGCAATCCCCGATGAACGCCATAGGCACAGCCATCGCCACCCAGCGCACCATAGCGAACATCGAGTGCGCGCTTGCCCGACGGTGCCGAGGTCCCTTTCAGGAAATTGACCCGGGCGCCCTTGCTGCGGATTGCATCGGCAAGGCCCAAAGTTTGGAGGACCGCGAGACCACTGGGTTGGACGAGCAGGCCGGAACCGACGGGTTGCGGATCGTCAAATCGTTCAAAAAGGACAACCCGGTGGCCAAGGCGATGGAGGAAGAGCGCGGACGCCAGCCCGCCAGGGCCGCAACCGGCGATCGCAATATCGTGCATCTGCCCCGTCGCCCCCTATTCGCCGCGCTGCCGGATCAAACTGGTTCCGGCGCTGCGCTCTCGGCCGCCGGCAGGCTCAGCCGAACCAGCAAGCCGCCCAGATCTTCGCTCTCCTCAAGCGAAGCCGAACCGCCATAAATCTCTGAAACATCGCGCACGATCGCGAGGCCAAGTCCGGTCCCCGGCTTGTTTGTGTCGAGCCGCGCACCGCGCCCGAAGATTGCAGCGCGCTCGGCTTCGGGAATGCCCGGGCCATCGTCCTCGATCAGAATATCGACAAAGTCCGGCACTGACTCGGCCTGCCGTTCGCGTTTTTCAACCGTCACAAAGACCCGGCCACCACCATATTTGGCAGCATTTTCGATGAGATTGCCAAGCAGTTCATCGAGATCCTGGCGCTCGACGGCGACCATCGCATCCTTTGTTCCGGCAATATCGATCGTCACATTATCATGCAGATGTCGGACCGCGCGCTCGACCGATTGCAACGCCTGCCAAACCAATGTGCGCGACTGGCCGGCGCCGCGCCGTCCGACGGCTCTGGCCCTGGCGAGGTGGTGATCGACCTGGCGCCGCATCACGCGGGATTCGCGCAGCACGGTTTCCGGGAGGTCAGCGCTGTTCGCCTCGGCCTCGTTCTGGATCACTGTCATTGGCGTTTTGAGCGCATGGGCGAGGTTGCCAGCATGGCGGCGCGCTTCTTCGGCCTGGCGTTCGTTATGATCGAGCAGGTTATTGAGCTCGGCCACCAGGGGTTCGATCTCGCGCGGCAGTGTCTCGTCCACCCTTGCATGGCGCCCCGTCCGGATATCGGTGATCGCTTCGCGCACGCGCCGCAATGGCCACAATCCGTAGGTGGCCTGCAGCGCGGCGAGCGCAATCAGGCCAAGCCCGAGCAACGCGAATGACCGGACCAGCGTCCGCCGCAGCTCGGCAATTTGTTCGTCGAGAACCGCGCGAGACGAGGCCACCTGGAAGCGAAACGGCGCATCCGACTCCGGTAGCGTCGCGTCACGCTCCAATATGCGCAGCGGCCCTTCGGCCCAGTCTTCCTCATTATAGCTGTGGATCTCGGAATCTTCATGCGGATCGCCGACCGGCAGCGCGCGATCCCAGAGGGAACGAGAGCGAAACGGTTCGCGGCCGCCACCCGAAACCTGCCAATAGAAACCCGAATAAGGCTCGAGGAAACGCTGATCGGCCGGCTGGCGGATGAAGCGTATCTCGCCATCCTGATCGAGCTCGGCCGAGACAATCATCGCCGACAGGACATATTCGAGCCGCGCGTCAAAGTTGCGCGTAAAGGCCTGGCTCAGCACCCGATCCAGCGCAAAGCCGCCAATCGCCAACAGGATTACGATCCAGAGCGAGGCAATGCCGATCATACGCCGGGTCAGCGACCCGCCCTTGCGGGCCGCATCCAGCTTTGCCTGGGCGTTCGTCAAAGGGGCCGTCGGCTGATCCAAAACCGTGTCAGTCCTCCGTTGTGTCGGCGAAAGTGACGGACGACCCAGCCATAGGCAACAGATCGGCGATCTCGCCTATTCCGTGCGCCGTTCGCTCGGATCTTCGAGGCTATAACCGAGCCCGCGGATCGTCGTGATCACTTCGGCACCCAGCTTTTTGCGGATCCGGGTCACGAACACTTCGATTGTGTTCGAATCCCGATCGAAATCCTGGTCATAGATATGCTCGATCAACTCCGTGCGGCTCACTACCTTGCCTTTGTGATGCATGAGATAGGAGAGCAGCTTGTATTCCTGCGCTGTCAGCTTGACCGGTTCACCGTCCAAGGTGACCTTGCCCGAGCGCGTGTCGAGCCGGACATCGCCAGCAACCAGTTCGCTTGATGCATTGCCCGAGGCACGGCGGATGAGCGCCCTAAGGCGCGCGATCAGCTCTTCGGTCTGGAACGGCTTTGCGAGATAATCATCGGCGCCAGCATCGAGCCCGGCGACCTTGTCCGACCAGCTGTCCCGCGCGGTGAGCACCAGCACGGGGATCGTAATCTCTTCCTTGCGCCAGCGATCGAGCACGGTCAGCCCGTCAATCTCGGGCAGGCCGAGATCGAGCACGATCACATCATAGCTTTCGGTGCTGCCAAGAAAATGTCCATCTTCGCCATCGGTGGCGAGATCGACCGCATATCCGGCGCCTTCGAGCGTCGCGCGGAGTTGCCGCCCGAGCGTCGGTTCGTCTTCGACAATGAGTACACGCATGGTTTTTTACCTGTCGCTTCGGTTCCGTATCCGGCCCGATCGGGCATCCACTTCTACGCGAATGACCTGACCGTCCCGCATGAACGTCATGCGATAGGTGTTACTGCGCTCAAAATAAATAGGGTTGCCCAGATAGTCATAGCCACGCATCTGCGTGACGACGCGCTGTTCGATGACCCTGAGCGGCATGGCGCGGCCCTGTTGGCGGTTTTCAAACACCATATCCTGCTCGCTACGCTGTTGCGCGTGCACGGGCGCAGCGATCATCGCCGCGACTCCAAGCGCGAATGCAAGACGGATTCCCATTGCCATGCTCGCTGGCATAGATGAGGGGCATTGAACAACTGGTGAATATGGCTGCCGGTCGCGGTTCAGGAAAAAGTGTTGCATCTATGTCGCAAAGGCTTTCCCCTTGGTGCGCAATGCTTTGAAAGCCGCCCGTGTGCGGGCTATGGCCGCAGTAATGGTTAACAGGGGGTGTCTATGATCCGGCTCGTTTCTTCGCTTGCGGCTGTTGTGGCGCTGCTCGCGATCATCATCGCACTACCCACGGGTAGCCAGGCGCAGAACCCGGTGGCCATGGAACGTGTCCCCGATCGGATGGCGGGCGAAGGCGTTGGCCCATTCGGTCGCATGCTGATCCGCGGCGCGACGCTGATCGATGGCAGCGGTGCACCGCCCGAAGGCCCGGTCGATATAGTCATCGCCGGGAATCGGATCGAAGCAATTTATCGCGGCGGCGCTCGGTCTCGCTCACCCCAGTCGGTCGATCATGTGATTGAGGCAGAAGGCATGTATGTGATGCCCGGCTTTGTCGATGTGCACGGCCATAATGGGGACCCGTCCAAGGCTCCCAATGCGAGCTATGGCTACCGGCTGTGGCTCGCCCATGGCGTGACGACGGTTCGCGGCGTGCCCATTTATAGCGGCCCCAATAATATGGCGATCAGCGATCGTGCGCGCAGCCGGGCAAACAGCATCGTCGCCCCGCGCATCTATGCCTATGCCGTGTTCGGCGACGAATGGAGCGGCGGCGCTGTCGATAGTCCCGGCCAGGCGCGCGCCTGGGTCAGATGGGCCGCTGGTCGCGGTTATGACGGCGTCAAATTCTTCAACCAGGTTCCCCCGGCGGTGCTCGCCGCTGCGCTCGACGAAGCCGAAGCGCATAATCTTGGCACAGTTGCGCATCTTGGCCAGCGCGGAGTGGCCGAAGTGAATGCGGCCCGGGCCGTGGAATTCGGCCTGGCGGGAATTACCCACTTCTACGGCCATTTTGAATCGCTGCTCGCCGATGGACCGGTCGTCCGCTATCCGAACGACTATAATTATCTCGACGAGCAATCCCGCTTTTCAGAAGTCGCGCGGCTGGCCGAACAGATTGTCGAACCGGGCAGTGACGAATGGAATGCCTATCTCGATCTGCTGCTCGAAAATGACGTCACGCTGAGCCCGACCTTCAACATCTATGTCGCGTCCCGCGATGTCGCCCGGGCGCGGACCTTTGAATGGCATGAGCGCTATACGCTGCCTTCGCTCTGGGATTTCTTCCAGCCGAGCCTCACCAATCATGGTTCCTATTATCATGACTGGACAACCGAAGACGAAGTCGCCTGGCGGAATTTCTACCGGCCCTGGATGGCGCTCACCAATGCGTACAAGGATCGCGGCGGGCGCGTGACCGTGGGGTCGGATCCCGGCTATATCTACCAGACTTGGGGTTTTTCCTATGTGGGTGAACTCGAGATGCTGCAGGAAGCCGGCTTCACGCCGCTCGAAGTGATCCAGGCCGCAACCATCAATGGCGCGCGGGAGATTTACGCTCCGCGCGGCGAAGAACCGCCCTTCGGGATCGTCCGGCCCGGCATGCTCGCCGATCTGGTAATCGTACCAGAAAACCCGCTCGATAATCTGAAAGTGCTCTACGGCACGGGCCATTTGCGACTGAACCGCGAAACCAACCAGCGTGAACGGGTTGGCGGGGTGCGTTGGACGATCAAGGACGGGATTGTCTATGACGCCCCGGCCCTGCTCGAAAGCGTGGCCGCAATGGT
This sequence comes from Parasphingopyxis sp. CP4, assembly GCF_013378055.1. Lineage (NCBI taxonomy): Bacteria > Pseudomonadati > Pseudomonadota > Alphaproteobacteria > Sphingomonadales > Parasphingopyxidaceae > Parasphingopyxis > Parasphingopyxis sp. CP4. The sequence goes on along the minus strand of NZ_CP051130.1, from coordinate 2,522,735 downwards.
CGAGGCGCAGCGGGCGTCGCAGCCCACCGCGCCCTAGCGTTTAGCCGCGCGCCGGCAACACGTCCGACTTGCGCAGGATCGCTGCCGACACCAGCGATACGACCAGCCCGACCGGGAAGATTTCCAGGAAGGTCATCGGCACGCGGAACAGCGGATTGGCATAGCCTTCCGCCAGGGCGTTGAATTCGGCAATTTTTGCGTCAAGCGCTGCGCCGGTGACGCCTGCGGCCCGCTCAGCCTCGATTAGCCCGGCAATATAGCCATCGATGAACTGATTGCCGCTAAAGGCAAGGTAGATTTCCCAGGTGATCACATAGGCGATCCCCGCAACAAGCGCGATTGCCAGCCCGACCAGGAAGGCTCTGCCAAAACCGATCACCCCGCCCTTCTCACCATCACGATAGCGTTTGATGCCCATGAAGACCATCGAAAAGGCGATCAGCATGATGAGATAGCCAACCCATTCAGAGGCCAGGAAGCCGACCGTGTCTCCATAAGTAAGCCCGGCGATCATGGCGGTGATAACAACGAGCCCTGACAGGCTGCCATAGATGAGTGCGATTCTGGTCATGATGTCCCCTTCCTATTGGGTGATAGGCCCTTTTCGGTACTGGGCATTGGCTAGGCAGATTCGGGGCGCGATCCTATCGCCCAAAAGGGTGATTTGCGTGAAATGGCCCATTTGGATGACGCGGCTTCTAGCGAATCAGCGCGAGGCGCCGCGCCTTGTCGATCGCCTGGGTGCGGCGCTGCACTTCCAGTTTTTCGAAAAGCCGGGCGACATGCGTCTTCACCGTGTTGGGAGAAATTCCGAGCGCACGGGCGATTTCCTTGTTGGATTGACCAGCAGCGAGCTGTTCCAACACTTCATATTCACGCTCGGTCAGTCCGAGCGAGGCGATTCCTGCATCATTGATACTGTCATCATCGGGCAGGGTCCGCGCGGTCAGCCGATGCCCAACCCATAGCCCGAGCGCGGCAAAGCCGATGGCGATGACAATAATCGTCGCATCGCGCGAGATGGTGCGCACCAGATATTGATATTCGATCCATTCGAGCAGGGCCGCCGCCCCAGCAAGCACCAATGCATAAAGCAGGATCGTCCGCCACATGGCGCGGGAAGCTGGCAGAGTTTGCGCGATTTGGCCAGATCGGCTCCCCAGTCAGGCCCCGGACGAGACGGGACGGCCCCAACAAAAAAGGCGCTTCGCAGCACAATGGCCTGCGAAGCGCCCTTTTGAGCTGACACTGTTCCCGGAGCGCGCTCTGAGGGGAAGAGCTGGGAAGCGGCGGTCATCCACACACTGCCGGTTGCAAGGACAGTGTTATTGCAAGTGCTTCTCAATATAAATAATAGGCCCGAGGGATAGCGTCAACAGCCAATTGCGGTGCTTTGGATGCTCGGCACAGACAGGGCTGGCGATCCCGGCGCGCGGCGCTTACAGGACGCGCATGGCTGCGCCCATTCTCTCCTATGAAAATCTGGGCCTGAACCAGGGTACCGGTTGGCTGTTTCGCGGGCTCGATGTGCATATCGGTGCGCGCGACAGGCTGGCGCTGATCGGCCGCAATGGCACCGGGAAAACGACCCTGTTCCGCCTGCTCGCCGACCAGATCGAGGCCGATGAAGGCCGCCGCACCATCCAGCCGGGCACCCAGATCGTGTTGCTGGAGCAGGAACCCAATATGGAGGGCCATGAAAGCCTGCGCGATTGGGCGCTTGCTGGCAACGATGCTCCAGCGCCGCATGAGCTGGATTCCATCGCCGGCCAGCTGGGTGTCGATCTCGACACACCGATCGCAACCGCATCCGGGGGCGAACAGCGTCGCGCGGCGATCTCCCGTGCCCTCGCGCAGAACCCTGACCTGTTGCTGCTTGATGAGCCGACCAACCATCTCGACCTGACGGCGATCGATTGGCTCGAGGACTGGCTCGGCCGTTTCAAAGGCGCGTTCATCGCGATCAGCCATGACCGCACCTTCCTCAAGCGATTGACCAACGCCACGCTCTGGCTCGATCGCGGCAATCTGCGGCGCGCGGAGATCGGCTTTGGCGGCTATGATGCCTGGGTCGAGAAAATCTACGCCGAAGAGGCCAAGGCCGCCGAGCGCATGGATGCGAAGCTCAAGATCGAAACCCATTGGCTGCATCGTGGGGTTACCGCGCGGCGCAAACGCAACCAGGGTCGGCTGACCAAGCTCTACGAATTGCGCGCCCAGCGCGAAAAGATGCTCGGGCCGACCGGGGTCGCGAAGCTCAATGTCGAGAGCGACGAGGTGAAGACGAAAAGCGTGATCGATGCGCGTCGCGTGTCGAAAAGCTATGGCGAGGGCAAAGATCAACGTACGATCATCGATGATTTCACGCTCAAAATTCAACGCGGCGATCGGATCGGCATTGTCGGCGCAAATGGCGCGGGCAAGACGACGCTGCTCAAGCTGCTGACCGGGGAGATCGAGCCCGATAGCGGCCGGATCAAACGGGCCAAGACGCTGGAGGCCGTCATCATCGACCAGCATCGCGCGCTACTCGAGCCGGAAAAACGCGTCCGCGACGTGTTGAGCGAGGGCAGCGACTGGATCGATGTGAACGGCACGCCCAAGCGGATCGAAGCCTATCTGAAGGATTTCCTCTTCGACCCAAAACTGACCGATGCACGGATCGGCACCTTTTCGGGCGGCGAACGATCGCGGCTGTTGCTGGCGCGCGAATTTGCCAAGACCTCCAACCTGCTCGTGCTCGACGAACCGACCAACGATCTCGACATGGAAACGCTCGACCTGTTGCAGGAAGTGATCGCCGATTATGAAGGCACCGTCCTGATCGTCAGCCATGATCGCGATTTTCTCGATCGCACCGTCACGATCACGCTTGGCCTCGATGGCTCAGGTACGGTCGATATTGTCGCCGGTGGCTATGAGGATTGGGAAAAGAAGCGCACGCCGCGCAGCCAGACCCCAAAGCCAAAAGCCAAGGCGAAGCCGGCCCGCTCGCAATCATCGCCGTCCCCGCAGAAAAAACTCAGCTATAAAGATCAGCGTGATCTCGACCGATTACCCGGAGAGATTGACGCGATTGAAGCGGCCATCGCCAAGGCCGAAACCGAGCTCGCCGATCCTGATCTTTACCAGCGCGATACCGAACGTTTTCATGCGCTTACCGAGCAGATCGAACAGGCACGCGCCACCCGCGCTGCGCATGAAGAACGCTGGCTCGAAGTCGCAGAAATGGCGGAAAAGCTGGACGCCGGATAAAGTTGCACACGCGGCTTCATTGTTTCGCTCCCGGATTGCTGTAGATTCTGTCCCCTGGGAGATATGCCATGGCTGATCGTCACACGCTCATTTCGCGCCGGATTTTTACCGGGGCCGCACTGGGGTCGGTCGCCACATTGGCGGGTTGCAGTCGCGGCATGGCGCAGGACATGCGGACAGCCACTGCAGGCGGGCCGGAAGGGCCCTTCTTCCCAGTCGATTTTCCAACCGATAGCGATGCCGACCTCACGCAATTCGGAGATCGAAGCGAACGCGCTGCCGGTCAGGTGATCCAAGTTCATGGCCGGGTGCTCGACCGGCTGGGCAATCCGATTGAAGGAGCGCGGCTGCGCTTGTGGCAGGCCAATGCGGCCGGTCGCTATCATCATCCCGGCGATATCAGCACCGCGCCGCTCGACCCGAATTTCCAAAGCTATGCCGACCTGCGCACGGGTGCCGACGGGGCATGGCGTATCACAACTGTGAAGCCCGGCGGCTATGACTCGCCGATTGGCCATCGGACTCCGCATATTCATGGCCGGATCGCGGATGAGGCCCGCGAGCTGACCACGCAGATGTATTTTTCGGACGAGGCCGAACTCAATGCCGAAGACGAGCTGTTCCGCGATCTGGGTGCGTTGGCGCCTACCGCGATCGCCGAAGCCGACAGTGCCTCACCCGATATTTACCGCTGGACGATCATCCTCGATCGTGGGTGATGGGTCGCGCTAGGCGAGCCCCTCATCGGCCAGCGCCTTTTGCACGCTGGTGCGCTCCAGGTTGCGCGCCTGATAGGCTTCAAGCTCGGCGGGGAGCGGGATTTTCACGGCCTGCGCCCAGCGCAGCACGGTGAAGAGATAATTGTCGGCGACGCTTGGCTTACCGCCGACCAGCCAGTCTGCGCCATCCATCAGCTCAACCGTCAGCGCGAAGCGTTCAGCCAGTTTTTCGCGGGCGGCTTGCTGGTTTTCCTCGCTGCCATTCCAGAAGAGCGGGACGAATTGTTTGTGGATCTCCGTGCCGACAAAGCCGAGCCAGCCGATCATCGCATATTTGTCCGCTCCGGCACCCGGCCCGACATCGAATTTGTCCGCGAGATAGGACAGCACGGCCGGTGCTTCCGTGATCATGCCGGCATCATCGGTCGCCAGAACCGGCACATAGGCCTTGGGCGTCACAGCGCGAAAATCGCTGCCGTCGGGCAGCAGCTTCTTGCGAATATCAACCTTCACCGTCTCGTACGCAGCGCCGCTTTCGGCAAGCGCGATATGAGCGGCCAGGCTACAGGCCCCGGGGGAAAGGTAGAGTTTCATCGCGGGTCTCTTTCTGTTGGCAGTCAGCGCACCCAGGCGCCCGACACATTGGAGCGATAGCCCAAAATCTCATAGGCCCGATCGATCAGGCTCTGGCAGCGCTCGTTGAGCATGATGCCAAGCCCCATCTGGTTCATCGTATAGCTGAAGGCGAGATTGCATTCAGGGTCGGCAAAGCCGATCGATCCGCCCGCACCGACATGGCCGAATGCCCGATCGCCGATGATCGCGCTGGTCTGATCGCCGCCCGGATAGGCGCGATTGTCCATCGATTTCATAAAGCCCGAAGCAAAGCGGGTACGGCTGAGCAAGGTCGCATCGACACCAGTGGCAACCGAGCAGCGCTCCATCGCCGCCAGCCGGTCTGCCCCGACCAAGGTCACGCCATTATGGGAACCGCCATTGGCAAGCGGCGTATACATGGCGACTTGGCCACGGGCATTGGAGATGCCCCCGCCACCGCCAATTTCCGCGCGATGGCCATCGGCATCATTGGGGCCCCAGCCACCGGTATTGAGAAAGCTCAGGGACTGGAGTGAATCCGGCTGGGTCATCAGATTGATGGTGAACGGGATCGGCGTTTCCGAGCCGGTCGGCTGATACATCTGGATGGGTGCGATCGGGTGATCGAAATCCTCGGGGATGCCGATCCAGAAGTCGGCGCCCAATGGATCGGCCACTTCGTCGCAGAAAAACTGGCCGAGCTTTTTACCGGACACGCGATGGACAAGCTCGCCCACCGTCCAGCCGAAATTGATCATATGATAGCCGGCGGTCACGCCCGGTTCGAACCAGGCTTCCTCTTGCTCCATCCGCTCGATCATATAATCCCAATCGAGGAACCCGCCGGGCTTTACCGGCTCGCGCAGCGCCGGGACCGCGCTTTGATGATTGAGCATCATCTGGACCGTGGTCGCTTCCTTGCCCTTTTGCGCAAAGCCGGGCCAGTAATCGGCGACCGGCCGATGGAGCTCCAATTCGCCACGATCGATCAGGATATGCGCGCAGAGCGCCACCGCTGCCTTGGTGCAGGAAAAGACGATCGAGGTTGTATTCTCTTCCCAGGCCTCGCCGGTTTCCGGGTCAGCAACACCGCCCCACAGATCAACCAATGTCTCGCCATCGACGCTGAGGCAGACCGACGCGCCCACCTCACCGCGCTCGGCAAAATTGCGCTCAAATTCCTCGCGCAAGGCGGCAAATTTTGGGTCGCACGATCCAGCAACAGTTCCAGACATGGCCATCTCCTATTTGATCGTCATGCTGAACTTGCTTCAGCATCCACTTATCATCTCGCACCGACAGTGCCGACGGACAAGTAGACCCTGAAACAAGTTCAGGGTGACGGGGTTGGTGTTCTAACGGCTTCCCTGTCCGTCATCGAGCTTGATCACCGTGCCGGTGACGCAATCCGATGCCGGGGCGCAGAGATAGAGCAAAGTGCTGTCCAGCTGCTCGGTTTCAATGATCTTCTTGCGCGGGAAATATTTAGTGAGATCGCCCATTCGTTCCTGCATCCCGTCCGACATTTCCGAGCGCACAAGGCCCGGCGCAATGCCGTTGACGTTGATATTGAACGGCGACCATTCGACGGCCAGGGCTTCAGTCATCCGGACCATGCCGGCCTTGGTGATCGAATAGAGCGCAGCGGCAGAACCGGGGGAATAATTATAGGCCGCGACACTGGCGATATTGACGATCCGGCCGGGTTTCCGCGCGCCTTTTACCCGGCGCGCAAATTCGCAGCTCAGCACGAACGGTCCGCGCAAATTGGTGTCGAAGACGCGATCGATATGATCAAGCTCCATCTTCATCGCATATTGCGCATCGGGAATACCCGCATTGTTGACGAGGATGGTGACCGTGCCGAGCGCGTTTTCGGCCTGCTCCATCATTGCCAGCACGCTCTCATTATCCGTCATGTCCGCGACGACCGGCAGGGCTTCGCCGCCATCCGCCTCAATGAGCTTGGCCAGTTCTTCGAGCCGCTCTTCCCGCCGTCCTGCAATCGCAACCTTCGCGCCAACGCTCGCGAGCACCCGCGCAAAGCGCCAGCCAAGGCCGGATGTCGCACCGGTGACCAGCGCGACTTCGCCGGTCAGATCATGCGAGGCATGGGGCAGGGGAAAATCGGTCATCTTTGTCTCCTTAAGGCTCAGTCCGAAGCCGGTTCGGCAAGGGATCGTCCATCCCTCCCGGCCAGCTCTACAATATATTGCCAGGCCACGCGGCCCGATCGCCCGCCGCGCCGGGTCGCCCAGCCAACGGCGTCTGCTTCGTCAAATGGCAGATCGAAATGCGCGGCATAGGCGCGGACCATGGCGAGAAAATCGCCCTGGTTTGCCGCATGAAAACCAAGGCTCAGCCCAAAGCGATCGGCGAGCGCCAGGCTATCATCCCTGGCATCGCGCGGATTTACCGGATCATCCTGTTCGGCCATGGAGCGCGCGACGATATGCCGCCGATTGGAGGTGACATAGAGCCGCATATTGGACGGCCGCGCTTCCGCCCCGCCCTCCAGCAGCGAGCGTAAGGCACGCGCCGCCCCCGCATCACCATCAAATCCGATATCGTCGATAAACAGAATGAAGGCGCGCTCGACCGGCGCGAGCAGCGCGAACAGATCGGCCAGGCTTTCAAGGCGATCGGGCGCGACTTCGACCAGGGCAAGCGTTTCACCCTCGGCCTGTAGCGCCGCAATCGCGCTCTTGGCGAGCATCGACTTGCCCGATCCGCGCGATCCCCAGAGCAGGATATCATGGGCCGCCGCGCCGCGCGCCAATCGCCGGCTGTTTTCGAGGACCGCCTCTTTCTGCGCATCGATCCCGGTGAGAAGGGCGAGTGGCAACGGCTCAAAATGCTGGGCCGCATGGAGCCGTTCACCGCGCCAGACATAGGCCGGATGGGCGAGCGGATCGGCAGGCGCACCGGGTGGCGGTGCAATCCGGTCCAGCGCATCGGCGATCCGGGAAAGGGCGTCATCGGTCATCGCCTGACCCTTAGCCGCTAAATGGCGGACGATGCCAGAGGCTGTGTGCTAGCCCGCGCGCAGGGTCGCCAATCGATCGGTAATCTGGGCGTTATCCGGCGCCAGGCTTTGCGCTTTTTCGAGCAGCTCTATGCCGAGTTCGCGATCAACCCCGCTATCGGCAGCGATCCATCCGTAAATCTCGCTCGTCGACGCATTGGTCGGCAGCAGGTGATAGGCGCGGCGGGCCAGTGCCAGCGACCGCTCCGTATCGCCCATTTCATACCGCGCCCAGGCAAGGTTCGCGAGAAGCGACGCATCCCGATCCCCAAGGCGCCGGCGCAATTGCTCGAGGATCGCGGCCGCTTGCGGCCAGCGACCGGCCCGCAGATTGAGCCGTGCGGAAATCATCGCCGTCGAAACGTTGCGCGGATTTTGCTCGCGATAGAGCGCCAGGGTGCGCAGCGCCTGTTCGGGCAGGCCGGCGCGCTGAAGGGATTCATACAGCCCCAGCGCCGCCCGCTCAGAAAAGCGGATATTGGACGCATTGGCATAGGCGCCCGCCGCATCCTGATAGCGTCCGGCTGCACCAAGGGCATCGCCATAGATGAGATGCGCATCAGGCGCGCCCGGATTATTGGCGCTCAACGCAGCGGCGCGCGATAGGGCGTCATCAATGCGACCAAGTGCAAGATAGGCGCGAATGAGTACAACTTCGGCTCCTGCCGCCCCCGTCTGCAAGGCCTCACGTTCGATCAACGCCAAGGCGGCGGCATCTTCAGGCGGCGCCCCTAATGGAGCGAGCCCTTCGCGAGCCGGTTCGGCTGCGCGCGCAAGATAGGGTGCGGCGCGTTCGAGATCCCCTTCCCGTTCCCATGCGCGGCCGATCAGCGTGAGCACATAGGTGTCCGCGTCTGGCCGATTGGCCAGCGGTTCAAGCAAGCGGATCGTCGCCCGGGCATCATCGGCCCGGAAATTTGCCGCCCCCAATAGGCGGATCGCGGCCATATTGGCGGGTTGCCGATCCCGCAAATCTTCCAGCCGGCGGATTGCCGCTTCAAAATTTTGCGATTGAAAGTCGATCGCCGCTTCAAGCAACATCATGGCGGGCCAGCCGTCCAACCGCCCGTTGGTCAGCGTCACTAACCGGCGTGCGAGCGGGAAATTGCGGGCCCGGACAGCAAGCACGGCCTGAAAGTAGAGAGCGCGCGGATGGCCGGGCTCAAGCTCCAATACACGGCGGGTCGCGTCCACCATATCGGTCATCCGACCGACGTCGCCCAAGGTCGCCGCGCGTTCGAGATGCGCGTCAATATGATCAGGATCCACCGCGAGTGCGCGATCAAACCAAGCAAGACTGGCGACCAACCCATATTGATCGCGAACCATGCGGCCCTTCAGGATGAGCGCATCGATATTTGTTTCGTCGATCGACAATGCCTGGTCGACCGCATCGATGGCACCGGCCTGCTCTCCTGTCATCGACCGAAAGCGAGCCACATCAAGCCACAATTCGGCATTCTCCGGATCATTTTCGATCGCCAGGGTAAAGGCCTCAGCCGCCGCTGCGATCTGGCCATTATCTTGGAAAGCGCGTCCGCGAACGCGCTGCAGATCGGCAAGAAATTCATCGTCAATCGGGCCAGCTTCACTCTCGGCCAGTGCCGCTTCCCGATCCCCGCTGATCAGCAAGGCTTCGGCCCGCAAATGCCGGGTCCGGTCCGCACTTATGCCGGCGGATGCGGCGCGGTCGAGCGTACCGAGTGCCATCGCCCCCTCGCGAATGGCGATCTCGCTTCGCACCAGCAACCGCCAAGCGGCCTCATTGTCCGGCGCATGATCGACCGCGTTCATGGCTTCGACCCGCGCCGACCGCATTTCGCCGGCTGCTTCATAGGCTTCGGCACGGGCATAGGCGCCAGCCGGATTATTATTACCGGCCATCACGATGAGTATGATCAGGGCGAAGAGCAGCGCGCCGCCACCGACCAGCAGGATCGGTCGCAGCGCAATCGGCGGCAGGGCCAGGCGCGGCTTTCTTTTGCGGCGCCGTCGGCTCATGGACTCAGATCATATTGCTTGAGCAGGTCATACAATGTCGGGCGCGAGATACCGAGCAGTTTTGCGGCCTGCGAGATATTGTTGTCGGCGCGCGACAAGGCCAGCCGGATTGCCTTGCGGTCGGCCGTTTCGCGTGCCGCCTTGAGATTGAGATGCGCTTCATCCTCATTGTCTTCGAAGTCGAGGTCGAGCGCCCCGACCAGCTTGCTATCGGCCATGATCGCCGCCCGTTTCACGCGGTTTTCAAGCTCACGAACATTGCCGGGCCAGCCCCATGCTTCAATCGCGGCGAGCGCTTCGGGTGCAAACCCCTTCACCGATGAGTTCATTTCTCCGGCATATTTGCGCAGGAAATGGCGCGCAAGGAGCGTTGCATCGCCGGGCCGTTCCGACAATGCGGGAATGGTGACCACGATTTCGGCGAGGCGATAGTATAGATCGTCCCGGAATTCCTTGGCCGCGATCATCGCGTCAAGATCCTGGTGGGTTGCGCAGACAATCCGCACATCGACCGGGATAGCAGAGCGGCCGCCAATCCGCTCGACCACGCGCTCTTGCAGGAAGCGCAGCAACTTCACCTGTAGCGGCAGGGGAATATCGCCAACCTCATCGAGGAACAACGTTCCCCCTTCGGCCAGTTCAATCTTGCCTTCGGTCGTTTTCACCGCGCCGGTAAACGCGCCTTTTTCATAGCCAAACAGTTCGGCTTCCAGGAGATTTTCCGGGATCGCCGCGCAGTTGATCGCAACAAAGGGTTTGTCAGCGCGCGGGCTTTCATCATGCAGGCCGCGGGCGAGCAACTCCTTACCGGTACCACTCGCGCCCAACAGCATGACCGAAACGTCTGCAGACGCCACCCGCTCAATTGTCCTTGCGACTTTGAGCATTTCGGGCGCCGCTGTGATCATGCCACCCAGCACCGTTTCGTCACCGCCGGCCTGGCTGGCGAGGCGTTCATTTTCGCGCTCGATTGCATGGAGCTGGAATGCGCGCGCAACGATGAGGCCCAGCTCATCAATGTCGACCGGCTTCTGGTAGAAATCATAGGCGCCGCTCGAAATGGCGCGCAAAGCGCTCTCACGGGCGCCATGGCCTGATGCAATGATGACCTTGGTGTCGGGTTTGAGGGACTGGATCGCTTCAAGCGTCGCAAAGCCTTCGGACGTGCCGTCCGGGTCTGGCGGCAATCCAAGGTCCAGAGTCACAACGGCCGGTTCGTGCTGGCGCAGCATATCGATCGCGGTTTCGCGATCGCCAGCGATGACCACCTCATAATCCTCATAGGCCCAGCGCAGCTGGCGCTGCAGGCCTTCATCGTCTTCGACGATCAACAATACGGGCAGCTTATCGGCCATCACGCGCTCTTTCTGTCTTGATCACTGGTATCAGCGGGTTCGGCGGCAGGCAGGGTAATCGTAAATCGCGTACCCTCTCCCTCGCGGCTATCGACATCGATCCGACCGCCCATCTCGGCGATCAAGGATCGCGCTTCAAAGGCACCGATTCCAAAGCCCCCCGCCTTGGACGAGCTGAACGGACGGAACAGCTTTTGCTGCACAAAATCTTCGTCCATGCCGACACCGCTATCTTCAACCGCCAGCCAGGCTTCCTGATCGCCGGCGCCGACAGCAATACAGATCTGGGCATCGGCCGGACTCGCATCGATCGCGTTCTGGACCAGATGGGTGAGTGCGGTTTCGAGCCGGAATGGATCAGCCAGCGCATAGCATTGGGCATCGGCTGCTACGCGGATCGGATGGGCATCGCCCTTTTGCATCGCGACTTGGTCGGCAATCTCGCGCAGCTCGATGACGCGGGGCGCCTCACTGCGGCCGCGCTCCTTTGGCGCCAACCGGGTGAGGAGATCGTTCATCTTGCCGACCGAATCCTGAAGCGTTGCGATCATGTCAGCGCGAAACTCGGGATTATCGGCATGTCGTTCCGCATTGCGGGCGACGAGGCTGAGCTGGCTCACGAGATTCTTGATATCGTGCAGGATGAAAGCGAAACGGCGGTTAAACTCATCAAATCGCCGTGCTTCGGCCAATGCGTCCTGGCTGCGCGCCTCGGCAAGATAGCTTGCCGCCTGGCGCCCCACGATCCGCAACAGATCGAGATCTTCCCAGTCCAGCGTCCGATCGGCATGGGGCCGTTTCAACAGGACCGCGCCAATCAGCTGATCACGATGGATAAGCGGTACGAGGACCCAGGCGTCGGGTTCGTCAAACATCCATTGTGGGATCAGTGTGGCAATTTCGTCCGGATCGCCAAAATCGCCATTGCGGAGCGGATCGAGTTCGGTGATGTGGCCGCTGGCCGCTAGCCAATTGCCCAACATGCCATCAGCGGCAGGCTGCGCCGTTGAGAGCGTATCCCAGTTCCAACACGCCCCAGGATGCATCACATGATCGCCATCGCAGACCAGCATCAAGCCGCCCTGCGCTTCGGTGATTTCTGACAATGCCTGGACCACACGTTCGTCAAGAACGCCGCCTTCGGCATCGGCCTGGGCGAGCGTATGATTGAAGCGGATCCATTCCGCGCGATAATCATAGCGATGTTCGAACAGATGCTTGGCAACCTTTACCCGGAGCCAGCTGCGCACGCGTTTGGACGGGAGCAAGATCACGGCGCCGGCTGTCATCAGGAACACGAAGGCGACCTGCGCCAAACCGGCATTGCCGCCAGCAAATTGGTCGATCAGCTGGATCGCGGCAAACATCATCAGGAAATATCCGGCAATCGCAATCAGCGAGAGCGATCGGAACGTTACCTTGCGCGAAAGTTTCATCCGGAACCCGGCGCTGTTACGTGTTCCGAGCAGGAAAGTCGGTACCAGGCCAATCATCAGCAGGCCGCGCAATGCCATTAGCTCAACCGCCGGATCGCCGGTCAACCAGGCGATGGTGTAGAGATTGAGATCATAAGCCCAGATCCCGGCGATACCGATCATCGTGAAGCGAATATCGGATCGGGTGTCTGCTGCCGCGCCGGTGTACAACGCATTGACCATCAGCAGTGCACCGATGACGAAACACAGGTCGAGCAACACCGCCGCGTCATAGAAAAGGACGCGCCAGCTAGCGGTTGCCGGCACAGCCTGCATCGCGGCGTCGATCAGCAGCTGGAGCAGAGCCAACAGGAACAAGGCAACATAGATCAGGCCGACAAAGGGCCGGCGATCATCGCCAAGTCCGTTGCGCAGCAGCACGAACATGAAAGTCAGGAAACCAAGATTGCGACCGGTTTCGGCCAGCGCAGCAAGCGGTGTTGCCGGTCCGGTTGCAGCCGCGACCGTTGCCCAGCATGCGGTCAGGACAAAGGCGACGCCCAAAAGGCCAGCCGATGTGCGCCAGTCGTGGCGGGCAAACTGCCAGACCGCGAGCAGCCCAAACAGACCGGCCGCGATGCCGTGGCTCCATATGCCGATTTGCGCGATCATCTAGCGCGCGCCTTCCGGCCAGATCACCACACGCACCGTCTGAAGCAGGATCAGGAGATCGAGGAACGGCGTGTAGTTCTTCGCATAATAGAGATCATATTCCAGCTTGTGCCGCGCATCTTCAAGGCTCGCGCCATAAGGATAGTTGACCTGCGCCCAGCCGGTAATCCCGGGTTTCACCATATGGCGCTCGGCATAATAGGGCATCTTGGTCGCGAGATCGTCGACGAACTGCTTGCGCTCCGGACGCGGCCCGACAAAGCTCATCTGGCCCTTCAGAACCGTCCAGGCCTGGGGCAGTTCATCGATGCGCAATTTGCGGATCAGCTTGCCGATCCGCGTGACGCGCGGATCATTTTTCTGCGCCCAGACGGCTTGACCATCCTTTTCGGCATCATTGCGCATCGAGCGCAATTTGATGAGCTCAAACTCCTGGCCATATTGGCCAACGCGCTTTTGCCGGAAAAAGGCTGGGCCTTTGCTTTCGAGCTTGATCGCGATTGCCGTGACCAGGATGATTGGTGCGGTGATAAGCAGCAGCGCAAGGCTGGCGGCAATATCGAACAGTCGCTTAAGCGCACTTGAGATCCGCCGGCCACTCGAAAAGCCATCGGAGAAGATCAGCCAGCTGGGATTGACGCTGTCGAGATCGACGCGTCCCGTTTCGCGTTCGAGGAAACTCGAAAGATCATTGACGTGCACACCGGTGGTCTTGATCCGCAACAGATCGTCGAGCGGCAATGCATTGCGCCGCTCCTCCAGCGCGAGGACCACTTCACTGGCATTGAGCAGCACGACATGATCGGCGAGATTGTAGATTGCGTCGCGATTGATCGCTTCGGGGATTTCCTGGCGACCATCATTCATCGCGATATAGCCGACGACAACGAAACCCGACCCCGGATCCTTGGCAAGATCCTTGATCCGTTGTGCACGGCTGCCGGCACCCAGAATAACCAGCCGTCGTTTGAATGCTGCGCCGCCGAGCGTCTTGCCGAGCAAGATCCGCATTCCGAACAGCAAAACGGTTGCGATGATCATCGAGTAGAAGAGATTGGATCGCCACAAGGAGAGTTCGGGCACGAGGAAGAAGATAGCGGAGAGCGCAATGATGCCGAGCGAAATGGCGACGAGCAGACGCGCCAGCGCAAAGCGCAATGAGTTCAATGCTTCGATGCCATAAGCGCCCACCGCGATCATCGCGATCTCGAGCGCGGCAGCGAATGCGAGCAGCTCTGGAATACGGGTGGTAATCGGCTCGGGAATGCTACCGATCTGGCTCAGCCGATAGACCCAACCGATCTCCGCCGCGACGAGCAGCAGGACAAAGTCCATGATGCCCAAAAGCAGCACCGCATTGGGCACATAATGTTTAAACAGCCTGATCACGCCCGAAAACGCCTATTATTGTTCCATGTAAGGATTGTCTTAGCTGCAAATCGTAAAGAAATCCGACACAATTGACCCTGTCGAGAAATCTTACGATTCAGCGCCCGCCAATTCTTTGGGTGATTGTTTTTTGGTTTATTTTCAGAATGTTGTGGCAGGCAGATGCAGGGCTAGTGTTGGCTGCTTTTCAAAACCCGGGCCGGATGCATGCCATCGACATAGCCCATAAAGGGCGGATGGATCGAATAACCGACCAATTCGCGGGCGCGCTCGGGCAGCTCGGCCGCTTGTTCCGGCGTCATCGTCATCGCCATATTTTCCAGCTGCCGTGCCCAGCCCGGACAATATTGTGGCGTCACGATCAATCGCGGCGCGTCGGATCGATTGGCGCCACCACGATGCCAGAGCGTTCCCTTGGTCACCATCAGCGAACCGGACGGCATGACCGCCTTGATGGCATCGGCGCGCGGAGCGGGATCGTCATCGACGGAACGGATATCGGTATTTGCAAAATCCGCCGCGCTGTTCGCGCCTTCGATACTATTCTCGGGCCATACATGGCTACCCGGCAGAAGCTCGGTCGCGCCATTGTCCTCGGTCATTGGATCAATCGCCCAGAAGGTGCTGACGCCGAACGGGTCGCGCGGGCGGGGAACACGCAGATGATTATCGTCATAATGCCAGGGCTGGACCGTCTCGCCGGGTTGGAGATTGATGGCGAGGCAGGCAGAAAGGAGGCAGCTCTCACCCAGATCGGCCTCGGCAAAGGCGAGCGCCAGGGGATGCGTCACGAGCTCGGCAAAGACGGGCGACTTGGCAAGCATCGCATAGACGCGATTGGATCTAAGGCCTTCGAAATCATTGCGCCCGGTAACATCAGCCTCAAGATAAGGCTCGAGCGCCGCGCGGACGCGTTCGACCATGTCGGGATCGAGCACATGCTCAAAGATCACATAGCCGTCGCGATCGAAATCAGCGCGCACGTCGGCAAAGCTGCGGCCGCCGAGCCAGCGATCGAGATCGGGCCGGTCACTGGATTGCGCCGCGCTCGCCATATCAGGCAGCAACCGGTTCGTCGGGGCGCATGGCCTTGCGCAGCATCGCTGGATAGCCGCGGGTCGTGGCTTCGAAGCCATCATAATAGCCGCGATCTCGCAGCATCCGGTGGAGCTTGGGGAGATTATAGGGCGGCACCGCGGGGAAGTGATGATGCTCGCAATGAAAGTTCACATAGTTGGGCGCGAGGAACAGCCGCTCGATCGGGTTGGCGATTGTCGAATGGGTGTTCTCGCGCGGATCGGGGCTCAGGCGATTGGAGGCGACGCCATGTTCTCCAACATTGCGGATCCGCGTGATCGCCGGATAGAGGAACAGCTCGGCCGCCCACCACATCGCATAGGCCCAGGGCGCACCGACCGCGAACAATATCCCGAACAGGCCGAGATGGAAGGTCAGCCATGGCAGATGCTTGGGCAGGCGGAAATTCTTGATCTTGTTCCAGGTGTCGCGGATGCCCGTCTGCCCGGTGAGATCGCGGATCATCTTGCGGCGAAAGCTCGATTTGGTGACCGGATATTTGCGCACCAGCCCGATATCTGGATCCTTCTCGCTACCCGCATATTGGTGATGCTTGAGATGATAGGAGCGATAGCCATAATGCGACACGTTGAGCGCCGCATTGGTGAACCAGTGTCCGATAATCTCATTCGCCCGCCGGCTGGAGAAAAAGGCATGGTGCGCACAATCATGGCCGATCACGACAAGCCCGAGCAATCGCCCGGCAATCAGCACGGTGCCAAGAATGATCGTCAGCGGGTTCGGCCAGAGGATTGCCATCGCAAAGGACCCGGCCAGCATCGCATAGGTGCCGATCAGGATCGCGCTGGCTTTCAGGTCGGACGGCTTGAGCAAGGCGCGCAGCTCATCCTTGCTGACTGCGTCGGAAAGGCTGACCATATTGGGCATTACCGACTCCCTTTACGTTTACGTAAGGTCGCATATAGCTCAAAAATGGCCTAGCCGCAAAAAGCGCAGTTATGAGCGAGGCTGAATGACCGAAGCGACGATCACACCCGTCATCCTAACAGGCGGCAGCGGGACCCGGCTATGGCCGGTATCGCGCGGCGCGCGCCCCAAACAATTTCTCAGGCTGCTCGGCAAGACGACCATGCTCGAAGACACGCTGGCCCGGGCGACCGGCGATGCGTTTGGCGCGCCCTTGCTCGTCGGCGGCGCGGCGCAGGAAGATATTCTCCAGCTGCTCGCGGGAAGCGATGCGGCGATCATCCTGGAACCCGAAGGCCGCAATACCGCACCGGCGATTGCGCTGGCCGCACTCGTGCTGGAACCCGATACGCCGATGCTGGTCATGCCGAGCGATCATGCGATTGCCGACCCGGATGCCTTTCGCGACGCGGTCATCAAAGCCACTGCACTGGCCATGCAAGGCTGGCTCGTCACGTTCGGGATAGCCCCGGACGGGCCGGAAACCGGCTATGGCTATATCGAACAGGGCGAGGCGCTGGATGCTGGCGGATATCGCGCCGCGCGCTTTATTGAAAAGCCGGATCGGGCGACTGCCGAACAGCTGCTCGCGGCGGGCGGCCATCATTGGAATGGCGGCATCTTCCTGTTCACCGCCGGTGCCTATCTGGACGCGCTGGAGCGCCACGCACCGGATATCCTTGCCGGTGCCCGCGCCGCTTTTGATGCCGGTCATCGCGATGGCACGGTCCATCGTCCCGACGCCGCCGCCTTTGCGCGTATCCCGGCCATATCGATCGACTATGCGGTGATGGAGAAGGCCGAGAAGGTCGCGGTGGTGCCGGTATCCATGGGCTGGTCCGATGTCGGCAGCTGGGATGCGCTCCATGCGATCTCCGCGCGGGATGCGGATGGCAATGCGCTGGACGGCGATGTGCTTGCGATCGACACGCGCAACAGCCTCGTCCGCTCGACCGGACCGACCGTGACAACCATCGGCGTCGAGGATTTGATCGTCGTCGCCACGGAAGACGCGATACTGGTGATGCCGCGCGGCGATAGTCAACGGGTCAAGGAAGCCGTCGAAACACTCAAGGCAAAAACCGATGGCAAGTCGCGGCTCTAATCCCCGGCAAAGGCGAACGGTGTCAGCGCGCGTTCGCGTTCATTGATCAGCAGCGCCCGGCCCGTCGGCGGTGCACTGCGTTGCGGGCAATCCGCACGGGTACAGGCGCGGCAGCCCAGGCCAATCGGCGTCGCCCCTGCATCCAAGGCGATTCCGCGCGCATCGGCGATCTGCGTCGCATGCTCGGCCGCCACGCCCAGCCCGACGGCAAACTCCGCCCGCACGCCGCTCGGCGCGCTCGCCACCGGATGCACGGTGCGTGAAATGGTCAGCCAGCGGCTGTCATCCTCGAGCTCAACCAGCTGCCGGGCATATTCGCCGGGCCGATCGAACGCGCGATGGATATGCCAGAGCGGGCAAAAGGCGGCGGCATCGACCAAAGGCGATCCGCTGGCCCCGGCATAGCGTTTGGATACGACGCCCGACCGATCGATCCGCAGCATGAAGAAGGGCAAGCCGCGCTCGCCGACCCGCTGCAAAGTTGTCAGCCGATGGGCGACTTGCTCGAAGCCTGCGCCAAAGCGGCGCTGCAACAGATCGAAATCATAGCCACTCGATTCGCACGCCCGCAGGAAGCGGCGATAGGGCATCATCAGCGCGGCCGCGAAATAGCCGGCGAGATGGCGATGATAGAAACGCTCCTGGACCGGCTCGGGGAATTCAGCACCAGCAACCAGCGCCTCTATCTCTGCCTTGGCTTCGATCTGGGCGAGCTGGAATCCGGCCTGAAAGGTCCGCGAGGCCTGATCGAGCATTTCAGACAGCTGCAATTGCCGGGCATGAAGATCGAGCCGCCGCAATCGATCCGGCATCACATCGGCGGGCAGGATCCGAATGGTGAGCTGGTGCTTGGAACGCAGCCGTTCGGCAATCGCGCCATAAAGATCACCGGCACCCAATCGCAGCTCATCGGCCAACGCCTCGGCCTGACCATCAAGATCGGCATAGTGATTTTTCCAGCGTTCGATTTCGCGCCGGACCGGGATCACGGGATCGCCCGCTTCGGGTCGGTCGACGCCGCCGCCCTGCGTCATGCGATCAAAGGCGCGGGCAAAGGCTTCGACACCGCCGGGCGATGCCGCGAGCCATTCCTGGAGCTCGCTCCGATCGATATCGAGATCGGCGAATAGCGGATCAACCAGCCGCCGACGCAGACCCGCCTCGCCGCCACCCGGCTCATCGTCCGACAGGCTGCGCGGGTCGAAGTCGAACCGCTCGGCGAGCCGCAGCAACAGCGTAGCCGATAAGGGGCGCTGGTTGCGCTCGATCAGGTTGAGATAGCTCGGGCTGATATCCAGCATATCGGCCATCGCCGCCTGGGTCAGGCTCGCCTGTCTGCGGATCCGCTTGATCCGGTGTCCGGCAAAGAGTTTCGCGTCAGCCATAGTCACTCATCACCACCCAGAAGAGCGCTTGTCAATATCTTTACAACATGACAGACGATCTCTGCCTGAATCGCACCATCACACCCGAATATGTCGCATTGCAGCATAGGCGCTGACGCGCGAATCGGCTACTGAAACCTCCGAAGCGCGGCCATGAGCCGTTCCTCCCCGTTTCAAAATATGTGTAAAGGATTAACTACAATGGCGACGTTTGAAGAGCTTATTCCCGCTGCACCGGGCCGTTTCGACGGAATCACCCGCCCCTATGACACCGACAAGGTTGAGGCGCTGCGCGGATCGGTAGCCATTGATTATACGCTGGCCAGCAAGGGCGCGAACAAGCTGTGGGAACTGCTCCACAACGAAGATTATATCAACGCGCTGGGCGCGCTGTCGGGCAATCAGGCGATGCAGATGGTGCGCGCCGGGCTCCAGGCCATCTATCTTTCAGGCTGGCAGGTTGCCGCTGACAATAACACGGCCGGTGCCATGTATCCCGATCAGTCGCTCTACCCGGCCAATGCCGGCCCCGAGCTTGCCCGCAAGATCAACAACACGCTGCAGCGTGCCGACCAGATCGAGCATAGCGAAGGCGGAGCCGAGCGCGACTGGTTCGCCCCGATCGTTGCCGATGCCGAAGCCGGTTTTGGCGGACCGCTCAACTGTTTTGAGATCATGAAGGCCTATGTCGCTGCGGGCGCTGCTGGCGTTCACTATGAAGATCAGCTGGCGTCCGAAAAGAAGTGCGGCCATCTTGGCGGCAAGGTGCTGATCCCGACCCAGGCCCATATCCGCAACCTCGACGCCGCCCGGCTCGCAGCCGATGTCTGCGGCGTGCCGATGGTGATCTGTGCCCGGACCGATGCCGAGAGCGCCAAGCTCATGACGTCTGACATTGACGAGCGTGATCATGAATTCATGACCGGCGAGCGGACGGCCGAAGGGTTCTTCCGCCTGAAAGACGGCACCGGTGTTGATCACTGCATCAAGCGCGGCCTTGCCTTTGCCGAGCATGCTGATCTGCTCTGGTGGGAAACCTCCAAGCCGAACCTTGATGATGCACGGCGCTTTGCCGAAGCGATCAAGAAGGAATATCCGAACAAGATGCTGGCCTATAACTGTTCGCCAAGCTTCAACTGGGAAGCCAATCTCGACAAGGACACGATCGCCAAGTTCCAGCGCGAGATCGGTGCCATGGGATATAAGTTCCAGTTTGTTACGCTGGCCGGTTTCCACCAGCTCAACTACGGGATGTTCGAGCTCGCACGCGGCTATAAGGATCGCGGCATGGCTGCCTATTCCGAGCTGCAACAGGCTGAATTTGATGCCGAAGAAAATGGCTACACCGCAACGCGCCATCAGCGCGAAGTCGGCACCGGCTATTTCGATCTCGTCTCGAACGCCATTACCGGGGGCCAGAGCTCGACCACCGCACTCGCGGAATCGACCGAAGCCGACCAGTTTGTCGAGGCAGCCGAATAAAGTTTTAGGAGCTTACTGGTGGGGGCGGGTGCCCCCATCCTTTTTATTGCAAACACCCCTGGGAGAGGGTGCCTGCCCAGAATTACAGAGCTTTTCCTGGGGAGGAGAAGAGACGCCCGTCCGGAGAAATCCTGGCGGGCGTTTTCTTTTGGCTTGTCAGAACATTGCTATCGCAATGTCGCGGCTCCGGCCCACTCCCCCTCCCGGCCGCCCATTAAGTGTACCCTGTGGGCGGTCGGGAGGGGGAGCGGGCTGGTGCCGCGAACTTCCGCGAGGAAGTTTCTGACAAATCTAAGTCGGTTCTGAAACTATCTACCCAAAATCCCGCGTTAGCTCAGCGCGCATTTCATCGCCGATGATCGCGGCATGGCCATAGGCGGCATGATCGATCTGGAAGAGGATCTGGTTGGCCGTATCGCGGAACTTTGCTTTTTGCTCGGCGGTGAAGGCGAAGTGGAGAAACAAAACGGACGAAGCTTTGCCGCTATCATTTTCGCGATCGACATCCTGTTCGGGCGTCGCGCCGATCTTTTCGCCATCGATGACGATATGGATATGGTCGATCACCCCGCCCAGCTGGTTGAGCAGCGCGTCACGGCGATCCGGATCCTCGATCTCAAACATCAGCGTACAGGTCAGCTCATCGCCATTGGGGATCATCGGATTATAGGCGGCGAGCTCGTCGACCAGCTGCTCCTCCCCGCCTTTTTCGATGCGCAGCATTTCCTGGACCTGGAGCCACATCGTGTCCCAGGACTCAAAATATACCGTTACATGCGGTCCGACGGAAAGGCGCCGAAACCGCTTGCGCAGCAGATTCTCCTCGCGCTTTTCGGCGCGGATCTTTTCAAAGTCTTCCAGGCCGAGAATATCCTCGGCGGTAATTTCGCGGGCATCGCGCGGCATCATTGGCTCCTAATATCCATAGGCCTTGGCCAGTATCTCGATCGGGTGACCGATCCGCTCGGGCGCGGCATCGCCATCGGCCATCTCCATGACCTCGCGCAGATGCGGACCGGCAAGCGGGCATTCGCTGACAATATAGTCCGGATCAGTCTTCTTCAGATTGCGCACCGTCGGCCGGGCGAGCTTGACGGCGGTATCGTAATTTTCGGCCATGATTCCCCATTTGCCGCCATGGCCCGAGCAGCGTTCGACAATCGTCGGTGTCGTACCGGGAATAAGCTTGAGCATCTCCATCGCCTTGGCGCCCATATTCTGCGCGCGGCTATGGCAGGAAAAATGAATGCCGACCTTGCTATCCATCTCGGGCAGCTCAACAAGGCCTTTGTCCTTGGATAGCTCCACCACATATTGCGCCAGGTCCCGCGTATGTTCGGCAAGCTTCTGCACGATCGGATTGTCGGGCAGGATGAGCGGCCATTCGAATTTGAGCATCAGCGCGCAGGACGGGGTCAGCGCGACGATATCATAGCCGCGATCGATCAGCGGCTCGAAATGCGCGGCGACGGCTTGGGCGCTTTTGGCCACGCCGTCCAGATCGCCATTTTCGAGGAGCGGCATACCGCAGCATAGCGGATGCTCGATCCGGCACTGGACGCCGTTATGGGCAAGCACATCCAGCGCGGCCTTGCCGGGCGTCGCATCGTTGAAATTGCCATAGCAGGTCGCATAGATCGCGGCCTTGCGACCGAAGCTCGGCGCATCGACATTGACCGCGGGCATCGCGTCGGCGGGCGTCTTGGTGAGCGGCTTGGATTCATAGCGCGGCAGATGCGCGCGCTTATCGATGCCCAGCGTCTTTTCCATTGCGCCGCGGGTCATGCCATTCGATTCCTTGGTCGCCCAGTTGGCGAGGCCGGAAACTTTCGTGGCTAGCTTGCCGTTGCGATCCGTCTTGGCGAGCTGCGTGTCGGTGAAGCTGGTCTCGCCCTTCTTATGCTCGATCGCCCGGGCGCGGAGCATCAGGTGCGGGAAATCGAGATCGAATTCGTGCGGCGGGACATAGGGGCACTTCACCATGAAGCACATGTCACACAGGGTGCAGGCATCGACGACCGGCTTGAAATCGGCGCTGTCGAGGCTCTCGACATCCTCATTCTCGCTCTCGTCGATCAGGTCGAAGAGCTGTGGGAAACTGTCGCACAGATTGAAGCAGCGACGACAGCCATGGCAAATGTCAAAGACGCGGCGCAGCTCGGCATCGAGCAGCTCCTCGTCGTAAAACGCATCATCCTGCCAGGCGATCGGATGGCGCGTCGGCGCTCCCAGGCTGCCTTCCTGCATGATCTCGCTCTCCCCTTTGGCCGGCCCGCTATAGGGGCCGCGAAGAAAAAGGGGGACGGGCTTTCACCCATCCCCGCCTTTTCAATTCAACACTGCAAGCGACTTACGCGTCGGCTTTCAGCGTATCGAGCGTGCGCTGGAATTTGCCGGCATGGCTCTTTTCCGCCTTGGCCAGCGTTTCGAACCAGTCCGCGATCTCGTCGAACCCTTCTTCGCGCGCCGTCTTCACCATGCCCGGATACATATCGGTATATTCATGGGTTTCACCAGCGATGGCGGCCGCGAGATTTTGCTCGGTCGAACCAATCGGTTCGCCGGTGGCCGGATCGCCCGTTTCTTCGAGAAATTCGAGATGGCCGTGCGCATGGCCGGTTTCGCCTTCCGCGGTTGAGCGGAATACGGCGGCAACATCATTATGGCCTTCAATATCGGCCTTTTGCGCGAAATAGAGATAGCGGCGATTGGCCTGGCTTTCACCGGCAAATGCGGCCTTGAGATTGTCTTCGGTCTGGCTGCCTTTGAGATCCATGATAATTCCCCTGAGTGAACGAGTAATATGGCCCGGCGATGCTCCGGACTTGATTCGGGTGTAGGTGATCGAACGATTCGATTGAAACGCAAATAGCTGATCGGCTTGAGCGAGGAAACCGATTAATCGCTTGTTATTTATTGATAATGTTTCTCAATAACGGAGCGAGACTCTGCCGGCCGCTTCAGTCCGCGCTCGCCTCTGGTGCGAGAATATCGAGCGCTGCCATCACCAAAGCCTCGGTCGCAGTGGTGATCACCGCCTCGGCATCCGGCGCCCAATAGGCGCTGTGCAGCGACGGCAGGTCAATCTCGCCCCTTTGTGCGGCTTCCCAGCGATCGATCGGCACACCGCCAACCCAGAACAAGACGCTTTGGATATTTTCGCGATCGGCCCGATAATAGCGGCTGAAATCTTCGCCCCCCATCACCGGCTCACCTTCGAGCACGCGATCTTCGCCGAACCGACCGCGCCACAGCGCCATCAGCTCTCCGGACAGTTCGAGCGTATTATAGACCGCCGGTGTATATTCGTTGCGCCGCGTGACTTCGGGCAGCAATTCTTCGGGCAGCCCGGCGACCATGCCTTCGGCCCGCGAAATCCGCTCAATCCCCGAGAGCAATTGCTCGCGCACTTCATCGGTATAGCTGCGCACCGTGAGGAGCAGGTTCGCTTCGTCCGAAATGATATTATGCTTGGAACCGGCTCGGAAACTGCCAACCGTCACCACGGCGGGCTGTTGCGGATCAACCTCGCGGCTGACCAGCGTCTGCAACGCGCCGACGATCCGGGAGCCCAGCACGATCGGATCGCGGGTCGTATGCGGATAGGCGCCATGGCCGCCAACGCCACGCACATGGATATCAACGCTATCGACATTGGCCATGGCAAAGCCGGGCACGACACCGATCGTCCCGGCCGGAGCCGAGGCGGAATCATGAAAGGTCAGCGCATAATCGGGACGCGGGAAGCGCTCATACAAGCCATCTTCGAGCATCATGCGCGCGCCTGCGCCGCGTTCCTCGGCGGGCTGGAGAATGGCGACAAGCGTGCCCGACCAATCGCCGCGCCGCGCCACCAACTGGCGCACCGCACCGACCCAGGCGGTCATATGCGTATCATGGCCACAGGCATGCATGACATGCGATTCAATGCCTTCATCGGTGGTCGCGACCACGGTGCTCGCAAATTCAAGCCCTGTCTGCTCTTCGACCGGCAAACCATCCATATCCGCGCGCAGCAGCAAGACCGGGCCGGGTCCATTTTCCATTACCGCAACAACGCCATGGCCGCCCACTCCGGTCGTCACCTCAAAGCCAAGCTCTTCGGCGATTGCCGCGAGATGCGCGGCAGTATCATCTTCCTGGAAGGAAAGTTCCGGATTGGCATGGAGATGACGATAGAGCTCCATCAGCTCGGGTATGTCTGCCGCAACGGCATCGCTCAGCTCATCGGCATAGGCTGGTGACGCGAAAAGCAGGGGAAGGGCATAGAGCAAGCGGCGCATGGGTCTCTCCGTGAAATTCAGTCGGGTTGGATGGGGTGTGTATCGAGGAAAGTGTCAGCCGTCCAAATCTGCATTGAACAATTCTTCTCCGGCCTTGCGATTCCGTGCATTCACAACAAGCGCGACAATTCCGACTGCCATTATGATCAGCGCCAGGATCGGAATATCCCCCTCCGTCGCCAGTGTTAAACCCGACCATAAGATGCCGGTGCCGAGCGCGATTTTCCACAACAAGGTCCCGCCACCCGGCCAGGCAAAATGGCTCTCGCCATCAGCGCCGCGAAAGCCATAGATCCCGCGCTGGTCAAAGTTGGAGCAGGTATAGAAACGGCCCGTC
Organism: Parasphingopyxis sp. CP4; assembly: GCF_013378055.1. NCBI lineage: Bacteria > Pseudomonadati > Pseudomonadota > Alphaproteobacteria > Sphingomonadales > Parasphingopyxidaceae > Parasphingopyxis > Parasphingopyxis sp. CP4. The sequence continues at coordinate 2,497,711 of NZ_CP051130.1, read as the reverse complement.
ATGCCCGGTTCGATATAGGGATTGGTCGATCGGTCGACTATAAATCTTCGATATTCGCTTTGAGTTCCCGGATTCCAGGTAACGCGTTTGTAGATGGTGGCTTTGCCAAGCGGCGGAGAGCGGCCCTCATCAACTTCTTCGATTGTCCCCTCGATCACTGATACAGCCACAATCCAATTCCCCTCGACAGATCCGCGTCCCGTTACGCCTCCGGCACCAGTTCAATCACGTCGACCAGCGACTCAAAGCGCGGATAGGGTAGCACAATCCGCCAGCGGGCATCGCCGATCCGTTCGAGCGTACCCGCCATATCCCGGCTCGCATCGCGGCCATAGACATGGGCCCGGCTTTCATCGCCAAGCACGAGCACCCCGAGAAAGATCATCCGTAAGCGATTTTCCGGATAGAAGGTGCCCAGCGGTCGCTGCGACCCGGTGAGTTTGGTGAAACGAAGCGTATCGCCCTGGTCTTCGATCTGGCAGCGGAACCAGGGATAGGCGACATAGGATAGGGGCACGCTGCCCTGCGATCCGAGCTTGATGAAGCGGCAGCGATAATAGCCAGCCGGCGGACGCGGATCGGCAAGGCCACCATCGGGTTGCAAGAGCACCCCTGCGGCAGCCACTTCATTCGCATGGCCGCTGGCCGCCGCATCGGCAACGCCTTCCCGAAAGGCCCGCCGCCAGGTCGAAATCCGGCTACGATCATCCAATGTCGCGATTGACCGCCAAAAGGTCGGCAGGTCCTGATTGGGATCGGCGCCGGCCTCGGTGCCGGTCACGCCGGTCGTATAGGCGCAGGACGACACCAACAAAGCCGCTGTTATCGCGGTGAATATTGCATGTGCTCGCCCCGTCATGCGCAGCAGCCTATCCTATCCTTGGCGATGTCGCCAGCCGCCTATTGCGCCGTCCAGCCGCCATCCATCGACAGGTTTGCGCCGGTAATCTGCGCGGCTTCGTCGCGGCACAGATAGAGCGCAAAGCTCGCTATTTCTTCGGGCATGACGAATTTCTTGGTCGGTAGCGCGGCGAGCAGCACATCGTTGATCACCTCGTCCCGCGTCATGCCGCGCGCGGCCATTGTGTCGGGAATCTGCTTTTCGACGAGCGGTGTCCAGACATAGCCGGGGCTGATGCAATTGACGGTTACGCCATCCTGGGCCGCCTCGAGCGCGACGGTTTTGGCGATCCCGCCCAGACCGAATTTCGAAGCGTTATAAGCCGATTTGAACGGGCTCGCGACCATCGAATGAGCGGACGCGGTATAGATGATGCGGCCCCAGCCCTTTTCCTTCATGCCGCCGACAACCAGCCGGGTCAGGTGCCAGGCCGATGAGAGGTTGATTGCAATGAGTTGGTCCCATTTCTCGACCGGAAATTCCTCGATCGGTGCGACATGCTGAACCCCGGCATTGGCAATTGCGATGTCCGGCGTGCCGAGCTCCTCGGCGCAATGGGCCACCATCGCCTCAATCGCGGCCGGGTCCGTCATATCGGCGTCGGAATAAACGGCCTTGGCTCCGGAAGCCGTTTCAAGCGCAACGCGTTCCGCCTCGATCTCATCGGCATCGCCAAAGCCGTTCATCATGACATTGGCACCCTCGGCCGCGAGCGCCTTTGCATAGGCGAGGCCGATCCCCGAAGTGGATCCAGTTACAATGGCGGTTTTGCCTGTCAGGAACATCGACGAATCTCCATGCTGTAATCGCGGTTTCGAGACAGCTTGTTGAGGCGCAGCCACGCCGTTGCAACCGAAAAAGGCAAAAGACGTGCATCGCAATTCGATCGTCGGTCATGGAGCGCGATTGCAACCGGCACGCGGCTCGCGCATTATCCGATCAACCGTGGGAGGGAATCACAATGCGTCTCGACGATCTGGATCCGAGCCGGAACACACGCGATCATGGCCGTGGCGGTGGTCGATCCGGCCGCGGCATGGGCGGTGGCGGTCTTGGCGGGCTGCTCGGTTTGCTGCCGATGCTGTTGGGGCGGCGAATGGGGCTTGGCACGCTGATCATCATCGCAATCATCGGCTATTTCCTATTCTCCGGCGGCGGGCTGCAACTCGGCGAAGTCGCGCCGGGCCCGGCGACCGAGCAGAGCGCGGGTGCCCAACAGGCCTGCGATACCGAGGCGGAACTCTTTGCCTGCCGCGTCCTCACCTCGACCGAACAGACATGGACCGGCCTGTTCCGGCAAAATGGATCGCAATATGATCCGCCGACGCTCCATTTCTATCAAGCCGGTACCCGCTCAGGCTGCGGCGCAGCGCAAGCATCGATGGGGCCGTTCTACTGTCCGGCGGACCAGGGCATTTATCTCGACACCAGCTTTTTCCAGCAGATGGAGAGTGACATGGGCGCCGGTGGCGATTTCGCCCAAGCCTATGTGATCGCCCATGAGGTTGGCCATCATATCCAATATATCACCGGCCGGGCCCGTGAGGTGCGTTCGCAGCAACAGCGGGTGAGCTCGGAAGAGGGCAATGCCTTGCAGGTGCGCATGGAGCTGGAGGCGGATTGCTATGCCGGCGTCTGGGCCGCGCGTAATCGCAACCGGATGGAACCGGGCGATATGGAAGAAGGCATGCGCGCCGCCAATGCGATTGGCGACGACACGCTACAGCGGCAGGCCCAGGGCTATACGGTTCCTGAAAGCTTCACCCATGGCACATCGGAGCAGCGCATGCGCTGGCTGCGCCGCGGGCTGGAGCAAGGGGATCCAAGTGCCTGCGATACCTTCTCGGCGAACCGGCTTTAGCGGGGCTTTCCTTCTCCCTTGATGGGAGAAGGAGTTAAACCTTCACCAGCATCTTGCCGGTATTGCCGCCGGTGAACAGGCCGATAAAGGCATCGACCTGGCTCTCAATGCCGTCATGGACGGTTTCCTGGGATTCCAGTTTTCCGTCGGCGACCATCGCACCCATATCCTGATAGAATTCGGCGGCCCGGGCCATGAACTGGGTGACGATGAAGCCTTTCATCATGATGCCCTTGCCGATCAGGTTCATGATGTAGCGGAACTCCATCGGATCGGTACTGTTATAGCCCGAGATCATGCCGCATTCGGCAAAGCGCGCGCCCGGGTTGGCGACCGCAAAGGCGCAATCGAGATGCTCGCCGCCGACATTGTCAAAATAGACATCAAGGCCGTTCGGCATCGCGTCCATCATCTTGTGGAGCAGATCGCCGTCGGATTTATAGTCAATGCAGTCATCCGCGCCGAGCGATTTCACCCATTCGCATTTATCTGCACCACCAGCCGAGCCAATTGCTTTCATGCCCTTGGCCTTGGCAATCTGGATCACGGTCGAGCCCACAGCGCCGGCGGCGCCCGACACGAATACGGTGTCGCCTTCCTTGGCCTGGCCGATTTCGAGCAAGCCGAAATAGGCGGTCATGCCCGGCATGCCGAGATAGCCGAGGAAAGATTGCGCCGGGACGCCAAGCTCCGGCAACTTCTGCGCAGTCGAGGCATCGATAACCGCTTCGTCGCGCCAGCCAGCGCCGTGGTTCACCATGTCACCCACGGCAAATCCATCGGCCTGGCTTTCAATGACCTCACCGATCGCGCCGCCTTCAAGCGGGGCATCGATCTGGAATGGCGGGACATAGCTTTTCACATCGCGCATCCGGCCCCGCATATAGGGATCGACAGTCAGCCAGCTATTCTTCACCCGGATCATGCCATCGCCCATCGCGCCCGGATCAAATTCCTTGAGCTCAAAATTCTCAGGGGCAGGCATTGCTTCGGGACGGGATTTGAGGTGCCAGGCGCGGGCCATGTGAGTCTCCTAAAGATCGAATCAGGTTTTGGAATGCAACTGGGCTAGCACGAAAGAATTCGGCTTGTCAGAAATAACCTGAATAGAATTTCTTGGGTGGCAACCCGTACTCTCTCGCCTAATCGTCCGCTTCGCCCGATCCCGGTGCGAGGAGATCGAGCACCGCGACAATCATCGCTTCGGTGCCAAGCCGCACGGACGGCTCCGGTTCGACGCGGAAGAAGGGGCTATGGTGTGACGGGATCGGTGGGCCGCCGGCTGCTGCTGCATCAAAGGCCGATTGCGGGGTTCCGCCGACGCTGAAATAGGCGCCCCGGACACCGGTATCGGGCTGGACGAAATAGGCGAAATCCTCTGCGCCCATGCCAGTCTGCTCCATCGGTTCAAGCACCACGCCATCGCCAAAATTGCCGGTGAAGACTCCGCGCAGGCGGTTGGACAGTTCGACATCATTGATGGTCGGCGGGGTTGATTCTGTCGACACTTCAACCTCGGGCAACAGATCATCGGGTAGATTGTTCATGCGCCCCACATTCTCGGCAATGCGGGCAATGCCTTCGAGCAATGTCTCGCGCACCGATTGTTCGTTCGAGCGCACCGTCAGCTGCATGGTCGCGCGATCGGGAATGATATTGTGCTTGATGCCCCCCTGGAACGCACCGACCGTGACGACCGCCGGATCGAGCGGCGAAACTGTGCGGCTGACCAAAGTCTGTAAGCTCGTGATGATCTGTGCGCCCATCACAATCGGGTCGATGCCCATATGCGGATAGGCCCCATGCGCGCCAACGCCATGGACGGTGATGTCGACACTGTCCGAAGAGGAGGCAACGAGCCCGGGCTGCATCGCAATCGTTCCGGTGGGGAGCGCGGAGGTCACATGAAAAGCGAGTGCATATTCGGGCCTTGGGAAGCGCTCATAAAGGCCGTCTTCCATCATCGCGCGCGCGCCGCCAATCCGTTCTTCGGCCGGTTGCGCAATGAACACGATGGTGCCGTTCCAGCTATCGCGCAGCCGGGCGAGCTGCCGAGCAGTGCCGATCAACGCGGTGATATGCACGTCATGGCCGCAGGCATGCATGACCGGTGCTTCCACACCATCAATGCCGACCTGACGGGCGGTCGACGCATAATCGAGCCCGCTATCTTCGGCGACCGGCAGGCCATCCATATCCGCGCGCACCAATACGGTCGGCCCCTCGCCATTCCGCATGATCCCGACAACACCGGTCCCGCCAACGCCTTCGGTTACCTCGGCACCGGTTTCGCGCAACTGGGCGGCGATGATGCCGGCCGTCCGCGTTTCCATATAGCTGAGCTCGGGATTGCGATGGAAATCGAGGAATAGCTCTTCGAGAAATGCGCTGTAATCGGCCTCTACCTCAGCGGCGATGTCGGTCTGGGCCGCGGCAGGCGTGGCAGCAAAGGCAAGAGTCGCGGCGAGCGCCAGAATCGAAGTGCGCATTTGGTATCCCCTGAAAGCATTTGGTTGGCCTATCGATAGGCCGAGCTGCGCAAGGGATCAAATTGGGATCGAGAACCGCCCCATGGGCCTCAGCTAGCGTGCTTCCTCGGCCACCGTCTCACCGACGGATTCGATATCCTGGCCAATTCCCTCAATCGTGTTGCACGCCGTGGTGGCAGCGACGAGCGCGATGGCCGCAGCAAAAATTGCGACAAATTTCATGGTGATACTCCAAAAATGCACGGCCGCGCCCCGCGCGCAGCCAGAGTCAAAGCGCGCGAAGACCGAAAATGTTCCAATGATTGCACACTGACAAGCGTGACAGCTTGCCGAACGCCCATAGGTCGCATAGCGTTGCGCCATACATAGGGGGCATTATGAAAATCATCGGGCTGGCCAGCATGGCCGCAGCATTGGTCTTGGCATCGGGCGCGCAGGCACAAACTTCCAGCTTTGGCGATTGGGCCACTGAACATTCAGGCGATGTGTCGATCGCCGGAACCGAAAATCAGGATGGCTCATCATTTGGTATCATCTGCGATGATGCCCAATGCCTGATGTTTATCGACCTGGCCGGGCCAAACTGCACAGCCGGAGACGAAGCCGATATGCTGCTCAATGCCGATGCCGGCGTTTTTGGCGCGTCCTTCACCTGCAACGATACGAAAGACGCGCTGATCTGGACAACCCGCTATGACGGGCCATTGACTGACATTTTTACGCAAGGCGGCACGGTAAGCGTAGCCAACGGCTTGACCGATGGCAGCTTCTACATTGTCGAATTTTCCCTGACCGGGGCCCGGCAGGCGGTGAACCACATCGCCCAATAACCGGACGCAGATGGCATGGTGGCGATCCGCCGACCTTGCCCTCACTCCGGAATCAGCGCATCTTTCGAGAAAAATCGAGAGAGGATTCCCGACGCCATGGCCGATATTGATTCTGCAATTGAAACTGCACCCAGCACAGATGCGCTGCCCTTTACGCTGCGCCCGCTGACACCGACGATCGGTGCCGAGCTGCTCGATATCGATCTTGGCGCGCCGGACATTGGCGATGCGATTCCGGCAATCCGCCAGGCATTGCTCGATCATCGCGTAATCTTTTTCCGTGACCAGCATATCACCCAGGAACAGCATCTGGCCTTTGCCCGGATGTTCGGCGAGCTCGAAATCCATCCGGCCACGCCCAAGGATCAGGAGAACCCGGAAGTTCTGCGCATCGCGCACGGCCCGAAATCGAAGGGCCAGGAGAATAATTGGCACAGCGATGTCACATGGCGCGAAGAACCCTCGCTCGGTTCGATCCTGCGTGCCATCGAAGTACCGGACGTGGGCGGCGATACGCTCTTCTCCGACATGCATGCGGCGTTCATGGGGCTGTCCGACAAGATGCGCGAATTCGTGGTCGGGCTGACCGCCGTGCATGACATTGCCCGCGTCTTTGCGCGCCGGCTCGGCAAGGCACCTGAGGAATTGCACGACAAATATCCGCCGGTTGAGCATCCGGTAATCCGGACCCATCCTGAAACCGGCGAGCCGGGAATCTACGTCAATAACGGCTTTACGAGCCACATTAAGGGGCTCTCTTCCGAAGAGAGCAGCGACCTCCTCCGCCATCTTTATGCGCAGGCCGCCAATCCCGAATATCAGTGCCGCTTCAAATGGGAGGCCGGTTCGATCGCCTTTTGGGACAATCGCGCCTGCCAGCATAATGCGGTGTCCGACTATTTCCCGCAGGTGCGCATCATGGAGCGTGCGACGATCAAGGGCGATCGCCCCTATTATCGTCCCGACGCCGAATAGCGCATAACGATAATCCGCCGCATCCGGAGCGGATCTTCGAAAATTGCCCTTAACGTGAACGTAAGGGTCGGTTACACATTGTCTCCACTCCAGAGATAATGGACCGAAGGAAATCGCCCGATGCTCGAGCTTAATCACGAACAGTATAGCCGCGTGGACTGGACAGGGCCGCGCAATAATCCGGTCTACGATGTCGGCGAGATCGTCAATCTGTCGGATATCGACCTGTTCCGCAAAGGCCAGCCGATCGACGGCTATGCCGAGCTGCTCGAAAAGGCACCGATCTATTGGCAGGACGAGCCGATGGAGAAGGAGCCGGGCTATTGGACATTCAGCCGCTATGCTGATGTGAAAACCATCTCCAAGAAGCCGGAACTCTTCTCCAGCCAGAAGGGCGGGGTGAATATTTCCTATGGCGATCCGGACAATATGCATCCGCTGCTATCGCCGGCCGCGCTCGACAATATGATCGCACTCGACGGAGAATCGCATCTCGAGCTGCGCCGCCAGCACATGCCTTTCTTCACGCCCGGCTATATCGCCAAGCTGAAGGAAAAGGTGGACGTCAAAGTCGGCGAATTGCTCGACGATCTCGCTGCCAAGGCGCCGCATTGCAATCTCGTCGATGAGTTTGCCGCGCAGCTGCCGCTCTTCACGCTCGCCGAACTGCTGGGCGTAGACCAGGCCGATCGTCCGCGGCTTGTGCAGTGGATGACGGATCTCGAGATGGCGCCCTATTTTGGTGCGATCCGCGAAGGCCTGTTGCAGCCGACCCCGGAAATGATCGGTGTCTATAATGGCTGGGAAGACCGGGTCCGCGAATTTTTCGATTATGGCATGCATGAGATCCGCAAGCGCCAGGAAGAACCGCGCGAAGATCTGATGAGCGCGATCGCCAATGCCGTGGTCGATGGCGACCAGATGCCCGAAATGTATCTCTATGGTGCCTGGGAACTGATCTTCATTGCCGGCAATGACACCACCCGCAATTCGATCTCCGGGATGATGAAACTGCTCACCGAAAATCCGGACCAGAAAGCCAAATTGGTCGAAGATCTGGATCGCCTGCCCAATGCCATCCAGGAAGCCGTGCGCCTTGTGAGCCCGGTGATCCATATGAAGCGCACCGTGATGGAGGATACCGAAGTTGGCGGCCAGGCTCTTGCCGCCGGCGAAAAGGTTGTCATGTGGTATGGCGCGGCGAACCGTGATCCGGCCATGTTCGAAAACCCGCACACATTCGATATCGAGCGCGCCAATGCAGCGAAAAATCTCGCCTTTGGCTTTGGCAAACATGTGTGCCTTGGCCGTCAGATCGCGCTGATGCAGCTTGAAGCCGCCTATCGCCAGTTGTTGGTTCGTTTCCCGGACATGCATATGGATGGCGAGATGGTCTGCGCGCCGAACAATTTCGTGCACGCCATCACCGAACTTCCGGTGAGCTTCAAAGCATAAGGCTCGGGCCGTTTCCCTTGCCTTTCGGCAGGAATCCGCCCAAACAGCCGCCCGATATGAGCGCTACCGTTACTCCGATCCGTGGCGATGCTTCGCCGCCCTCGCTCGATCCGATGATCGCGCTTGTGGCGTCCGATCTCGACCGGGTGAATCACGTCATTCTGGATCGCATGCGGTCCGAAGTGCCGCTGATCCCGGAACTCGCCGGGCATTTGATTGCCGGCGGTGGAAAACGCATGCGGCCGATGCTGACCTTGGCCTGCGCAAAGCTGCTCGATTATCCGGGCGATCGGCATCACAAGCTCGCCGCCTGTGTTGAGTTCATCCATACCGCGACCTTGCTGCATGACGATGTCGTGGATGTTTCCGACCAGCGGCGCGGCAAGAAGACCGCCAATGTAATCTGGGGCAATCCCGCCAGCGTGTTGGTCGGCGATTTCCTGTTCTCGCGTTCTTTCGAGTTGATGGTTGAGGATGGCAGCCTCAAGGTGCTCAAGATCCTGTCCAACGCATCGGCCGTGATTGCCGAGGGCGAGGTCAATCAGCTCACCGCCCAGCGGCGGATCGATACCGGCGAAGATCGCTATCTCGATATTATCGGTGCGAAGACCGCCGCGCTGTTTGCGGCAGCCTGCCGGATCGCAGCGGTCGTCGCCGAACGTGATGAGGAGGTCGAACAGGCGCTTGACGCCTATGGCCGCAATCTTGGTATCGCGTTCCAGCTGGTCGACGATGCGATTGATTATGTTTCGGACGAAGAAACCATGGGCAAGGATGTCGGCGATGATTTCCGCGACGGCAAAGTCACGCTGCCCGTGATCCTCGCCTATGCGCGGGGCTCAGACGAAGACAAGCAATTCTGGCGCGATGCCATTGAAGGCCGCCGGGTCAGCGATGACGATCTCGCCCATGCCAAGGATCTGTTGATCCACCATAATACGATCGCCGATACGATGGCGCGCGCGCGCCATTACGGCCAACGCGCGATCGATGCGCTGGGGCCATTTGCCCAGAGCCAGGCCAAGACGGCGCTCACCGAAGCTGTCGAATTTGCCGTAGCGCGGGCCTATTAGCGAACCCGCCGGGGCTAGAACGCTTCCCCGTCACCGCGAAATTTATTGCCCGTGTAGAAGCAGCTATGCGTGAAGCGCAGGCCGGCGGTCACCGGTTTCACACCGTGGAGATATTTCGCGCTGGACGGAAAATAGGTCAGCATGCCGGCCTTTATCTCAGGCTGATAGAACAGGTTCGGGAAATGGATCTGCCCGCCTTCGAAATCCTCATTCAGATAGATAATCGAGGCAAAGGCACGCCACGGAAACTGATTGGGGCGACCGTCCGGCTCCTCGCAATCGGCATGCGGTGCTTGCTGGTCTCCCGGCCGCCAGCGGACAAGCTGCAGGGTATCTGCATAGACCGTATCGGTGATTTCATAGTCCGCCTTGATCGTCGCGATCGCGCGATTGCGAATGTCAGCCATCAATGTGCGAACATTGTCGGGCATTGCCGGCGGATCGATCTTGCGACCATACCATACGTCATTGGGCGGAAGATTCTTGTCCCAGGCTGCGTGTGGAGATCGAACATAGTCCAGCAACTCCTGCCGCTCGCCAACAGACACAAAATCCTCTTTTACACCGATGGTTTTACCGGCCAGTGCCCGCGCGCTCAGCATATCGATACTTCCCCCCTTTCGAGCGAACTAAACAGATGTCGCACTGTATAGGCAAGGGGGAAACCTCCGGTCGCAACTTGTTGCGTAAAGGATACAATTGTTGCGTGCAGTGTTGCGTCTGTGCAGCAATGGCCTTCGCAAATTGCGCCAATCGCGCTACACGACCCGCTCTTATGAACTGCGTGAGTCGCCTCTAACCGTGCCCAAATGGCAACCAAGATCGCCCTTGATGGCCCTAGCACGCCCTTGCGCGCGGAGATTCGCGCCACCCTTGCGCTCGCCCTACCGTTAATACTCGGGAACTTCGCGCAGAACGCGATTACCACCACCGACGTTATCATGCTTGGCCGCTATGATGTCGATGCGCTCGCCGCGTCCGCACTGGGCGTAAATCTCTATTTTGCCTTTGCCATGTTCGCCATCGGCATTGTCATGGCGGCTTCCCCGCTGATCGCGGCCGCGCGCGGCAAGCGCGTCCATCCGGTGCGTGATTCCCGGCGAACCGTACGCCAGGCGATCTGGCTGTCGGTGATGGTCTGCATCCCGATCTGGGCTGTCATCTGGAATACCGAGGCGGTGATGCTGCTGTTCGGCCAGGATCCGGGGATATCCGCCCAAGCCGCCATATATAACCGGATTATCATGTGGGGCATCCTGCCCTTTCTTATCTTCGTCGTGTTGCGGCTCTATGTGACGGCGCTTGAACGGCCGATCTGGGGCGTGATCGTCACGATTATTGGTGTCGGCTTCAACATCATTGCCGATTGGTTGTTGATCTTCGGGCCTGGTCCCTTCCCCGAGCTCGGGCTGGAGGGCGCGGCGATCGCGAGCCTGATGTCGAACACGGTGCTGATGCTCGGCATGATTTTTGTGACAACCGGGCTGAAGCCCTTCCGCCGCTATCGCTTGCTCGCCAATTTCTGGCGCAGCGACTGGCCGCGGCTGTGGCACATCACCAAGCTTGGCGTTCCGATCGCAATCATGCTGACGCTCGAAGTCACAATCTTCAGCGCGGCGATCTTCCTGATGGGACTGATCGATCGCGAGTCCGTTGCCGCGCATGCGATCGCGCTGCAGATTGCCGCCGTCGCCTTCATGATCCCGCTCGGCCTGTCCCAAGCCGCGACAGTGCGGGTTGGTTATTATTATGGCCGCGAAGATCGCGAAGGCATCCGCCTTGCTGGCCTCGTTGCGTATGGCCTGGGCGTGGGTGCGGCGGTCCTGCTGGCGCTGATCATGATCGTAATTCCCGGGCCGCTCGTCGGATTGTTCATGGAAGAGGGCGTCGGGCCGGGCAGCCGGGTGTTCGATCTCGCCGTGAGTTTCCTGTTCATCGCCGCGATGTTCCAGCTGGCCGACGGTATCCAGGCGGTGGGTGCCGGCGTGTTGCGCGGGTTACAGGATACGCGCTGGCCGATGCTCTATGCCGGTTTTGGCTATTGGGTCGTCGGTATCGGCGTTGCGGTCGGCCTTGGCTTTTATGCAGGCTATGACGGTATCGGCATCTGGATTGGCCTTGCTGCTGGCCTTGGCGTTGCTGCAATATTGCTGACGGCCCGCTGGATGCGGCGCGAACGGCTCGGGCTGGCCGATTATGCGCCAACTCCGGGTACAGACGACTGACATGAAAAAGGCCGCCAGGCGCAATGCCTGGCAGCCCTAAACATGGTCAGCGGCCGGAGTGCCGGCCGGAGAACTCAGGCGGGGTGTTAGCCCCGCATCCTCCGAAACGACTGAACCGACCTCTTTACTGAACCATGAGACATCGGATCACCTCCTTTCGCATTGTTGAACTCATATGCAGGTGTGAATCATTGCGACTCGTGGATCAACCCTTGTTTTTCATTTTTATTTGAGCGATCTTCTTTTGCTCGCCGCGGGGATCCCACCTGCGGCTTTTTTATTGCCCGGGCTCCGCGCCACCACTCTCGGTCGCTTCCGCACATAGCGCAACAAAGCCCTGCAGCACGGCATCCCCTTCGATCATCAAGGGTTCGGCTCCATCGGTTTCGATTGTCAGCGGGACGGGGAAGTCGATGATCGCCTGGCTGATCGGGCCGTCGATCGGCATGGGCGCGATGCGGACCGGACCCGCGTCACTTGCGCGCACTTCCACCGGCTCGACACCATGCATGAAATCACCCGCCCGGATAAGCATCGCCGCGCGCGCACCATCGGCAAAGCCGCCCGGCATTTCGAGGATCAGTTCTTGGGTGGCTGGATGGCAGCGAAGGGTTGCAAGGCGCTGGCCATCCTCATTGGCATAGCCAGCCTCACTGTCATTGGCCGCCCAGGCTCCCGGCGTCAGGGTTAGCGTGCCCGGCTCGGCGATGTCCGCATCGCCCGCTTCGCCGCCGCATGCCGCCAGCAGTGTCGCCACACATAGTGGGACCAGGAAAGGTTTCGTCATCTTTGTGCGCTCCGAAAGATCAGCAAAGCGCGCGCATGGCACGAAATTATTACAGTTATGCGGAACCGCGTGGTTCAAAATTCACACTCAGGCGCGGCAATCCTCGAAGATGCGCGTCATCTCAGGCCAGTTCGGCACCGCGACCAGGGATTGCCCGCTCACCGTAATCGCAATCCGGCCGCGGCTGAACGCGATCATGTCGAGATAATCGTCCGTCGCATCGGTGGCCGCAACAATATAGGGCGACGCGCCTGAGCCATTGCGGGCCGCATAGCTGCGTTCGCCATGGGTCGCTTGAAACGCCATGGTGCCCGAGCCGCTGGTCATCGCTCCTGCGAGCGAGAAATAGATCCGCCGATCGGCCATGTTACAGCGCACGAGGAAAACTGCATCGCTATCCGGCTCCCCATAGAGCGCGAGCGAGCCACGATCATCCTCGCGATAGATCCAGGTTCCCGAGGCCAGCGGCACGTCGCGCCAATCGACATCGCTCTCGGCCTGGGCATCGGCCTGGGCGGGTGCAGGCGTCGGCGCAGCCGAACAGGCGCCTAGCGCGATCAGCGTTGCCACCGCCCCCGTCAGTCCATTGAAACCGAAGCGGCTCATTCAACGGGGCTTTCTTCGGTTATCGCTTCGGTCGAGATGGTTGCTTCCAGATCGGCAATCTCATCGGATGCATCGCGGCGGTCACAGGCGCTGACAACACTGGTCAGCACATCATCGGCCGGGAAGGCCACGCGTTGATCGCCGCCCAGCCGGATCGAATAAGGGCCGTTGCCGCCAATCAATCGGCCGATAAAGGGATCTGCCGCGGGAATGGAGATATATGCCGCCGGCACATCGCCCACAGCTTCCGATGCGGTAAAGGTCGAGCCGCCTTCGGGCGTATTGATGTACACCGTGCCCGATCCACCCTGGGGCGGCATGCCGATCAAGCGGATATCGATGCCGCCTCCCAGTTCGCAGGCGATGGTGATGGTCGGGTTTTCACCTTCTTCGCCAAATTGTGCGACACGCTCATCATCGATCGTCGCAACGCTCCAGCTGCCCGGCGTGAGATCACCCGATCCGCTGGTATCGATCTGGCCCGGAGAGGTGCCGGAGAGCACTTCCTCTACTTCGCTGCCGGCCCGCGCTTCGGCGGCGAGACGCGCATATTCCGCCTGGGCCGCTTGCGCCGCGGCGCGCGCTTCTTCGGGCGTTTCGGTGCGTGCACAGGCACTCAAGGCCAGGGCAGGCAGGACAATATAGAGGATCGGTCGCACGGGATTCTCCCAAGGAATAGGTTTCTCTATCAATGGGGAGGAAATCGCCCGATATCAAGCGATCCCGACGCCTATCCCGGGCGACCGCCATGCGCAGTCCAGTTGGCCATAAATTCGCGCCGCGTTTTCGGACCATAGGTGGCAAAGCTCGGATTGGCTTCGGCCCGATATTCCGCGCGCCGTTCGGGCAGCGCCTGATGGGTCGCAATTTCAGCCGGATCGATGCCATAGACCGCTGCGCCATTGAGGCCGAAAATCTTGCGCTTTGCTTCGGGCGTCAGCGCCGGATAGCCAAAGCGTTCCTGATATTCCGCGCTGATCTCAAAGGCGCGGAAGGCCTGGATCTGGTCCTGCGGGCTGCCATACCAGATCGAGTCTGTACCCCAGACGATCCGTTCCTCGCCAAAAGTCTGGAGCAGCTTGCCCATCACATGGGCGGCCTCGTCCGGCCGGCCCATGAAATAACGCCAGAGCGAGCCCATTTCGGCGTAGAGATTGCCCTCATTCGGTCGCAGTCCCGCATCGCGATGCGCCTTCACGAGCCGATCGACGCCGCCGCCATTGGTATCATATTCCGCTTCGGTCACGCCGGGTTGGAAGCCCGAATGATAGACGAGGAAAGTGATGTCCGGATTGTCGACCGCCGCATTCCCCATATCGCGCGGACTCGAATAGAGCGGATCGAGACCATAGAGCGTCACGCCCTTATGGACCGCGATTACCGTCTTGCCGAGCCGCCGGGCATTGTCGAACACCCGGTCCGCATAATCGCTTTCGTCGAGGAAGAAGCCAGCTGCATCAGGGCCCCATTGCGGATACATTTTCCACGCATCCACGCCATGCACCTCGGCTTTTTCGTCCATCGCTTCAAGCTCGCCGGGATCATTGGGCAGCACACCACCATGGATCAGGCAGCGTGCGCCTTCGCCGCCAATCTGTTCGATGATACCGCGCGCTTCGGCGGCATAGCTGATCGGCGTGGGATTGCTCTCGGCCGTTCCCCAGAGCGCCGAGACGACCGCGACGTCCGTGTCGCTGTCGAGATAGACTTCGCGCGCCAATGTCTGGGCGGAATAGCAATCATAGCTGCCGTCGGTGCATTGCGTGGACTGGCCGAACGCGCGGGAGAGCGCGGCTTCCCAAATCTCGCCATCGCGCCCGGTGGCCCAGGCGGCGGAGGGATCGACGCAATGGGTTTGCACATCGAGAATGAACTCATCGCCGCCGACTGCGGCATCGGCTGCAGCAGGCTCAAACCCGGCTTCTTCGGTGACGCTGTAGACTCCGCCGGAGTTCGGATTGGCGCGGTTACACGCCGCAAGCGTCGTCGCCGCCCCCATCGAAGACACCAGAAACGCCCGGCGCCCCATGCCGAGTTTCTTGGCATGATCACTCGCCGCTTCATGGGCAAGCCGGTTGGCATAATGCTGGTTGACGGTGGGTGGGCGCGGAAAAAATTCGCCGTTTGAGGTCCCATCAAATTTGATCGGCAATCGTGTGCCCTCAGGATCGAGATCTGGTGAACGGGCCATGCGCGACTCTCCTGTGCAGGTTACAGGGAAGACTGTAGCGCGCGGGAGGGCGATCCCGAAATGACATGGATCAAATAGTGGGTCGGGGGACCGTCAGGCGGCGCCCGTCACCCCGCGTCGTGGAAGATGATGCCCAAGGTCCAGCGGTTTCCGCTGCGGATGCGGCTGACGCCGTGGCGCATCTGGACGCGGCGATATCCGCGTTTGGAGGGAGCGGGGCGTTCGCGCGTGGCGAAGACGACGCCATCGCCCTGGGCGAGTTGCACGACTTCCGGGCGGGACTGCATGCGAGGACGCTGCTCGGACAGGACGAACTCGCCGCCGGTGAAATCCTTTTCGGGCTCGGACAGCAGGATGGCGAGCTGCAGCGGAAAGACGCAGTCGCCATAAATATCCTGGTGGAGCGCGTTCCAATCGCCTTCTCCATAGCGCAGGATCAGGGGCGTGGCCTTGGTCTGGCCCGCAGCATGGCACTGATCGAGATAGCTTTGATGGTCTGCGGGAAAGGATGCATCGCCGCCCAGTTGCTCCGCCCAGCGATTGGCGATTGTCGCGAGTGACGGATAGAGCGATGTGCGCAGCCGGGCGACCGGGTCCGGCAGCGGATAATCGAAATAGCGATAGGTGCCGCTGCCATAGCCCTTATGTTCCATCACAACCTCGCTGCGGAACCGTTCAGGGCTTTCCCAACAGGCGATGATATCGCGGCATTGCGCGGCGCTCAGCAGGCCGGGCAACCGCACCGCGCCGTAATTGTCGAGATCGAAAAAATCGTGCGTATCGAATGACATGCCATGGCTGTAGCAGCTTGGTGGCACGCGCGCCTCCCGAAAAATGCTGCCAAATCAGACGGCGCGCTCGCGGCAACCCCTAGCGCATCTTCCGCTGGGTCTTGCCGTAGCGCATCTTGCGGGTGCCCGGCCGGCCTTCGGTGGCGCGGCCCTTGGGTTGGGCGACCTGCTCGTCGGCTGGCAGGCCCAGCTCTTCGGCTTCCAATCGCCGGATCTCGTCGCGCAACCGCCCGGCTTCCTCAAACTCAAGATCGCCCGCCGCCGCGCGCATCCGTTTTTCGAGATCCTCAATATAAGCGCGCAGATTATGGCCGACGAGATTGTTGACCTCTTCATCGCCGGTATCGACCGTCACCTGATCCTTGCTCGCGGCATGGGCGACGATATCGGCAATGTCGCGCTTGATCGTTGTCGGCGTAATGCCGTGGAGCGCGTTATACTCCCTCTGCTTTTCGCGACGGCGATCGGTTTCGGCAATCGCCCGCTCCATCGATCCGGTTATCCGATCGCCATAGAGGATCACGCGGCCTTCGACATTGCGCGCGGCCCGGCCGATCGTCTGCACCAATGAGGTTTCGGAGCGCAGGAAGCCTTCCTTGTCCGCGTCGAGAATGCAGACCAATCCGCATTCGGGGATGTCTAGGCCTTCGCGCAGCAGGTTGATCCCGACGAGAACATCATAGACGCCCAGCCGCAGATCCCGGATCAGCTCAATCCGCTCCAGCGTTTCGACATCGCTATGCATGTAGCGCACGCGCAGACCCGCCTCATGCATGAACTCGGTCAGGTCTTCGGCCATCCGCTTGGTGAGCGTGGTCACCAATGTGCGATAGCCCTTCTTCGCCGTTTCCCGGCATTCATTGATGCAATCATCCACCTGTTCTTCGACCGGGCGGATAAACACGGGCGGATCGATGAGACCCGTCGGCCGGATCACCTGCTCGCTAAACACGCCGCCGGTCTGTTCCATTTCCCATGGCCCGGGCGTCGCGCTGACACAGACAGTCTGCGGCCGCATCGCATCCCATTCGTTGAAGCGCAACGGACGGTTGTCGATGCAGCTCGGCAGGCGGAACCCATATTCGGCAAGCGTCAATTTGCGGCGATGGTCACCGCGCGCCATGGCGCCGACCTGCGGGATCGTCTGATGGCTTTCATCGACGAAAAGCAGCGCATTATCAGGTAGATATTCAAACAATGTCGGTGGCGGTTCGCCGGGCAGTCGGCCGGTCAGGAAGCGGGAGTAATTTTCGATGCCCGCGCAGCTGCCGGTCGCGGCGATCATCTCCAGATCGAAATTGGTGCGCTGTTCCAGCCGCTGCGCTTCGAGCAGCATGCCCGCATCCTGCAGCTCTTTCAGCCGCACTTCGAGCTCGCGCCGGATCGCGCCCATCGCCTGCTTCATGGTCGGACCCGGCGTGACATAATGCGAATTGGCAAAGACGCGCACGCGATCGAGCTTGGTGCCTTTCTTGCCGGTCAGCGGATCGAATTCGGCGATCTCCTCAATCTCGTCACCAAACATGCTGATCCGCCAGGCCATATCTTCATAATGGCTGGGAAAGACTTCGAGATTGTCGCCGCGCACGCGAAAATTGCCGCGCGCAAAGGCCGCATCATTGCGCTTATACTGAAGCGAGACGAGTTTACGGATGATATCGCGCTGATCGACGACCTGGTTCTTCTTAAGATCGAAGGTCATCGCCGCATAGGTTTCAACCGAACCGATACCATAGAGGCAAGACACCGAGGCGACGATCAGCACGTCGTCGCGCTCGAGCAGCGATCGCGTGGCCGAATGGCGCATCCGGTCGATCGCTTCATTTACCGAGCTTTCTTTCTCGATATAGGTGTCAGACCGCGGGACATAGGCCTCGGGCTGGTAATAGTCATAATAGCTGACGAAATATTCGACCGCATTGTTCGGGAAGAATTGCTTGAACTCGCCATAGAGCTGGGCAGCGAGGATCTTGTTGGGCGCGAGCACCAGGCCGGGGCGCTGCAGGGCTTCGATCACTTTGGCCATGGTGAAGGTCTTGCCCGATCCTGTTACCCCCAAAAGCACCTGATCCTTCTCGCCGGCTTCGGCGGTTTCGACGAGCTCGGCTATCGCGGTTGGCTGATCGCCGGACGGTTCATAATCGGAAACCAGTTCAAACGGCTTCCCGCCTTCGGCCTTGTCCGGCCGATCGGGACGATGCGGGACAAATCCCCCATCGGTTTCGGGCTCTTCAAGGCCGGTTCGGATTGCGATTGCCATGGGGAGGATATGGCGGTCCGGCCAACGTTTCGCAACGGCCCGTGCCGGGTGCCCTGCCACGCTGCTGACAAGGCTCGCCCTTGCCTTGCTGCCGGATAGACGGCAGCTTCCCAACCGGTCGCACGATTCGATGAACTGAGACTATTGGGGGAAAATCATGCGGAAATTGGCTTTTGCAGCGCTACCGGCGCTCGCGCTCATGGGATGTTCGGGCGGCGAAGACGTAACGGAACCAGAAGCAGCCGGTCTGGAGGCCGGCGAGTGGCAGATGGCCTTTTACGTGAATGAAGTGACGGGCGAAAATGTCACCGAAGAGATCCGGACCGAGATCGCGACGGAACTGGATCGCGAATTGGCGATGGACCCCGTGTGCATCAGCGAAGAGCAGGCGGCTGCACCGGATGCCGCGCTCTTCATTCCTCGCGAAGTGAACAGCGAGTGCAATTTCACGGAATCGAGCGCTGAAAATGGCACGATTGAAATGGCCGGAACCTGCGGCGAGGGCGCCAATGATGGTGGCACCATCACGATCAGCGGCACCTATGAAGCGGCCAGCATGGAAGCTGTCATGACCGCTACAATCCGCGATGGCGGCGAAGAATTTTCCTTTGCTGCCGTGGTTTCGGGCGAACGTTCCGGCGAATGCAGCGGCTAAACATGCTTGCGTCTTCAGGCGCGCTCGGCCAGTGTTCGCGTCAGAGGGTTCGCTCTTTTTCCATTCTCAAACCCTAGGGGGTAATTTCGCATGAAGAAGTTTTTGATCGCGGCGGCGCCGCTCGCGCTGCTGGGCGCATGTTCAGGCGGTGCAAGCGATGAGCTGCAGGCCGGTGAGTGGACCATGACCACTCAGATGACGGAAATCGACGTTCCTGGCATGCCGGAAGAAATGGTCGAACAGATGCGCGCGCAGATGGACGAGCAGACCGACACCAGCACCCGCTGCATTTCCGATGAAGAAGCGGCCAATCCGGGCGCCAATCTGTTTGCACCGGAAGATGCGAGCGAAGATTGCGAATTTACCAATTCGACGGTTGCAGATGGTGTGATCGACGTATCGGGCAGCTGCCAGGCGCCGAATGGCGAAGGCAGCGCAACGATGGCGATTTCCGGCACCTATACGCCAACTACGATGGCGGCTGATCTATCGGTGAATGTCGAAGGTGGTCCGATGGCGATGAGCATGTCGGGTACCATGACCGCCGAGCGCACAGGTGATTGCGAAGTCGAAGCCGAAGGCTAGGCGCAACGTCAATCCATGGTTGAAACGCCGTCATGCCCGATAGGACATGGCGGCGTTTTTGCATTTTACAGTCCCGAGACGGGATTGATGCCAAGATGCGGCCCGCCTACAGCGGGAACGAGAGATTTGAATCTGGGGAGAAACAGTATGAAAAAGACGGCCTTTAAGACGATTATGCTGGCAGCGCCTCTCGCGCTTGCAGTGTCCTGTTCATCCGGCGATGCTGATACCGACGGTGATGGCGAAATCAGCGGCGAAGAAGCCGCCGCCGAGATGGAAGGGGCTACCGCGAACATTACGCCCGGTCAGTGGGAAGCCACCGTGCAGCTGACCCAGTTCGACATGCCAGACATGCCCGACGAAATGCGCGGCATGATGCAGGAACAGATGGGACAGGCCCAGACCAACACATCGTGCATTACGCCGGAAGAGGCCGCCGCACCGGAAGCCAGCATGTTCGGTGAGGATGATGATTGCAGCTATAGCGAATTCGACATGTCCGGCGGCACGATCCTGATTGCCGGCACCTGCCAGTCGGAAGGCATGCCGGGCGCGATGACGATGCGCATGGAAGGCAGCTACACGCCGACCAGCTATGACATGACCATGAACATGACGATGGATTCCGGGCCGATGGGTCCGATGACCATGGCGGGCGAAGTCAGCGGCCGTTTCCTTGGCCCCGATTGTGCAGAAGACGCGGACGGCTAAGCGGCTCCATTGATACTGCTGCGCGCCATCGATAGGATGGCGCGCAGCTTTGATGTTTGTGCGATGACTGGGGGACGGGATGGCGCAGGAGAATGATGCATCGGGGGGCGCACGCCAGCCGATCGCCTTTATCAGCCATCATAGCTCGCAGGAAAAAACCGCGCGCCACCTGAAAACTGTGCTTGAACGCAATGGCGTGACCGGATGGATGGCGCCGGACGATATCGATCCGGGGGTCGCTTTCGACCAGGCGATCATCGAGCAAGTCGAACGCTCAGACCTGATCGTCCTCCTCTTCTGTTCCAAGTCTGACCAATCGCGCCATGTGAAGCGCGAGCTGATGATGGCGGAGAATAACAAGAAACTCATCTATCCGGTGCGGCTCGAAGATATCGACGCCAAGGGCCTTGCCTATTGGCTCAACGATTATCAATGGATCGACTGGATCGACCGGCGCGACGCGACCATTCAACGCATGATCGAAACGATCAAACGCCAGGTCGCGCAGATTGCACCGCCGCCAGTCGAAGAAACACCAGTTGAACCAGCTGCGCCCGAGGCCGTTGCGGAAACGACACCGGAAGCGGCGCCGGAACCAGCCCAAGATCCTGTGCCGGCCACACCTGTCGGGCTGATGAGCAGTGCCGGTGGCGATGGAGATGATGGAGACGCGCCCAAGCGCCTGCTCGGCATCCCGATGCAAGGCAAGGGCTGGTACGCAATCGGCGGCATCGCCATATTCGGCGCGATCCTGCTGGGCCTGATCGTCAATAGCCTGGGCGGCGAATCCGAGTTCAAGGTCCAGCCCGGCCAGTGGGAAACCACCTATGAGGTCGATCGCGTCCTTAACCAGGTCAATGTGCCGCAGGACGAAGCCGACGCCTTTATCGCCGATTTTGAAAGCGAAGCCACCACCCATTGCATCACCGAGGCCGAGGCGCGCTCACCAGGCAATGACTTTTTCGATCCCGATCGCACCAATAATTGCGCGATGAGCAATCTCTCAATGGATGGCGGCGATTTCCGGGTGCAGCTGGAATGCCAGCCGCCCGAGCTCGATGGCGTCAATCTCACCGTGTGGATGCGCGGCGAATATGATGAGGATGCGATTGTCGCCGAGGCGGAATATGCATTCGTGTCCCAGGCCGGCGAAGAGTTCCGCTTCGTCGCGAACCAGGTCGGGCGCTATCTCGGGCCATGCGAGTAACGACCGGACAGAAACGGTGAGCGATCCGGCGCCGGATACTAAAGACGTCGCCCAGCCGGTCGCCTTTATCAGCCATCACAGCTCACAAGAGCAAACCGCACGTCACCTGAAAACCATCCTTGAACGCAATGGCATTACAGGATGGATGGCGCCTGACGATATCGAGCCCGGCACGATTTTTGACAAGGCGATCGTCGATCAGGTGCGCCGATGTGATATGATCGTCCTGCTGTTCTGCGCGAGATCGGATCAGTCCGAACATGTGCGAAGGGAGCTCACCCTCGCGGTCGATAACAAAAAACTCATCTATCCGATCAGGTTGGAGGATATCGATGCGGAGGGCTTGGCCTATTGGTTGAGCGGCTATCAGTGGATCGATTGGATCGACCGCCGGGACGACACAATCAATCGGCTGGTTGAAACGATCAAATTGTCGGCGAGCGAGGGATCTGCCGCGGTAGCAGCAAGCAGCGGGACGGTCCGATCACATAATCATCCGATTTCCCGCAAACGGACCCTTTGGATCGGTGGTGCAGCACTGGCCGCCATCGCCGCTGCGGGAATCGGCTGGTTCATAATGAGTGCCGAATCGGAACCCGAGTTTACGCTCCTGCCAGGAAGCTGGGCCCGGCAATTGATCGCGCATGAATCCATCGCAACCGGCGAGACGGAGACTGCGGAGACGTTATTCTCGAGCCTCAATCTCGAATCGGCAACTGGGTGCATCGGCGCAGCGGAAGCCGATCTGCCCGGCGTCTCGTTTTTTGACCTCGACGGCCAACAAAATTGTTCAATGGAAAGCCTGTCCGCGACAGAGGATTCAAAAATGCGGGCAGAATTTGTCTGCCGACCGGCCAGTCTTGACGGCGGCTCGGTAACTTTCGCGCTTGATATCGCGCCACAACGCTCCACCAAGATATCAGCGAACGGCACGGTCACGATACGGGATAGGCAGGACCGGCAAAGCCTGTATGAAGTTGAATTCAACTATTTCTATTCGGGGAAGAACTGCTGACCCGGAGCTGCAAGGAAAGGCATGCACGATGATTGGCTATACAACCGTTGGTACGAACGACCTGGAAAAATCACGCAGTTTTTATGATGCGCTGCTCGAAACGATTGGCGCTAAGCGGCTGATGCAGCTGGAAGAGGGCTTTACCGGCTATGGCAAGGAAATGGGCGCGCCGATGCTGTGCGTGACGCCGCCGTTCAATGGCGAGCCGGCCTCTGTTGGCAATGGCATGATGGTCGCGCTCGAAGCAGAAAGCCGGGACGAGGTGGATGCACTCCACGCCAAGGCGCTTGAACTGGGCGCGCCCGATGAAGGCGCGCCGGGCATTCGGGAGCCGGAAGAAATGGGATTCTACGCTGCGTATTTCCGCGATCCTGACGGCAACAAGCTCTGCGCCTTCAAGGTCGGCTAACGCTTGATCTTGGCCGGGCCAGGGTGAACTATCGCGCAATGGCTGAACATGATCAAAATGCGGAGAAATGGAGCGCGCAGCTGCTGGCATTGCGCGCGCAGCTGAGCGGCGAGGATGAAGGCGCGGCCGAGTGGCGCAAACCGGTTGAGCTCGATCAGCAGAGCGTCGGGCGCCTTTCGCGCATGGACGCGATGCAACAGCAAGCGATGGCCGATGCCGAAGCCCGCCGGCGCCAGTCCGACATTGCCCGGATCGATGCCGCGCTCAAACGGATCGAAGAGGGCGAATTCGGCTGGTGCCTCACCTGTGGGGAGCTGATCGCCGAGCAGCGGCTCGATATCGATCCGATGGCCACCCAATGCATTTCCTGCGCATCGTGACGCACAGGCGGACAAGCATCTCGACTCGCCTGTCCGCCTGTATCATGATGCATAAAAGACGATCATAGGAGCGGATGAATGAGTGATAGCCGGATCGATGTGGCGATTGTCGGGGCCGGGTTTTCAGGCCTGTATATGCTGCACAAGCTGCGCAAGATGGGGCTCAAGGCGACGATCTTTGAAGCCGGCGATGGCGTAGGTGGCACCTGGTATTGGAACCGCTATCCGGGCGCGCGCTGCGATATTGAGAGCATGGAATATAGCTATAGCTGGTCTGAGGAATTGGAGCAGGACTGGGAATGGTCCGAACGCTATTCGCCCCAGCCCGAAATTCTCGACTATGCCAATCATGTCGCCGATCGGTTCGAACTGCGCGACGATATCCGTTTCTCCACCCGCGTGACCGCTGCCCATTTCGACGAGGAGGCCAATCTCTGGCACGTCACGATCGATAGCGGCGAGACGGTCCAGGCCCGGCATGTCGTAATGGCGACCGGTTGCCTCTCCTCCCCGAACAAGCCCGAATTCGAAGGCGAGGCGGATTTTGAAGGCGAAACCTATCTCACCGGGCTGTGGCCGCATGAAGGGGTCGACTTTAGCGGCAAGCGGGTTGGCGTGATCGGCACCGGATCGAGCGCGATCCAGTCCATCCCGATCATCGCGCGCGAAGCCGATGCGCTGACCGTGTTCCAGCGAACTCCCAATTACGCAATTCCTGCCCATAACCATCCGCTCGATCCCGACTATGCGGCAACGATCAAATCCGAATATCCAGCGATCCGCGAAGAGGCGCGAGACCAGGCCGCTGGCTTTGTCGGCTCCTCGACCGAGCATGACGATCTCGCCATCGAACTTCCCAAGGAGGACGTGCGCGCCGAACTGGAGAAGCGCTGGGCGCGCGGCGGGCTGACCTTCATGGCGAGCTATCCCGATATGGGGATCAGCCTGAAGACCAATGACATTGCGGCCGAGTTTATCCGCGACAAGATCCGCGAACGCGTCGACGATCCGGAAACAGCCGAGCTGCTGTGCCCGCGCGATTATCCGGCCGGGGCCAAACGGATGTGCGTCGACATCGATTATTATGAGACCTTCAACAAAGATCATGTCTCACTGGTCGATATCAATGCGACACCGATTGAACGGATCACTGCCAAGGGCGTGCAGACCAGCGATCAGGAATATGAATTTGACGCGATCGTCTTTGCCACCGGCTTTGACGCGATGACCGGGACGCTCGCCAAGATCGATATTCGCGGTCGCGGCGGTGCGAAGCTGAGCGAGAAATGGGCGGCCGGCCCGCTCACCTATCTCGGATTGATGAGCACCGATTATCCCAACCTGTTCCTGGTGACGGGGCCGCAAAGCCCGTCGGTCATTTCCAACATGATGGTATCGATCGAACAGCATGTCGACTGGATCGCCGATTGCATCGGCGCGGTTGGCGATGGCGTGATCGAACCGATCCAGCAGGCCGAAACCGAATGGGTCGAGCATACCAATATGATCGCCAGCATGACCGTCTATCCCTATGCGAAAAGCTGGTATCTGGGCGACAATATCCCCGGCAAACCGCGCATCTTCATGGCCTATCTTGGCGGCGTTCCGGAATATAGGAAGATCTGCGATGCGGTCATCGAACAGGGCTATGCCGGCTTTGCGCTCAACGGCGTGCCATCCAATGCCAAGGTCGATCCGATGGAGTTCATGGAGGTCGATGAGCGGCTGCTACCGCTGATCGCCGAACGTGAAGCGGCTTAATCTAAATCGGCTAAGCTAACATGAGATCGTCATGCTGAACTTGTTTCAGCATCCACCCATCAATTTGCACCGGCTGTGCCTGTGGCGCGGTGGACCCTGAAACAAGTTCAGGGTGACGATGAAGATTGTGCAAGCCCGCCCGTCAGTCCCGGTTCATGCGGCTGAGCATCATGTATGAGCCGATGTTGAGCGCCGTGTACGCGCCGTAGAAGAAGAGGATCATCGATTGGCCGGCCCGGGCAAACCAGAGCGCGCCGACCAGTATCACGAACTCAACGGCATAGCTGCCCCAGCCGCCACCGAACCGGCGAAGCGTTTGCGCAATTTCAGCGAACACAGGCCCGCGCCCCTCCATCACGCTGCGATGGAAGAAGAAATTGGCGATGCCCATGGCGAATACGGCCCAGATCATGAAGCGATCATAGAGCAAAGCCGGTCTATGCAACAGCCATAGGGCTTAGCGAGCTATAGGGTTGGGCTTATTCCGGGCGCCGTTCATCGAGGATGATGCGCAATTTGGTGAGCGTGGGCAGGATCGCCTTCAGCTCCTTTTTCGTCATCTGTGTCATGAGTTCGCCATAGAGCGGGCCGAGCGCATCAAGGCCGGCCTGTCGCATCGCCCGGCCAGCTTTGGTAATCGCGACGCGGCGGATCCGACGGTCACCGGGATCATGTTTGAGTTCAACAAGCCCCTTGTCTTCGAGCTTGCGGACCGTGGAGGACATGGTCGGCTGGCGCACCTGGAAAGAACTGGCGAGTTCGCCGATCGTCCGCTCGGCGTCCATCCGCAACAGATGATTGAGCACACTATATTGGGCCTGGGTCATCCCGGCAGGCATCACGCTTTCGAACAGCGTGCTCGATAGCTGCGCGATGATGCCGATTTCGGTCATCACCGAATTGCCGATCGGATCGCCTTCGATGCCGGGCCCTTTGGGTGACGTGCGTTTCGCCATCAAGCGTCGACGATCCGGCTGGTCAGCGGCCAGCGCGGCGAAGGCGGTATGGCGGGCGCGACACCGATACGGAATAATCCCTGAACACGGGATGGTGCCTCGATACCCAGATGATCATGGATGCGGGCATATTGCTCGGCCATTTCGGGAAACTCCTGCAACACCTGGCTCAACGGCTGCATCGCCAGCCCAGCGCGTGTAGCAGCGAGCTGAATGCGAAGCCAAGCCGCACCGGTCGTCAGCTGGGTCGTGCGGCTGTTATCGGGCGTCGTCAGCCAGACCATCGACGGGCTCGCGTCGATGAGCGCGGTGTACATGCTGATGCCTTCGGAAAAGGCATAGCTGTTCGGATCGGCCAGTTTCTCCCGCGTGACGATACCCAGATTGCTGGCCGCCTCCATCATCGGGCCATCCATGATTATGCCATCGGGATTGGCCGTCGCCTCAGCCGCTCCGATGCGCATGACATCGATGCTCTCCTGCAAAGTGCGCGGGGTTTCATATTCGATCATCCAGGCATCGGTTGCGATTTGCTTGAGCGCATCGACCGCACCGGGTTCATTGGCCCAGCCCATCGCCACGCCTTCGGGTAGCGTATCCCGCATCAGGCTGAACTGACGGTCCTCGACCGGACTTGGGTCATAATGCTCGCGATTGGTGCGTCGCTCGAGCGCCAACTCAAAGAGCGGATCCTTGGCAATGCCGGGTTCGGCGATCAGCCGGACATCGGCGATCGGACGCGCATCAAGAACCGGCTGTGGCTCGCCCTCGGGAAAGGGCATGATCTCCGCCCGATAGCCTTTTTCGGCAGCCGCCATGCGGAGCTGCTCAAGAAACGCGCCAAAGCCGATTATGATCTGGCGGCACGGCGGATCGGTTTCCGGCAGCATGCGGGAGAGGTCTGCAGTAATGCGCATCGCATCGTCATCGATAAGCTCGATCATCCAGGGCTGTTTGTTATGCGGGTTCGGGGCAAGGATCGCATAGGCCAGGATATCGAGCCGGGTATCGCCAAAGCCTTCTGCCGCGGCATTCCAGGGCTCGATCGCTTCGGCCATGCTTGGCGAAAAAATATCATAAGCGAACAGGCCGCCCCCAATAATGACGGCACTGGCGGCACCGGTAACTAGGACTTGGCGACGGGATGGCATGGCGAATCTCCATTTAGATATATGGCTATAAGATAGGTGTCTATGTATTTTGTCAAGACTATGCCCGGCTTGATGCCAGCTTGATGCCAGCTTGATGTCTGTCGCTATGGTTGCGAGACTATGGCGCGGCCTGACTGTCGACGGGCCAAATCGGGGGGGGCAGCACAGATGTGCAATCATTATCGCAACCAGCCAGACGCGATTGCGCAGATCGAAAGCTGGAAAGAATATGTCAGCCATTTCGACGAGGCACCGGATGAAGATGTCTGGCCACGGCGCAAGGGCATTGTCGGGCGAATCGAAGAGGGCGAGAAAAAACTGGTCGTCTTGCAATGGGGCGTGCCGCTCAAAATGAAGGGCAAGCGGCCGGGCACGACGGTGACCAAACGAATCACTAATGTGCGCAATCTGAAAAGTCCCTTCTGGCGATCAATGTTGACCAATGCGGAGAATCGCTGCGTCGTTCCCTTCACCCAATTTGCCGAACCCAAGCCCAATGCCGGACGCGAGGAGGTCTGGTTCTCGGTCAGCGATGAGCCGGTCTCGGCCTTTGCCGGAATCTGGCGCGAGACCGATGAAGGCCAGGCCTTTGCCTTTCTCACCTGCGAGCCCAATCCGTTGGTCAAACCGATTCACCCCAAGGCGATGCCGGTGATCTTGTTGCCCGAAGATCATGATCGATGGCTGTCGGGAGAACCGGCCGAGGCATTCCAGGAACCATTTCCATCACAGCTGATGCAGATCGTCGACTGATCCGGTTCAAGTAATTTCTGGCCTTCGTGAGACAGGCCATTAAAATTTTTGCGTTCTTGTCCTGTTCTCTTGCAATCTCGCAAGGCCAGTTCGGTCCATGCGTCGCGGCCTGTTCGCACTGTTACGCGAGCGACGAAGCGAATCGTACATAAGACGAATTGAGTCACGCTTTTGGTCTGACCCCCCTTGTGCGTGAGTCGTGGTTAATACACTATGTATAGTGGGTCGGCCGGGGGGCCACGCTACAACTAGTGTCTAAATCGCCATTGGCGACACTGGAATCTGCGCCTCTCTGACCGCGCCCATGTGGATATCGGGGACAAGATCAAATCAGTTCCCGCAAGGCTGCAAAAGGGGTGTAGGACTGAAATTTCCGACTCGAACGAAGTAGGAACATTCCTATATAGGAATGGTGTAAAAAGGGGTATTAGGCTGATGGATCTGGCGAATAACGGCGAAGTCACCGTGGAAGATGTGATGGACGCGATGGATACACCGAAAACGGATGAAAAAGCGGAAGAGGAGCTGACGAGCAAGTCGGTCCGCCCGCAGATGCATCCGATCGTGCAGGATGAATCGCGCGACGCGCTGTTAACCGAGTTCGGCAAGGAAACGCTGAAAGATCGCTACCTGCTTCCCGACGAAAGCTATCAGGACCTGTTTGCGCGCGTCGCCTCGGCCTATGCCGATGATGCGGAACATGCGCAGCGGCTCTATGACTATATCTCCCGCCTCTGGTTCATGCCGGCAACGCCTGTGCTTTCCAATGGCGGTACAGGCCGTGGCCTACCGATCAGCTGCTATCTCAATTCCGTGTCGGACAGCCTGGAAGGCATTGTCGGCACCTGGAACGAAAATGTCTGGCTCGCCTCTCGCGGCGGCGGCATCGGCACCTATTGGGGCAGCGTGCGCGGCATCGGCGAACCGGTTGGCCTGAATGGCAAGACCAGCGGGATCATCCCCTTTGTCCGCGTCATGGATTCGCTGACGCTCGCAATCTCGCAAGGTTCGCTGCGCCGCGGATCGGCCGCCTGCTATCTCGATATCTCGCATCCCGAGATCGAAGAGTTTCTCGAAATCCGCAAACCCTCTGGCGACTTCAATCGCAAGGCGCTGAACCTGCACCATGGCGTGCTGGTCACCGATGAGTTCATGGAAGCGGTGCGCGATGGTTCCGAGTTCGATCTCAAATCGCCCAAGACCGGCGAAGTCCGCGCGACCGTTGATGCGCGCTCGCTGTTCCAGAAGCTGGTCGAAACCCGGCTTGCCACTGGCGAGCCCTATATCGTCTTCAACGACACGGTGAACCGGATGATGCCCAAGCATCAGCGCGATGTGGGCCTCAAGGTTTCAACCTCCAACCTGTGCTCCGAAATCACCCTGCCGACCGGCGTTGACCAGCATGGCAAGGATCGCACGGCGGTCTGCTGCCTGTCATCGCTCAACCTCGAAATGTGGGACGAGTGGAGCGAGGAACCGATGTTCATCGAGGATGTCATGCGCATGCTCGATAATGTGCTGCAGGATTATATCGATCGCGCACCGGACGAGATGGCGCGCGCCAAATATAGCGCCGAGCAGGAACGCTCGGTCGGGCTTGGCGTGATGGGCTATCACAGCTTCCTCCAGGCCCGCGGACTGGGCTTTGAAAGCGCGCTGGCGAAAAGCTGGAACCTCAAAATCTTCAAACATATCCAGACCAAGGCGTCCGAAGCTTCGATGATGCTCGCCAATGAGCGTGGCCCCTGCCCCGATGCAGCGGACCAGGGCGTGATGGAACGGTTCAGCTGCAAGATGGCGATCGCGCCGACCGCGTCGATCAGCATCATTTGCGGTGGCACCAGCGCCTGCATCGAACCGATCCCGGCCAACATCTATACGCACAAGACGCTCTCGGGCAGCTTTGTCGTGAAGAATCCGTATCTGGAAAAACTGCTCCAGGAAAAATCGAAGGACAGCGCCAATGTCTGGAATTCGATCCTCGAACAGGGCGGCAGCGTCCAGCATCTCGATTTCCTGAGCGCGGAAGAAAAAGACAGCTTCAAGACCAGCTTCGAGATTGATCAGCGCTGGCTGCTTGAGCTCGCCGCCGATCGCGCGCCGTACGTAGACCAGGCCCAGAGCCTCAACCTCTTCATCCCCGCCGATGTCGAGAAATGGGATCTG
Organism: Parasphingopyxis sp. CP4; assembly: GCF_013378055.1. Taxonomy (NCBI): domain Bacteria; kingdom Pseudomonadati; phylum Pseudomonadota; class Alphaproteobacteria; order Sphingomonadales; family Parasphingopyxidaceae; genus Parasphingopyxis; species Parasphingopyxis sp. CP4. The sequence goes on along the minus strand of NZ_CP051130.1, from coordinate 2,467,518 downwards.
TTGATGCTCCACTTCCGTGCCTGGGAGCTCGGCATCAAGTCGCTCTATTATCTCCGCTCGAAATCCGTGCAGCGCGCGGGCTTTGCCGGCGGTGTGGACGCGGATAATACGCTCGACCCCGCCAAGGTGGAACTCGCGACGGCAGAAACCACCGATTATGACGAGTGCCTGGCGTGCCAGTGAGGGCGCGCACCGAATACCCCCACTCCGTCCGCTCCCGCGCGGCGCTGATGCCGCTCATCCTGCTGCCCCTGCTGCTCACCGCCTGCGCGGCGCAGCAGATCGGCGGCGGCGTAGCGGACACCGCACCGGGCTTTTGGCTCGGCGTGTGGCACGGCTTTATCTTCCCGGTCGCCTGGGTCGTCTCGCTCTTCGTCGAAGAGGTCGCGATCTACGCGGTACCCAATAATGGCGGCTGGTATGACTTTGGCTATTTCGTCGGCATCGTATTTCTCGGCGTCGGCGCGCGAAGCGCGAAGCGATAGAGGCGGCCATGGCAGAACGTCAGTTAGAATATGGGAGCATTGCGGAGATAATCGGCGTGCTGACCAGCGCCCGGTTTCACACAATGAAGTTGTTCAACCTGTTCTGCGTTGGCCTTGGCGTATTGCTGGTCGTCGATAATTATACAGACGGCGTGATGGACGGAATTGTAATCCGCGCCGCATATTCTGGCTTCGCCGCCATGAATATGGTCGCATTCTATCAAAACTTCACAATCCAACGGGCGGCCCATTCGTATCTCGAATCTCAGCAGCTCGATTCTGAGACCGAGGAATTGATCCGCAAACTGAGGCCCGTCAGCAAAATCACAAGCCGGATCGCGTTGATCGCGATATTCCTTGGCGGCTATTTCTTGGTGAACGCCTATCTCAACGCACGAACAGCGAACGCAGCAGTTGCGGCATCGCAAATCCAACCCGCATCATAGGAAAGTAGAATATGTCCCTTCTCGAAGCCCGTAAAACGTACAAGCCGTTCGAATATCCCTGGGCCTATGATTTCTGGAAACGCCAGCAGCAGATTCACTGGATGCCAGAAGAAGTACCGCTGGGCGAGGATTGCCGGGACTGGGCACAGAAGCTCACCGATCATGAGCGCGCGCTCCTCACCCAGATCTTCCGCTTCTTCACCCAGGCTGATGTCGAGGTGCAGGATTGCTATCACGACAAATATGGCCGCGTGTTCAAGCCGACCGAAGTCAAGATGATGCTGACCGCCTTCTCCAATATGGAGACGGTTCACATTGCCGCTTACTCGCACCTGCTCGACACGATCGGCATGCCGGAAAGCGAATATTCGATGTTCCTCGAATATGAGGAGATGAAGGCCAAGCATGATTATCTGAACGAATTTGGCGTCGATACCGATGAGGATATCGCCAAGACGCTCGCCATGTTCGGCGGCTTTACCGAAGGGCTGCAGCTGTTCGCCTCCTTCGCAATGCTGATGAACTTCCCGCGCTTCAACAAGATGAAGGGCATGGGGCAGATCGTCAGCTGGTCGGTCCGCGATGAAAGCCTGCACTGCGAAGGCATCATCAAGATGTTCCACGCCTTTTGCGAAGAACGCGGCTGCCTCACCAAGGCGGTGAAGGAAGACATTATCGATTGCTGCCAGAAAACGGTGCGCCTCGAAGATGCCTTTATCGACCTTGCTTTCTCCGAAGGCCCGGTCCCCGGCATGACGGCCAAGGAGATCAAACGCTATATCCGCTACATCGCCGATTGGCGCCTCGGCCAGCTCGGCCTGCCGGCCGTCTACATGATCGACGACCACCCGCTGCCGTGGTTGGCGCCGCTATTGAACGGCGTCGAACACGCCAACTTCTTTGAGACGCGCGCCACCGAATATTCCAAAGGCGCCACCAAGGGCGACTGGAACCATGTCTGGGACAGCTTCGACGAACGCAAAAAGGGCAAAGCCAACGACGACGAAGGCGAAGACGAGGGCGAAGATATGTTCGGCGAGAAGCCTGGCGTAGCGGCGGAGTAGGGGGTGATTGAATGGCATCGGTCTTTGTCTCATACAGCCATGAAGACGAAGCGCTGAGAGATGAATTTGAAGTCCATCTTTCAATGCTCAAGCGCGACGAAGCTATTTCCGTTTGGCATGATCGAAGGATGTTACCGGGAGACGCGATTGACGATGTAATATCGAGCTATCTTTCGGATGCTGACATTGTCGTTCTACTCGTTAGCCCGCAATTTCTAGACTCTTACTATTGCTATGAAAAAGAGATGTTGGCGGCACTGGATCAGCATGAGAAAGGAATCTCACGAGTAATCGCTGTCATTCTTCGACCATGCGATTGGCAAAGTGCCCCTTTTGCTGGGACGCTGGTCGCGCCAACTGACGGCAAGCCAGTTACAAAATGGCCGAGCTCCGACGACGCGTTCTTAGATGTTGTCCAATCAATTCGCCGGGTGTTGGAAGATCACAAAACCAGTGACCCCCAGCAAGCCGAAGAAATGGATAACCATCAAACCAGCAAAACAAATGATCCCGAACCTCGGTCGTCCAACCTGCGTATAAAATCAGAGTTTTCCGAAGCGGATAAGGACAAGTTTGTCGACGAAAGCTATGATTACATAAAGAAATTTTTTGGCAATTCTCTTGAAGCACTAAAATCCCGTAACGACGAAATTGACTTCCGTATGCGGGAAACCGGGGACGATCGGTTCTCTGCTACATTGTACCGTGGTGGGAAAAAAGTCTCAGAATGCACGATCTATGTAGGGTCAGATCATCGATCTCGCACCATCTCCTATTCAGATCAGGCATCCGGACATTCAAACTCTTACCGTCTTTCAGTTCGTGCCGAAACGGATGATTATAAGATATATCTATCCAGCTCTTTCTCTATGTATCATGATCGCGACAAGAAGCTGAACCCTGAGGGGGCTTCGGAACTGTTCTGGTCGGAATTGATTGAAGACATCCAATAGGGGATAGCTCATGGCTCAGGAAAAGCACTTCCAATGTCTAAACTGCGGCTATCGATTTTCTAAAGAGGTGATGGATCGCGACGAGGCAGATCGTCGCAAGATGAGAATTGTACCGATTCGCTGCCCAAAATGTGGGCGATCGGATTTTCGCGATGACTAAGGAAAAGTCGATCTAACATGCTACCCATCGCTGATCTGAACGCCATCTTGCCTATATCCGCCGAACCCGGCGATTTTCTACATAGGGGATTGAGAGACGATCACAGTATCGGACTGGTCGTCGATTTTCCTTCTGGCCGCACCAGCTTCATTCCATTTGAGCAGGAATATGGCCGCCGGTTTGGGATTCAGGAAATTAGCACGCACATGGAAGCCAGACTCAGGCTACCACAGCCAACGATACTCGTAGACGAAACCGCAGGCATCGCTAACGATTTCGCGCCAGGGTGTCTGTATCAAACAGCAAACGGACCTGTAATAATCGCCGACGCAGGAGGTCCGACCTTACACTTCCTCCTGAACGGTACACAGGTAGATCCGACAGATTTCTCGGTTTTTGTTGGATTCACCCGCTGGTCTCTCACAATTCCCCTACCGTTTGACCAGAGTTTGGAAGTGTATCGCAGCTGGAGCGACTGCTAAAAGCACGACTTTGCTTCAACCTTCATCAGCTAGTGCGAGCTTTCACACCCCCATTCCCTTCCCCCCGTCACCACCCTATCCTCACCCCCATGTTTGGCCGCAGGAAACCCAAGCCCAGATCGTGGAACGGTGTCTCGATTACGCCCGGGGCGATGGTGGAGCTGGCGAAGGAGCCGGGGCCCAATCGGCGGTCGGTGGGGCTCAAGCTGCATGACAATGGCAATCTCGTCATCGATTGCTGCGATGGCGGGCCGCTGGTTGAGGGGATGATGGGCGATGCGGATTATGAGCGGTTTTGCACGGTCGAGGCCGAAGACGTCCCCCGCCTCGCCGCCGCCCTGCTCCACGCCCAGTTCGACGGCGACAGCCAGGCCGTCGACAGCTTCAAAGCCTTTTGCGACGCCTATGGCATCAACGCCCGCATCACGAGTTTTTGAGAACTCCGTTGCCCTGAGCCTGTCGAAGGGCTGCACTTCTCTTCAACGGCCAAGGTAAGAACAACCCTTCGACAGGCTCAGGGTAAGCGGGTGGTGTTTGGGTCGGGGCAAGCGCCCCCTAAACCCGCAATCCCCGCGCCACGCGCTCGACGAAATCCATCGCCTCGTCATCCGATAATTTCAGTGCGCGGCGGGCGTGGGTGAAGGCGCGGTTGGGGTGGTTTTGGAGGAGCAGGGCTTTCACCTCGCGCTCGGCATATTGTTCGGCCGTGTAACAGGCCTCGCTCAGCCGTGCATTTCCGGACGGTGCATCGCGCCGCCATTCGGGTGCGATCTCGCCATCGGTTTCGGCAGGTACCGGTTCGGGCGCGGGTTCGGAGATGGCCGCGACCAATTCCTCGGCCCTCTGCTCCGGCACCGCGACGGGCGGCACGGGATCGGGCGCGCGTTCCTTTGGCGGCGTGATCGTTTTGGGTGCAACCGGTAACGCTGGTTTTCCTGGGGGCCGCTGGCCATATTCGCGCTTGCCGAATTCCCTGGGCGGCGCGATCAGGTCTCCCCGGCCGCTGCGATGACCAAGATAGAGAAACAGCCCGACAAAGCCGCCAACAAGGGCGAGCACAGCCAGGGCAGAGATGGTCATCATGTCCATGCGGACCGGCCTAGCACCGCCCGGTCAAAATCCGGTTAAATGGCCGGGCGGCCTGTCAGCACCAGCTACGCCGGCCATTGCCGTAGGGCCGCGCCAGGCCTTCGCGGATCAGGGTCGGGCCGACCGGATTGCCATCGACATAGACCCGGCGGAGGAGGCGGCCATAGCGGTCCTGGTCCCGGCCATCGCGCTCCAAGGTTACGACGCCGCTGTTGAGCAGGCCATGGAGCCGGCGCTTGGCGGCCTGGCCGAGCCGTTCTTCCTCGGCGCAGCGAGAGGGGGAGAGCTCGGGCGTATCGATGCCCAGCAACCGGATCTTTTCGCCGCGCATCCAGATCGTATCGCCATCGACGACGCAATTGATCCGTTGCCCGATGCCGCAGATCGAGAAACTTATGCGTTCAGCAGCGGCGCTGTCCGCATTGGCCGCACTGGGCGGAGTGACCGCATTGGGCGCAGGGGTCAGGAAGGACTGGGGCGCAGTGTCGACGGTGCGATCGTCCCACCAGCCAAGGCCGACAAAGACAAGGAGGAAAACGCTGGAGAAGACCGCAAGAAACAGGCCGCCCATTTGCCAGTTCGACAGCCCGGCCTTGCGGCGGCGAGCAGGGCGGTCCTGGTGCCCGCCATGCCAGCTGGTGCGCTCGCGATTGCGCGGGCGTGTGCGTTTGAATTTTAGCAGCTTCCCCACAAGCGGCTCCCCCATATGCGCGCCGACTATGTCGCAATCCGCGACAGATTTCGAGGTCGATCCGCCGGTCAGCATTTCTGTCCGATCCGGATGCAGTTCGCGCTGCGAAGACATCCTGCGCACGATATCCTGCTGCCCCCCAGGCAGAGGAACGCCATGCCCTATCGCAGACGCAATTCCAGCGATCAGTGGCACTGGTGCCGCAACTGTCCGCGATGGCCGGAGCGCAATTATAGCAGCCGGCCAAACCGACCGGCCTTTGGGAAGCTCTGCAAGACATGCCGGACCCGCCATCGGCTCGGCGATTGCCAGTAGCGATGCGGTTTTGCGGCTTTGCGCTAAATCAAAGCCGATCGGCTGCTGGCCGCCTAGCATGGCTCCCGACAGACAGATTCAGCAGGAGCCATGCACCGATGACCAATACCGCCAATGCCGCCTCCACCACCGCTTCTCGGACCCGGCTCGAAAGCCAGTTGGCCGAGTTGGAAGCGCGTTTTTCCCATCTTGAGCGCGATCTGGATGAGCCGCTCAATGCGGATTCCTCAGAGCAAGCGGTCGAGATGGAGGATGATCAATCGCTCGAGGCGCAGGCCCTTCTGGTGACGCGGGAGATCGTTTCGGTAAAGCGCGCGCTCGCCCGGATCGAGGATGGCGAATATGGCGTGTGCGTGCGCTGCGGCGGGGATATCAATCCCAAGCGGCTCGATGCCCGGCCGGAAGCGGCGCTCTGCATCCATTGCGCCTCGAAAGAAGGTTAGCCAGCCAAGATACTAACCGCCGAGCGCGTTGGTATAGGTCGCCATGTCGAAATAGTCGCGCCAGGTAGCGATCTTGCCGTCTTCCATTTCGAAGACACCGCAACAGGGCAGATCAATCTCGATATCGCCCACTTTGGTGCGATCCAGCCGCTCGGCGATCACGGTATCGCCCTCACCGATAATGGTGAGGACATCCCAATCGGTTTGCGTCCAGTTGCCGATAAACCCGGCGATGAATTGCTTGAGCGCGGCATGGCCGCTGACCGGGCCGACCGGCATATTGTGATAGGTGCCCGTCTCGGTGAAATAGCCGGTCAGCTCTTCGGCATCGAGGCGCGACCAGGCGGCAATGAAATCTGTGATGATCGCGACATTGTCAGCCATGATAGTCTCTCCGGTTGCAGCGTGGCGCAGGGGATATTGCGCAAAGCCAGTCTATACTGCTATCGGCGCCGTGCATAACCACGACCAGAGTGTTTTATGAAAGAGATTGTAATCCGCTGATGGACGGCCCGGGGCGTGCCCCGGTGACCCGTCGGTTCGCAGCACCCCGCCAGGCGCGATTGCGCGCGGCGGCGCTTTGCTGCGCCTGTCCACCTCAGCAGGGCGCCAAATGTCCGGCGCCGGGGTCACAATTTCCAATGAATATTTCAAAGCATGAGCAGCGCACGCTGCATTTACTCGCCCAAGGCGGGCATATCCGGCACGACCATGAAAGCCGGGAAGACGGCCAACGCGGTCGGATTATCAAGGTCACCTGTTTCACGCGCGAAGGCTATGTGCTTTCCGATTGCACCATGGCGGTGTTCAAAAAGCTGAAGCAGCGGCGCTTGGTGATCAGCCGCGGCGGCAGTCCCTATCGCATTACGCACAAGGGGCTGAAGGCCGTACGGCCGCAGCTGGACAATCGTTAGCCAGAGGTATGATACCGGACCGTACATCCGGTATCGGCCTATCCGCAATTGGCGGCAGATAGTGGCACTCGTCGAATAACCATGGAAAAGTTGGAACGGCTGACGCATCATGCGCTAGCCCGGGGTAAAGAGGAGAGTGGTTATGCGAACGCGCAACTGGATGGCAGCTCTGCTGGCCTGCGGCATTGCCGTGGCTCCTGTAGCGGCTCAGGCGCCTGCAACACCGCCCGAACCCGCGCCGCAAGCAGTGGAGCAGCTCCGCCATGTTATCGGCCTCTGGGATGTCGAGACGGACTTTATCGGCGCGGACGGCGCGGTTACGCAGAGCTTTGTCGGACAGTATCGCTTTGGCTGGGTCGTGAATGACCGGGTGGTCAGCGGGATGAGCACCATCCCGTCGCTCAACCAGGCATCCGGCATCTTGTTCTTCGCCCGGCCTGCCCAGAATGAGATCGAGATGAGTTCAGTCGGTCCCGATGGGCATTTGTGGCGGATGATTGGTCCGGATACGAGCGAGACGCGGACCACGCCGAACACGCCGATGGCCGATGGCACGACGATCATGCTGCGCTTCACGCGCTATGCCGTGGAGCAGAATCGGTTCCAGTCGCGCATGGAGGTATCGACCGATGGCGGCGAAACTTGGCGCGTCGGCAATGAGCAACGTTTTGTGCGGGCTGCTCAAAATTAGGCTGGCAAAGGTGCACATTGTCGCACCTGCAGAACCGATTATCCGGGACTGATACGGTTTTTCGGGCGTTGTCTAAGGTTCATGAAACCAAGCCTGATCTTTCGCGTTGAAGCTGATACAGTCTGCTACAATCCGATTGAAAGGAAGAGAATATGCGTATGCCGATCCTTGCGATAGCTACCGCCGCAATCGCTGGTACGACCGTCGGTGCACTGGCCAGCCCACCTGCCCACGCTCCGGCCTGGGGCCATCGCGCTCAAGCCGCACAGGTCCAGCAGATCCATCACCGCCGCGGCCATCACCGGGGCTATCAAGGTCGGGTGTGGCGCGATGATGATGGCCGCTATCGTTGTCGGCGCGAAGACGGCACTGTCGGACTGCTCATTGGCGGGGTTGCCGGGGCGCTGGTCGGCCGCGAAATTGATGGCGGCCGCGACCGCACTGTCGGCACGATTGTTGGTGGCGCTGCCGGTGCACTTATTGGCCGCGAGATCGATCGTAGCGATTCCCGCTGCGAATAATGTTCGGCCGATCGCTGGCCTAGCCTTTTCCTGCCGCCCAAGTCCGCCTAGACCGGGCGGCGGAGAAAACCGTGGATGCACCGCCAACACAATATCGAGTGATCGAACGCGGGCGAAAGCTCATCGTGCTGGAGACGCAGACCAATCTGCCACCGAAGCAAGCGTGCGATATGCAGCCTGGGCCGCAAGAAACTGCCTCCGCTCTTCCTGTGATGGAGGCGCTGGCGCCCGCTCGCTCCGATCGGCCGCGCTTGCAAGACGAAGGCAATACACCGGCGGACGGTTTTGAAGGATTTTTCGACGGCCGAATGAACAGCAAGGGCGAAGGCCCGTCAGCCGGATCAATTGGCATCGGTGCCGTCATATTTGGCATCGCTGTCGGGGTAATGATCGGCGGCTTCACCGGCTTCCTGTTCACCGCTGCAATAATCATTATCGCCGGCAATGTAGCATTCCGCCGTGCAAAGAAGCGCTAGCTAGGCGACGGGAATCAGGACCTCATTGCGACGCATCGGTCCAGGGATGAAGGGTGAGTTGTAAAAGGCATATTCGGCGTCGCCAGCCGGTTCCAGGCTGTTCGCGGCCATCCATTCGCGCAAGCTCGCTTCATTCTCGGCCAGCATTTCATCATCGGCACTGCCAGAAAATCGTATTGCCGCCACCTTGCGCGCAGGCTGTTCGGCCAGCGTGACCCCGGGTGCTGGTTCTGGAAGATCTGACTTATGCAGCTTGGCCGGCATCACGAAGCGCGTCCGCCATTCGCCATCTGTTACGGCGCGTTCACTCATCACCGGAGACGTCATCGCGATCTTTCGACCCGGACGAGACCGGGCAAATATATAATCCGCAAGCACCCGAAAGCCGTTACCCAGGGCGGTTTCGCGCTGACCCTGTTGGACAGTCTCTGCCATCATCATTGCCGGATAGGCCCGCAATGCAAAACGCCCTTCGTCGATCAGGAGATCATAGTCCGGCTTCTCGCTATTGCGCTCATTGAGATAATAGGCTGCGGCGGCAACCGCGGCCGTGCCCGCCGCAGCGGCGGCAATCCATCGTGCTTTTCCCATAGCACGGCTTCTGGCGCTTTTCGTTTCGGCACGCAAGCGGTGCGCGACAGATCAATAGGCGTTCGCAAAAACTGAATTGCCAGTGAAACCGACCTGAGTCACGCCCGCGCGATTGATTTCCGCGAGAATTTCATCGACGCGCCCATAAGGCGCCTCCGCATGGGCTGCGATTTCGAGACGGGGATAGGCAGGATCAGCCACCATTGCGTCCAATCGATCCCGAAGCGCACTCGCTGGAAGCATCCGACCGTCCCATGACAGTGACCCGGTCGGGCTGATGCCCAAGCTATGGATTGGCGGCGGTGCGCCATCGGCCGGCCCAGGCGGCGGAATGTTGAGCGGTACTTTATGGGTCAGCGCGGGCAATGCGATCAGAAACATGACGAGGAGCACCAGCATCACATCGATGAGCGGCGTTGTGTTCATTTCGCGCATCGGCTCGGTATCGGGTGGAGCAACATATCGTGGCATGATCTTCTCCCTCGTTAGTGTCTTCCTTCGTTCTTTGAATGTAATACTATAACATAACTGTTGTCGGATGGGTAGGCCGAGCGCCTGACGGCTTTGACCTTGACGGCGAAGCTGTCCCGGGCAACGTTCGGGCCATGACAGATGAAAGCTATATCGACCCGAGCCGTCCCAATTTTGAGGCTTTTAAGGCGCTCGATCGCGATCAGCCGGTGGCGATGCTCAATCTTGTGCGATTCCGCGAACACGCAGCCTATCCGGACGATCATGAGCAAGCCGGCAAAGGCCTGTCAGGCGCAGAGGCCTATGCACTCTACGGACAGGATAGCGGCCCGGTCTTTGAGCGGGTCGGCGGGACGGTGATCTGGTCGGGCGAGCCGCAATCAATCTTGATCGGGCCGGAAGACGAACATTGGGACACAGCGTTTGTCGCGCTCTACCCAACAGCGGGTGCATTTCTCGAAATGGTGACCGATCCGGTCTATCAGCAAGCCGTGAAGCACCGCCAGGCGGCGGTCGAAACGTCGCGGCTCATTCGGCACAAACCGCGTGATGCCGGCAAGGGCTTTGGCTAAGCGTTAGATAAATCCGCCGCCGAGCATCAGGCGCAGGCCGCCTACGATCGCCACGACAATGCAGAGATTTCGGCCAAGATTGCTGTCCGACAACATGCCGACAACAAGACCGACAAACGCAACTGGCAGCATCAGCCAATTCACCCATCCCAGCAATGGGATCAGGCCGACCAGGGCCATAACGGCCGCAACGAGCCCGATAAGAAGCGAAACAATGTTGAGCATCCTGACATTCCCTGTCGCTGGTGAAAATCTACTGTATTAACGATATAGGTCACGTCGGTTTGCGCTTCAAGGCGATTGTGCGATAACCGCCCTGTCAGTTGGGGAGGTAAATATGGATCTAAAAGCGACAATCCTGGGAATTTCATTGGTTTCGCTCGCCGCGTGCGGCGGATCGGAGGAAACAGTTTATACCGGACCGGATGGTGAGGAAGTGGTCGTCGAGCGCGGTGGGGATGGGACCACCACCTATCGCAGCGAAGAGGGAGAAACGACCATTACAACCGGTACCCTCGACACAACCGCAGTCGGCGGTGTGCCACCCTATCCCGGCGCCACCTCGCGTGAGGGATTAAACCTCAATACTACGGCCCGCGATGGCGGATCGGGACAGATTTCAAGCTTCCAGACAAATGACAGCCCGGGCGACGTCATCGGCTTTTATCGCAATGCTCTTGAGGGATCAGGCTATTCTATCGCCGCGACCATGGATATGGGCCAAAGCCAGATGCTGGTTGCCGAGCGCGATGACGGCAATGGCGGTGTACAGATTACCGCGACTGTCATTGAAGGGCGCGGTACCAATGTAACCGTGATTGCCGGAGTCGAAGGCTAGAGCCTTTCCAACAGCGTCCCGAAAAGATGGTGAATCTGCAGTAAATTGTTCGCGATTCACCATGTTCGTGCACGCTTTGGTAAGGTTTGGCCGCGAAAATCCGGCGTTTCCGAACAGGAGCTGAGTATCATGGTGGCTAAGCAATTCTCGATGACGGCTGGAGCCATTGCCCTGGCCTTCAGCTTGGCCGCATGTGGCACAGGTGGCACCACCTCCGATACCGATGCAATGGATGAGGCGCTGCTTGGGGAAGCCGATAATAGCGACCCCGCGCTGACCGTTGCGCTGGAAGACCAAATCATGGTCGATCAGGACCTGTCCGGCCAATCCAACCAGAATGCAGCGCTGCCTGGAAATGTAGTAAGCAGCGCGCCTATCCCGGAAACTCTCGATACCATGCAGGATGCACAGGATGCGATCAGCGGCGGGCGGCTCCTGACTGCACCTACGCCGGTTGCCGTTCAGGATGGTAACGGTCGCAGCGCAGCCCAGGGCCAGACCACACAAGGCGCGATGGCGCAGCGACAGGCCGGCGATCCTGCCGTCAACAGCTGCAGCGGCACGATGCAATATGGCATTGAATGGGCCGCAACCCTACCGCGCGCCTTTTCTATCTATTCCGGCGCGGAGGTGATCGAAGCCTCGGGATATAATCAGGATCATTGTCGCATGCGGGTCGTGAGTTTTCGGACCCGCGTACCGATGGAGCATCTGATCAATTGGTATTATACGCGGGCCATCCGATCAGGCTTCTCCGCCGAACATCAGCTGCGTCATGACAATAATGTGCTCGGCGGATTTCGCGAACGCGATGAAGCGGCTTTCTATCTGGTCTTTGCGCCGCTGCGCGGTGGCGGCACGACCGTGGACGTGGTCGTCAGCAACGGAACTTAAGCAGCCGCAGCGGCTAGCCCAATCCGCCCGACTCCGGTAGAGGGCGGCGATGCCCCATCTTCTTATCGTCATGGCGGGCGGCGCCATTGGTGCAGGATTACGCTTCCTGCTTGGCCGATGGACATTGCATCAGTTTGGACCGGCATTCCCCTGGGGCACCTTGACCGCCAATATTATTGGCGGGCTGGCAATGGGGGTTTTGGCCGGATTGCTTGCCCGCTTCGGCAGTGGCGCAGAAGGGTGGCGATTGTTCCTGGGTGTTGGAATCCTCGGCGGCTTTACGACCTTTTCGGCGTTCAGCCTTGAAACCGTGAATATGATTGAACGCGGTGCGATCGGCACTGCAGGCGCTTATGCACTGGTCTCGGTTGTTGCATCGGTCTTCGCATTGTTTGTCGGGCTTTGGATTGTCAGGGTGGCCGCATGACCAAGACGTTCAGCGATAATGTGCGCCAGTTTACGGTCGATGCAGAGGATGACGGGATCCGGCTCGACCGCTGGTTCAAGCGCAACTTGCCCGATGCGACCTTCAACATCGTCTCGCGCTGGTCGCGCACCGGTCAGCTTCGGTTGGACGGCAAGCGCGCCGCTCCGGGCGACCGGATCGAGACGGGGCAAGTCATCCGCGTCCCCCCAGCCGAAGCGCCCAAATCGCAACGCCCCAAAAAGGAACGCCCACCGCTGAGCCAGGATCAGATCGACTATGCGCGGACGCTGGATTTCCACCGCGACAAGAGCGCGTTGGTGATCAACAAGCCGCCGGGCCTCGCAACGCAAGGTGGCACCAAGACCAAGGATCATGTCGACGGGCTTCTCGACGCGCTACAATATGAAGCCGATGGACGCCCCAAGCTGGTTCACCGGCTCGACAAGGATACCAGCGGCGTACTGCTCGTCGCGCGAACACCGCGCGCTGCCGCCTTTTTCTCCAAGACATTCTCATCGCGCCGCGCAACCAAGATTTACTGGGCGATCGTAATGGGCGTGCCTGAAATCGAGGACGGGGTAATCGATCTGCCGCTCGCCAAGCAGCCGGGAACCGGTGGCGAGAAAATGCACGTCTTCGATGAAGGCCAGCCGTCCAAGACCCGCTACCAGGTTATCGAACGCGCCGGAAACCGGGCAGCGTTCGTCGCGCTCCAGCCCTATACCGGGCGGACGCACCAGCTGCGTGTCCATATGGCAGCGATCGGCCATCCGATTGTCGGCGACGGCAAATATGGCGGCGCTGATGCTTTCCTGACCGGCGGGATCAGTCGCAAGCTCCATCTCCACGCGCGCCGCCTGCGCCTGCCCCATCCGGACGGTAAGCAGCTTGATGTAACCGCAGAACTTCCAGAGCATTTCGCGAACAGCCTCGACGCGCTGGGCTTTTCACCGGAGCTGGGCGACGCAGCCTTTGCCGAAGATCCGCCCGAGGATCCCAAACAGGCTCAGAAACGCGCCGCGAAAGCCCATGCCAAGGACCGCCGGAGAGCACGCCGTGGCGAACGACGGTCGCGCGGAGACCGTGGCCGCAAATGAGCAATCGGCTGGCCATCTTCGATTGCGACGGAACACTCGTCGACAGCCAGGCCAACATATGCATGGCCATGGAGAGTGCATTTGAACGCGCTGGACTGACGCCGCCACTCCGGGAGCAGACCCGCCGCGTGGTCGGTCTGAGTCTCGTCGAAGCGATGCAAAATCTGCTGCCCGATGCCGATCATGATCGCCATCAATCGTTGGCCGAGGATTATAAGGATGCGTTTTTTGAGATGCGCACCGCGGGCAGTGTCCATGAGCCGCTTTATGACGGCATTGGCGAAGTCATTTCGACGCTCGATAGCGAGGGCTGGTTATTGGGTGTCGCCACCGGCAAATCTGATCGCGGGCTGAAATTCGTACTCGAAGCACATGACCTCACCGATCGTTTTGTCACCCTGCACACCGCCGACAGGCATCCCTCCAAACCCCATCCCGCCATGCTGGAGGCCTGTATGGCCGAGGCCGGTGCAACCGCCGCATCCAGTGCCATGATCGGCGACACCACCTTCGATATGGCTATGGCGCGATCTGCGGACATGTTGGCGGTTGGAGTATCCTGGGGCTATCATGACGCGCATGAGCTGGAAGCAGCCGGCGCCGATATCGTCATCGACCGGCCGATCGATATACCGGCCGTGCTGAAGGAACTGTCATGACCCCCGAAGATCGCGAACGCCTGGCCAAATCGCGTTTCCAGACCCTGCAATTGCTGCGCTTTACCGGGATCATCGTGATGATCATTGGCATGTGGGTATGGGGCGGAGATATCCTGCGCGAAGGCGGTTGGCCGATGCTCGGCATCCCGCTATTCGCATTCGGCCTGTTCGAAGCCTTGGTGCTGCCAACAATCCTGGCCCAGCGATGGAAGAGCCCGCCTGAAGAATGAAGAGATTCTATGAGAATGCCGATGCAACGCGCAGCAGCGATGGCTGGACCGTGGCCCTTGACGGCCGGACGGTAAAAACACCCGCCCGCAAATCGCTGGCGGTGCCGGCGCGCAAGCTGGCCGATGCCATTGCTGCTGAATGGGCGGGGCAGGAAGAAAAAATCGATCCAGCGGCTATGCCGCTCACCGGCCTTGCCAATGCGGCCATCGATCGCGTGCATCCGAACCACCAGAGCTTTGCGGCCGAACTCGCCGAATATGGCGAGACTGATCTCCTCTGCTATCGCGCGGACAGCCCGACCGAACTGGTCGCCAGGCAATGCGCGGCCTGGGATCCGTTGCTCGAATGGGCGCAGAAACGCTTCGATATCGGGTTCGAGACAACAACCGGCATCGTCCATCGGCCTCAACCGGCACCGACCGTCGAACGACTGCGCGCGGCGACCGAAATCTACGGCCCCTTCCACCTCGCCGGGCTTTCTCCGATCGTGCGCATTGGCGGTTCGCTGGTCGCGGCTCTCGCACTGGTCGAGAACGCCTTTGACGAGGATGTGATCTGGTCAGCAACGCGAATCGACGAAGACTGGCAGGCGAGCCAATGGGGCGAGGACGAAGACGCCATCGCCACCCGCGACGCACGCCGACGCGAGTTCAGTGCCGGCATGCGCTTCATCCGGTTGCTCGAAGCCGGAGATTAGCCCGGCACGGGCGTGCTGCCGCTACTCCTCTCCGAAGCGATCGTCGCTGTCGACATCTTTGGGCAGGAACCAGCGCGCGATGATCGCACCAGCGACCACATACATGATAGTGTTGGCGACAAAGCGGTAGATGTGGTGCGTCCAATCCTGGTGATACCAGATCGGATCGCTCAGCAAGGTGAAAGCCGACACCGACAAGGCAAACAATATCGTGATCGACAGCCGCGCGCCGAAATCGCGCACATGGCCCGCCAGCGAATAGAGCGCCGCACCAAGCAACAGCGCAACGAACAGCATATGGACAAATCCGCTGACCAACGCGCCGGTATCGCCGATCGCAAAGCCGTTGGGATTATAATGGACCATGGCGATCGGACCGCGCGCATAGAGCTCGCTTTGCGATGCCGAGACCGAGGGTTCGGGGATGGCATAAGTCCCCGCGCCATCAGCCGGCATGTTCGCCGCCAGCGCCGTTTGCACCGCAGCGGCTTCGGCGTCACCAAGCCCGCCCAGATGAATATTGGACAGCGGTGTTGCGAAGAAAATGAACCCCAGAAGGAACATGGCGATCGCCGCAACGAATGCCCCTGGAATGACTTTGAACATGAATGACCTCCCCTGATCTGGAGGCGAAGCTAGGCCGGTCGTGACGCGATGAAAAGCCCGGGTCCTTGTCTATCCGATCAGCGTCCGGACAAAATCGACCAGCCCGGTGCGGCGGTTACGGCGCAACCGTTCGGATTGGAGGATGCCTTTGGCCCGCTCGGCGCAGACATCCGCATCGTCATTCACGAGCACATAATCATATTCCGCCCAATGGCTGATCTCGGCCGCCGCCCGCTCCATCCGGCCAGCGATTACTTCGTCGCTATCGGTGCCGCGCCCGCGCAGTCGGCGTTCCAGTTCGTCCATTGATGGCGGCAGTATGAAGACCCGTACGATATCGGGATCGACCTGTTTGAGTTGCTGCGTGCCCTGCCAGTCAATGTCGAGCAACACATCGCGCCCGTCATCTAGTTTGCGCGTCACCTGAGATTTCAGCGTTCCATAGCGGCGATCGAAAACATGCGCCCATTCGAGGAAGGCATCATCGGCGACCAGCCGGTCAAACTCGTCATTGTCGACAAAGTGATAATGCTCGCCATCCGTTTCGCCGTCGCGGATCGGCCGCGTCGTAGCGGACACGGACAGCGAAATCTCTGAATCGCCCTCCAACAGCATGCGCGCGATGGTGGACTTGCCCGCGCCACTCGGCGATGAAAGGACATAAAGGAGCCCGCGGCGCTGCAGCTGTATCGGATCGGCCATGGGACCGGTTCGCGCAAGCGCGCCTGAAGGTCAAGATGGGAGGGGGATATCGGACGCCAATATTGGATCTTCGCGACCGCCATTGTGGTGGTTGCCGCTGCGATTCTATATTTCATGGGCCGCAATCCGATTTGCGAATGCGGTCAGGTCAAACTCTGGGTCGGGACGGTGCACGGACCCGACAACAGCCAGCATATCGCCGACTGGTACACGCCCAGCCATATCATCCATGGATTTATCTTTTGCGGACTGGGCTGGCTCCTCCTCCGCAATCGACCGGTCGGTCTGTGGCTGTGCCTTGCCGTCGCGCTTGAAGCGGGTTGGGAAGTGCTCGAAAATTCGCCGATCATCATCAACCGCTATCGTGAAGCGACGGCGGCCTTTGGCTATTCCGGCGATGCCATCATCAATTCCGTTGCCGATATTGGCTGGATGGCAATCGGCTTCCTGATCGCCCGGCGCATTGGCCTTTGGCCAACCGTCGCAATTGCAATCGCCTTCGAGCTATTCACACTCTGGATGATCCGCGACAATCTGACACTGAATGTCGTGATGCTGGTTTGGCCGATTGATGCCATTCGCGAGTGGCAAGGCGCGCTCTAGGCGGCTTTCGCTTCCTCAGGCGGCACCGGATTGATTTCGCTCCGCCAGCTATCGGTTAGCCGCCGCATAATGGCTTCGACCGGCCCGCGATCGAACTTGCGTCGCCACAGCGTCGAAAGCAGGATGAGAATGGAATAGAGTATCGCCGAATAACCGATCACCCAGCCCAGCGTCCGCGACGGTTTGACCCCGGCCCATTCAACCGCCCAAATCCCGATCGTACCGTGGATGATGTAGATCGTCAGTGCGAGCTGCCCGGTATGGACCAGTGGCATGATCCAACGGCGGTCGGCAAACCGCTCGCCAAAGCTCAGACATAGGGACACAATCGCCATCGCCCAGCCGGCACCGACTGCCACGAAGAGCGGCATCGGCGGATAGGGCGCGCTGTCCAGCGACACCGACGCCTCTTCCAGATCGAGCATCGGGAAGATATCCTCCATGAGTTTGAAAGTGCCCATATTGAGAAAGAGATAGGCGATTGCTTCGGCTGACAGGGCGATCGCGACACCCCAAATCAGCAGCCGCCGCCGAACCGACGCGTCAGTCAATTCCAGCCGCCCGATCATCATGCCGACCAGCATGAACGCGACCCAAGGCATCACTGGATGATAACCCTGGAAGAACAGGTCGATCAGTATCTCTCGCGGTGTGAATGCGTTGGTCGTTGCCCAGAAGGTAATGCCCAATTGTTCGGGCAGGATATAATACAGAAAGGGAAAGACAATCGTCGCCAGCAGCGTGAAGATCAGCAGCGCGCGATTCGACGTTGTCAGGATCGCGGCGGCGATCAACAGATAGACGCCGTAAAAATGGAGAATGTCATATTCCCAATATTGGCGAAACCAAAAGCCAATCACGAGCAGGAACAGCGATCGCCGCAACAGGTTCATCCGATCCGCACGGATGAGATCGGCGTCATCGGACAATCGACCGCGTCGCGACAGAAGCGATATGCCGATACCTGCAAGAAACACGAATAGCGCAGCGGCGCGGCCATTTACCTGGCCGGCCATCCATTCGAGCCAGGCCGGACCATCCACCGTCACCGGGAAAGTCGCCCGATAATTGACAGTAATCATGCCGAAAATCGCCAAGGCGCGGGCTATGTCGAAGCCTTGGATACGGCTTGCTGTCCGGGCTTCCTCGACAGTCGATGCCTCAACAGCGGGTACGTCTGTGTCCGCCGTCATTTGCTGTCACCGTCGTCAATGCTGCTGGCCGTCGGCTCACCCGTGCCGCGACCTATCGGATCGGCACCGAACCCGACGTCGCGATCCGTTTGTCGCTCTGTACCGCGTCCCTGTGCGACCGGATCGGCAAAACGGCCACGATCGCTGTCAGTGATCGGGCCCTCTCCATTGCCGCACCCTGCTGGATCGGCATTGGCCCCACCATCGCTGTCGCTAACGCCCGTGTTACCGCCGGTTCTGCCACCACCAGCAGGATCTGCGTTCGGGCCACCATCGCAATCGGTCAAGCCGGCCTGGGCACCATCTCCCTCTGGATCCTTGCAGCCGGTTACAACGCTCCCGGCGCCGACCGCTAACGTCGTGCCACCGACAACGCGCGACAGGAACGAACGGCGGGACAGCGTCCGCGATGAACCGGATTGTGCGATAATGAGCCCCCTTTCGGGTGCGATAGGAGAGAATGAGCGGCTAGGCAATTCGGGCCTGGCACGCGGATCCGTGTCGTTCGCCCGCCGGCGCTAATTCTGCCGGAACGGCGCTAACGGCCGATCATGTTTTCCGGGCGCACAACGCGATCAAACGTCTCTTCATCGACCAGGCCAAGATCAAGACCCGCTTCTTTCAGCGTCTGGCCGTTCTGGTGCGCATGTTTGGCGATCTTGGCGGCATTGTCATAGCCGATTTCCGGTGCCAGCGCGGTGACCAGCATCAGCGACCGGTCAACCAATGATTTGATCTGATCTTCATTCGCTTCAATGCCATCGACACAGCGTTCGGCAAATCCGGTCATGCCGGTCGAGAGCAGGGCTATCGACCGCAGCACATTGGCACCGATAAGTGGCATGAAGACATTGAGCTCGAAATGCCCCTGCATCCCGCCCACGGTCACTGCCTGATGGTTGCCGATGACTTGTCCGGCGACCATCGTCATCATCTCGCACTGGGTTGGATTGACTTTGCCCGGCATGATCGAGCTGCCCGGTTCATTTGCCGGAAGCGATAACTCACCCAGGCCAGAGCGCGGGCCAGAGCCTAGGAAACGGATGTCATTGGCGATCTTGTTGAGCGCCACAGCCAGCGTGTTCAGCGCGCCGGAGAAGAAGACGAGCCCGTCCTTGGCGGCAAGCTGTTCAAATTTATTGTCTGCGCTTTCGAACGTGAGACCGGTGATATCGCTGATCGCTGCCGCCATATCCTCCGACCAGCCCTCCGGCGCGTTAAGCCCTGTGCCAACCGCTGTTCCACCGATAGCGAGCTTGGCAATATTACCCATTAGCGCGCCTTCGATCCGCGCCTTGCAGCTGATCAGCTGGGCCGCATAGCCGGAAAATTCCTGGCCCAGCGTGAGCGGGGTCGCGTCCTGGGTATGCGTCCGCCCGATCTTGACGATATCGTCCCAGGCTTCGGCCTTGGCGGTGAGCGATGCGATCAAGATGTCGATTGCGGGCAGCAGTGCATCACGCGTTGCGAGCGCCGTTGAAACATGGAGCGCGGTCGGGAAGCTATCATTGGAGCTTTGCGACATGTTCACATGATCATTGGGGTGAACCGGTTCCTTGCCCCCGCGCGTGCCGGCAAGCGCCTCATTGCCGATCCCGGCAATCACCTCGTTCACATTCATATTGGTCTGGGTGCCGGAGCCTGTCTGAAAGATGGTCAGCGGAAATTCGCCGTCATGCTTGCCATCGCGGACCGCGGTTGCTGCCGCTTCAATTGCATCGGCAATGCCAGCATCTAGGCCATGCTTCTTGTTCACCCGCGCTGCCGCTTGTTTAACCGCTGCCTGGGCATGGACAATGCCGATCGGCATGCGCTCTTCAGGGCCGAAGGGGAAATTCTGAAGGCTGCGCTGCGTCTGCGCGCCCCAATAGGCATCGATCGGCACTTCGATCGGGCCGATGGAATCAGTTTCAGTGCGGGTGTCCTGGGTCATGGAATATCTGGTTCCTATGGTTCGGCCGGAACTCGATAAGGAGGCGCGACCTCTATTTTTTGCGTTTGAAATCAACCGCGACGACGTTCGATCCGTCTTCGACGGGCTCAACGGCCGGGGGATCATTTTCGGCATGGTCGGCAGGGCCGGATTCTTTGCCCTGCGCCTGGAATTGGAGGGCGAAATTCACCGCTGGATCGACAAATCCGGTAATCGCAGCAAAGGGCACTACCAGCGTGGACGGCACCTGATTGAAGCTCAGCCCAACTGAAAAACCCTCTTCGTCGACAGTCAGATCCCAGAAACGCTTCTGCAGGACAATCGTCATTTCGTCGGGAAAGCGTTCCAGCAGATGGCCGGGAATATCGACCCCCGGAGCTCGGGTCTTGAACGTGATGTAAAAATGATGCTCGCCGGGAAGATCCCCCGCTTCGCCGACCTCACTCAATACGCGACCGACAACGGCGCGAAGCGCCTCCTGCACGATCTCGTCATAAGGAATCAGACTATCTGGGGTGTCATCCGTCATACAGGTTTGGTGAACGGCTGGAGCCGCAGGGTCAATATTTGTTTCGCAGATTTTCCACCATGGCGACGGTGATTGGGCTGGTGGGCCATCATTCGCACCAATTAGGCGAGCGCCTGATAGGCGGCGAAGACCATGGAGATGCCCCGCATATCGCCCATCAACGCGCTATCCATGCGATTCATCACATAGGACAGGCACAGCCCGGTATCGCGATCGACAAAGACGAGCGATCCACCATAGCCGCCCCAGAAACAGTAGTTCTGGCTCGGCCCAAGCGGCATCATGTCATTTTTGAGGCCATAGCCCATACCGAAACGGATCGGCATTCCCAGAACCAGGTCCATCCCGTTGGTCTGTTCCTCGAAAATCCGCTCAGGGCCTTTTTCCGACATGATGCGCTTGCCAAAAGCCGATCCGTCATTCGCCATGGCCGTCTGAATCCGGACAATACTGCGCGCATTGCCATGGCCATTGGCCGCCGGAATCTCTGCATCGCGCCAGCCGCGCATGGTTGTTTCGGCAATGTCGATTTTCGGGCTACGAAAGGTCCGCGATGCAATCGATCCATCATCGTTCGATTCAACCAGAGTGGTGGGCGGGATGAGCTCGGCAATACGATCGTCAAGCGTTGCATCCGTTCCGATATGAAAATCCGCATCGAGCGGTCCAGCAATTTCACTCCGGAAGAACTCGCCTGCCGTCTGGCCCGTTACCCGGCGGATCACTTCGCCGATCAGATGGCCCTGGGTGATCGCGTGATAACCGGACTTGCTACCCGGCTCCCACCAGGGCGTCTGTTGCGCCAACGCCCCAACGACACGGTCCCAGTCATAGAGCGCCGCGCCTTCAACAAGATCATCCATCCCGGAAAGGCCAGCCGAATGGCTGAGAAAATGGCGGACCTCGACCCCCTCCTTCCCGTTCTGCGCGAATTCCGGCCAATAGCGCGCGACGGGAGCGTGCAGGTCGACATCCCCGCGATCCGCCAACAATAACATGGACATGGCAGCCATCGTTTTGGTCGACGACCAGACATTGATGATCGTATCTTCTTCCCAAGGCTTGGTTTTCGCGGCATCGGCATGGCCGCCCCAAAGATCGACGACCATCTCGCCCTGATAGCTGGCCGCAACTGACGCGCCGACTTCTTTGCCGCTTGCAAAATTACTCTCGAACATGGCTTTGACCGGCGCAAAGCGATCGTCACAGGTGCCGTGGATTTCCGTCATTCTCAATCTTCTCCTGGGCGGCGAAATGGCGCGCGGAAAATGCGTTGCACGGCCATGCACGATCCGTCCAGCCCCGGCTTGCGCCGTTTTGCCCATCTGAATGATTGTCTGATCCGCCGTATCGGCTATAGCGGCGCGATGCGCACCGCTACGATAGCCCGCAAGACCGGCGAGACCGATATTGCCGTCGAGATCAATCTCGATGGAACAGGCAGCTATACCGTTTCAACCGGTATCGGATTTCTTGACCATATGATCGAGCAGCTCTCCCGCCATTCGCTGATCGATGTTGATCTCAAGGTCGATGGCGACCTGCATGTCGACCAGCATCACACAACCGAGGACAGCGCGATTGCGCTGGGCGAAGCGGTCGCCAAAGCGCTTGGCGACAAGGCCGGCATCCGCCGCTATGGCACAGCCTATTCACCGATGGACGAGACACTATCGCGGGTTGCGCTCGATATTTCCGGTCGACCCTATCTGGTGTGGAATTCGGGTTTCAGCCAGGAACGGCTCGGCGAAATGGATACCGAGCTGATCCAGCACTGGTTCCACAGCTTTGCCGGATCGGCGGGCATCACGCTGCACATCGAAACGCTGTATGGCGATAATAATCACCATATCTGCGAAAGCATTTTCAAGGGTCTGGCCCGCGCGCTGCGCGATGCCGTGGAAATTGATCCGCGCAAAGAAGGCGCGATTCCCTCAACCAAAGGCACGCTCGGCTAATGGCGGAGCGCATAGCGCTTATCGACTATGGCGCGGGCAATTTGCGATCAGTGTATAATGCCCTGATGGCCGCAGGAGCCACGGCCGTCGAAGTGACAGCTGATGCGAGTGCGGTGAACGACGCGGATCGGATCGTCTTACCCGGTGTCGGTGCCTTTGCAGCCTGTATGGATGGACTGTCTGGCCTGCCCGGCATGATTGACGCGCTTCACAGCGCGGCGATCGATCGAGCGCGGCCATTTCTGGGCATTTGTGTCGGAATGCAGTTGCTCGCGGATCGCGGCGAGGAACATGGGGTGTTTGACGGGCTGGGCTGGATCGGTGGGACTGTGAAGCCCTTGGCCAGCAAAAATCAGCAGCTCAAGATCCCGCATATGGGCTGGAATGATGTTACGCCGCACGGCAGTCCTCCGCTCGTCGAACCGGGAGAGGCCTATTTCCTTCACGGCTATCATGTCGCGCTGACTGAACCCGCGACGGGCTATGCCATAACTGACCATGGTGGCCCGGTGACTGCCGCGATTGGTCGAGACACGATTATCGGGGTTCAATTTCACCCGGAAAAGAGCCAGAAATACGGCCTGGATTTCCTGTCCCGATTTCTGGAGTGGACGCCATGAGCTTGATCGTATTCCCAGCAATCGACCTGAAAGATGGCCAGGTGGTGCGTCTCGCGGAGGGCGATATGGATCGGGCCACAATCTATGGCGACGACCCCGCTGACCAGGCCCGCCTATTCGCCGAAGCCGGCGCGGAGCATGTCCATGTCGTTGACCTGGACGGCGCCTTTGCTGGTGAAGCGCGCAATGCAGATGCCGTCAAATCCATCGTCACCAGCTTTCCCGGCTATGTGCAGCTGGGCGGCGGAATTCGCTCGCGCGATGATGTCGAAGGCTGGTTCGATCGTGGAGTCGCCCGGATTGTTATCGGCACGGCAGCGCTCACCGACCCGGACTTTGTGAAAGACATGGCCCGCGAATTTCCCGGCGGCATTGTCGTTGCGGTGGACGCCAAAGGTGGCTTCGTTGCCACACAGGGCTGGGCAGAGACATCCGAGGTCAGCGTGATCGACATGGCTCGGCGGTTCGAAGATGCCGGGGTTGCATCGCTGCTGTTCACCGATGTCGGGCGCGATGGATTGCTCAAGGGCTGCAATATCGAAGCCACGGTGGACCTGGCGAATGCCACAGATATCCCGGTCATCGCGTCGGGCGGCGTCAAAGGCATCGCCGATATCCATGCGCTCAATATCCATGCCGATGCCGGGATCGAAGGCGTAATCACGGGCCGGGCGCTCTATGATGGAACGCTGGATCTCGCCACTGCGCTTGCCCTCGCCGATCGATGACTGTCCGCAAACGCATCATACCCTGTCTCGATGTCGCCAATGGCCGGGTGGTAAAAGGCGTAAACTTCGTCGATCTCGCGGATGCCGGCGATCCGGTCGAACAAGCTCGGGTTTACGATGCCGCCGAGGCCGATGAGTTATGCTTTCTCGACATCACGGCCAGCCATGAAGAGCGCGATACATTGCTCCATATTGTCGAGCGCACCGCAGCGGTCTGCTTCATGCCCTTCACCGTCGGCGGTGGTGTCCGGACCCCCGAAGACGCCCGCAGACTGCTGCTGGCTGGGGCCGACAAGGTGGCCGTAAACAGCGCTGCCGTGGCGCGGCCAGAACTGGTCAGAGATATGGCCGAGCGGTTCGGGAGCCAATGCGTGGTCGGGTCAATCGATGCGCGGCAGACATCATCCGGCTGGGAGATTTTCACCCATGGCGGACGCCGGGGAACCGGGATCGATGCCGTGGCCCATGCCATGCAGCTCGCAAAACTGGGCGCTGGAGAGTTGCTCGTCACATCGATGGACCGGGACGGGACCAAGGATGGCTATGATGTCACGCTGACCCGGACGATTGCCGATGCAGTATCGGTACCGGTCGTCGCGTCGGGCGGTGTCGGTACGTTGGAGCATCTGGTCGAAGGTGTGCGCGATGGCCATGCCGATGCCGTGCTCGCCGCTTCGATATTCCATTTCGGCACCTACAGCATCGCCGATGCGCGGGCGACCTTGGCGCGAGCAGGAATTCCGGTTCGCAGCCAAAAAACCGTCGGGTAACTTTACATTTACCATATCTGGCAGATCGAGATTAACCATGGCGATCGGACCCATCGGTGAGTTCCCCGCAATTGGCCGGTTTCTTGCTTCAATATCATAGATTTGGCCTTTTTGGGGGGATGGATGTCCGCACCGCGCATCATATTTGCATTTATCGCCGCTTTCGTGATCGGGGTTTCGCCTGCATTGGCGGCTGCGATAAGCGTGGATGCGCCGGGCGACATCACTTTGTTCGCGCTGGGTGTCGTCGGGCTTTTTGTCGGCCGACACATCAGCAAACGGCGAAAAAAGTCCGACTCTGACGAGCCCGGTTGACGGAACCCGCCTTCCCGCCCAAATGCGGGAGATGGCCAATACGCTTACCCGCCTCGAGAAAGTCATCAAAAGCCGCAAGGACGGCGATTCCGGCAAATCCTATGTCGCCAAG
The DNA here is from genome assembly GCF_013378055.1 of Parasphingopyxis sp. CP4. NCBI lineage: Bacteria > Pseudomonadati > Pseudomonadota > Alphaproteobacteria > Sphingomonadales > Parasphingopyxidaceae > Parasphingopyxis > Parasphingopyxis sp. CP4. The sequence continues at coordinate 2,442,242 of NZ_CP051130.1, read as the reverse complement.
ATATTCGGCAAAGGTCGCCTGAAGATCGCCCAGAAATTCGGCGAAGAATCGGTCGAGACCATTATCGCGGCGCTGCAAGAGGATGATGAAGCCCTGGTGGGCGAAGCCGCGGACGCTCTGTTCCATCTGCTGATCCTGCTCGCCGATCGCGGTGTTCCAATATCCGACGTACTGGCCGAACTGGAACGTCGCGAAGGCAAGTCAGGACTGGCCGAAAAGGCCTCGCGCAAAAACTAGTCGCAGCGCATATCGCCCGAACCGATCGAGGAGGAGTCGCACTGCGCGCCGCCGCGCACGCGAATATCGCCTGAACCGATCATATTCCCGCTAACGGTTTCGGTCGCAAAGATCTCAACATTACCGGAACCGGCAATATCGATATCAGCGCGTTCGACGCGTAGCTCTTCGGCTTCGATATCCCCGGAACCGGCGATGCCGATTTCGAGGTCAGCGACGGTACCGGCGGCGGCAATGTTACCCGAGCCGGCAATATCAAATTCGGCGCGCTGGGCTTCTAGCGCCTCAAGCGCAAGACTGCCTGAGCCCGCTATCGACACTTCAAAATCTTCAGATTCGGCTCGGTCGACCCGCATATCGCCAGACCCGGCGATAGATGCACCGTTCAGGACCGGAACGGTGACGAAGATCGTTGCCGAATCACCACCAATGGAGATCCCATTATCGTCGCTGCGACCGATGCGCAGAGTGTTGTTGCGGATCTCGAACACGATCCGCTCGACGACATCATCATCGCCTTCGACGCGAATATCAAAACCATCGCCCAGGGCGACTTCGACATGGTCCGGGCCCCGTAAGGACACCGAATCAAATTCCTCAAGCTCAAGCTCACTCAGCGGTTGGCCGTCAGAAAGGCTGTCACCGCCAATAACGACCCCGTTACATCCAGCGACCGCCAATGCCGCAAGCGATACCAATAACGCGCGCATTCTCATTCTCCCAACTGTATTGTTTCATTAATACAGCAAGGCAGGGATGGGCGCAACCCCCTACGCCCTGGCGGGTGCGTCGTCGGGCGCATCGTCGGGCATGGCTTCGCACACATTTGCAATATCGCCGTCCCGGCGAATCTCCCTCGCCTCATCCTCTTCGATCTCGTCATGCTGCTTGTGAAGCGGTGCAAATCGCAGCACTAGGAAGCCGGCAATTCCCGACACGGCCGAGCCGAGCAGAACGCCGATTTTAGCTTCTTCGATCAGCAACACATTTCCAGGGAATGCGAGACCGCCGATGAACAGACTCATCGTGAAGCCGATACCGCACAGCATGGCCGTACCGTAGATCTGTAACCAGGTTGCCCCGCGCAGCTTGCCGGCCACGCCGAACTTTACAGCCAACCATACGCTGCCGAAGATCCCGATTTGCTTTCCGGCAAACAGGCCCAGCGCAATGCCGATCGGCAGCGGTGCCAATATCTGTTCGACACCCATGCCTTCAAGATTCACCCCGGCATTGGCAAAGCCGAAAATCGGAACGATCACAAAGGCGCTCCATGGCGCAATGGCATGCTCCATCCGGTGCAGAGGACTCTCTTCAGAATCGGGCGCGCCGGGAGTTCGGGTAATCGGGATCAGCATCGCTGCAAGCACCCCCGCAATCGTCGCGTGGACACCCGACATGAGCACACAATACCAGAGGAGGATCGAAAGGAGGATGAAGGGCCAAAGGCGCTTCACGCCTGTCGCATTCACATAATACATCACCGCCAGGACGATGCCTGAGGCGAACAGCCAGATCGTGGCCAGAGACGGCGTGTAGACAAGAGCAATAATCGCTACCGCACCCATATCGTCAACAATCGCGACGGTGACCAGAAACAGTTTGAGCGATGTCGGCGCCCGTTTGCCGAGCAGGGCCAATACGCCGATCGCAAAGGCGATGTCGGTGGCGGCAGGAATAGCCCAACCATTGACCAGCTCGGGATGGTCGCGGGTGAAAAACAGGAAGATAATCGCCGGCACTGCCATTCCCGCAGCTGCTGCAATGATCGGCAAGCGACGCTTGTCCCAACTCGACAGGCGGCCGTCGACAAACTCACGTTTGATCTCCAACCCTACCAGGAAGAAGAAGATCGCCATCAGGCCATCATTGATCCACAGGTGCAGGGTCATCGGCCCAAGCTTGCTGGTAAGCTCCGGACTTAAGATCGGCCCCATATTGTCGTTCAGGATATGGTGATAGCTCTCGTAGAGCGCGCTATTCGCCACAATCATGGCGAGCACGGCCGCGATCATCAGCACAATACCGCCAGACGCTTCGCTCTTCAGAAAGCTGCGCAGCGCAGATCGGACACCCAAGCGTTCAGCCATGATCACTCCTTCGTTTCGCGCAACGCTCTAATGGGGATTGCGGACAATGCAAAGCATCTGACCGCAATCGAACGGCCAATCTCGCTTGGCACTTTCATTTGTTGGAATTTTGACATAAACAATGGGCGGCTCTTGGGGGCAAACGTTGGGAGGCGTTGCTGTACGGAGAGCCCCTTTTTCAGCTCATGGAGATTGTGTTTCGCGAACTTGCGCTGTTCGCGGCGTGTGGTTTTTTGCTCATCGCTCTCGACAATCTCACCATTGATCTGCTCTGGCTGCGCCGGACACTGCGCCGGACACTGCGCCGATTCCGCGGGAAGCCAAACAACTCCCGCAGAATGCCGGCGCAACTGGCTGACAATGCCGTTCCTGGCCGCCATGCCGTCTTCATCCCCGCCTGGGACGAGGCTAATGTCATCGGACCGATGCTGGAACATATGGCCCGGCAGTTTGAAGGTCGCAATTACCGCGCGTTTGTCGGGTGCTACCCCAATGATCCCGCCACGATCGCGGAAGTTAAAGAGGTGGCCGAACGCTATCCAAAAATTTGCCTTGTCATTTGCAGAAAGCAGGGCCCAACCACGAAAGCCGATTGCCTGAACGCCTTGTGGAAAGCCATGGAGGCCGAGGAAGACCGGAGCCGGACAAAATTTAGATCGGTCATTTTGCATGATGCCGAAGACGTGGTCGATCCGCATGAGATTTCGCTTTTCGATCGAATGATCGGCAGCCATGACCTGATCCAGATTCCGGTTATCCCGCTGCCGGACCCCAATTCAGCATGGATCGCCGGCCATTATTGTGACGAATTTGCCGAGGCGCATGGCAAGGATTTGCCCATGCGGTCTGCACTCGGAGCAGCTGTGCCTTCGGCCGGTGTGGGATGTGCGATTGCCCGCTCGGTGTTGGGCGACCTAGCCAAGCAGCGCGGCGATGTTCCTTTCGACAAGGACAGCCTAACCGAAGATTATGAGCTTGGCCTAACGCTCGCGCAGCAAGGCTGCAAAGGGAGCTTCGTGCGCTGCCATGCGGGGGAAGATAACGATCTAATAGCCGTGCGCGCGCATTTTCCGGCCACCCTTGGCGCAGCGTTACGCCAGAAGACACGATGGGTAGCCGGAATATCACTATTCGGCTGGGATCGCCTCGGCTGGGACGTCGGTTTTGCAGATTTCTGGATGCGATTGCGCGATCGCTGCACGATCCTTGCCGCACTTGTTCTGACTGCCGGCTACGCTGCTGCACTACTCGGCTTGGGCCTTGTGATTATAGCAAGCATATTCCCGGTTTCGTTCACTCCGCTGCCCGATTATCTGGCAGTCCTTCTCAGTATCAACTTCGCACTGCTGTTATGGCGCCTGGCGATGCGCGCCATTTTTACCGCACGAGTCTATGGCTGGCGCAGCGCGATAACCGCACTACCCCGAATTGTGGTTTCGAATGTGATATCGATAATGGTCGCGCGCAGGGCGCTCACCCAATATCTTCTTACGCGTAGGGGTGGTCGACCGGCCTGGGAGAAAACCAAGCACGTCTTTCCAGCAGCCAAGCTAAGGTGATCGGCTATTCCAGACCACCGCTCAGATTTGCGGTGTCGATTATATTGACTTGGATTGGGCTCCGGATCCTGTTTTGGAATCCGACCCATCCCCCCCTCACGCCAGCGGAACGTGAAGTACAATTGGCGTCGACAGAGGCCGCACGACCCGTCTCACCTCCTGATGCGAACATGCGTGCGCCGGTAAGGCGCCCCATCGCCAATCTGATCGAGGGGCAATCAATCCAGCGATCATGGACAGCGCTCAACAGCGAAAACGAGTCTGGCAGAATTGAACCGGCGACCAAAAGAGGCATTCGCAGCGGAGCCCCGAACCTGACCGGTTCTGTTGCCGCAGCTATCGAGGAAGCCGGTGCGCAGGTGGGAACCAGCGGGACCATGGTGAGGTCTGCGGTCATGCCCATTGCTCCGGCCCCTTCGAATAGGGCGTCGCTGGCCATCTGGGCGCAGTGGCGAGCTGGCATTGGAACCGAATCCCTCGCCAATGCCGGTGAACTGGGCGGTAGTCAGGCAGGCGCGAGGCTGTCCTATCCGATATGGCACAGGGGGTCCGCAGAAGTCGCAATTGCCGCGCGCCTGTCCCGCCCGATTGAACGCGCTGACGGGGCAGAAGCGGCCATCGGCCTTGCCGTCCAACCGAGCAGATCTGTTCCGGTTACCGTCTCGTTCGATCGACGGATTGCGATCGAGCCGGGAGGACGCAATGCTTGGTCCATCGGTGTCGCTGGCGGCGTGTATCGCAAGCGAGTTACCGCCGGACTGGAGCTGGATGGTTATGGCCAGGTCGGCATCGTCGGCGCTGAAAGCCGCGACCTATTTATTGACGGGTCTGCCTCGCTAAGCCAGTCGATTGCGATTGGCGATCGAGCGGCCGTATCGCTCGGCATTGGTGTGTGGGGCGGTGCACAGCCCGGCGCAGCACGGCTCGACATAGGCCCAGAGGCGGGCCTGCGTCTTTCCGTCGATGATATTGGGGTGCGCCTTGCTCTGGGCTGGCGCCAGAGGGTCGCGGGCATGGCTGCGCCAGGCTCTGGTCCGGCCGTGACCCTGGGCGCCGATTTCTGAAGAAAGCCGAGCGGATCGACAGACACCACCTTCCGCTCGGCGGCCAAAATCGGTAGGCCAGTAGCTGATGGATATTTATCTCCCGATCGCTGAAATTTCGGTCAATGCGTTCGTGATCATCCTTTTGGGAGGTGTGGTCGGCATATTGTCCGGCATGTTCGGTGTCGGCGGTGGTTTTCTGACGACACCGCTCCTGATCTTCTCGGGCATATCTCCGGCCGTCGCAGTAGCCTCGGCGACCACGCAGATAACCGGTGCGAGTGTGTCAGGTGTTGCTGCACATGCCCAGCGCAAGGGCGTCGACTTCAGAATGGGTGCCGTGCTGATCGTGGGCGGCATATTTGGCACCATATTTGGTGGGATCGTTTTCCTGCAACTGCAACAAGCCGGCCAGATCGATGTCGTAGTGGCGATGCTATACATCATCCTCCTGACGGGCATCGGAATCCTGATGATCCGCGAAGCCTGGACCGTGATCGAGGCTCGAAGATCGGGTGTCCGTATCAAACCGCCCAATCGTCGCCACCATCCCGTCGTCGCCGCACTCCCCCTGCGTTGGCGATTCTATGGCTCTGGGCTCTATATTTCGCCTGTCGCCCCCTTTGCTGTCGGCTTTCTCGTCGGCACGCTTACCGTCATGCTGGGGATTGGCGGTGGGTTCGTGCTTGTTCCAGCCATGATCTATATCCTTGGCATGTCGACCCGCGTGGTTGTCGGCACATCCTTGTTTCAAATCCTGTTTGTCGCAGCGGCAACGACCATGGTCCATGCGCTGACGACCCAGGCTGTCGACATCGTCCTGGCGGTATTGCTGCTGATCGGCAGTGTCACCGGTGCGCAAATCGGTGCTCGACTATCGACACGCATCAATCCGGAATGGCTAAGATTATTCCTCGCGGCGCTGTGCATCCTCGTCGCGGTGCGCATGGCGCTTGGGCTCGGATGGCGGCCAGACGAAATCTATTCGATCGAGATCACATGAAACGGATCGCGCCCCTCATTCTCCTCCTGATGGTTGTGCCCATGCTGATGGGGCAGGCCCGCCCGCGGCTGGTTCCAGCGGTCGATCAGGAGCAGATCGAGATCATTTACAGTTTCACCGGTGCCGAGCTGATGGTCTATGGCGCGATCCTCTATCCCGAAGGACGCGTTCCCGAAGACCCGGTCGACATCGTCGTCGTCCTGAAGGGACCCGAGCAATCAATCCTGGTGCGCGAAAAACAGCAATGGATGGGCATTTGGATGAATGCCGCCCAGGCCCGGTTCCGATCAGCTCCGGCATTTTACGCGCTGGCGAGTGCCCGGCCGATTGATGAAATCGTCGATGAGCGCACTGCAGCTATCTACGAACTCGGCATAGACAGCCTGCAACTATCTCCTGCCAGCGCGAATCCGCCGGAAGAAGCACGGCGATTTGACGACGGCCTTGTCGATCTTCGCGGTCGTAATGATCTATATGTTGAACAGCTTGGAGCCGTCGAGGTGACTGAAGGCGTGCTGTACAATGCACAGATCGATATCCCCGCGCGGGTGCCGGTAGGCGACTATACAGCCGAAACATTCCTGATCCAGGATGGCCGGGTCTTGGCCGGCGAAGTGCGCGAAATTCGCATCGATAAGTCGGGATTTGAACGATTTGTCGCTAATGCCGCTGAAAATAACGGTTTTCTTTATGGTCTGGCCGCAGTGCTTGTATCGCTGCTCCTCGGCTGGATTGCGGGGATCGCCTTCCGCCGGCTTTAGGCATTCTGCGCCTATGGTAAGCAAAATATTTACCCTTTTGCTGCTAGTTTCCATCCGTTGAAAATCAGGCAAATGGGGTATTACCTGACATGGATGAGATTGGTACTTTTCGGCCAGTAGCTGACGAAGAAGAAGCGAACGGCGCTTCGCTCGTCGGCAGCATGGTTTCCCGCGAGGGTGATATCGTGATCGGTCATGTGACCGAGATCGCCGGCTCCGGTTCGCGTATCGCTGTCGATGCCCAGATGCTTGATCAGGTTCGCGCTGATCCCGATCCTACGCTGGCCATGGCTGGCCAAGTCGGCAGCCAGGTAAAAATTCGTGTCGGCGATAGCTGGCTGGTTGCCAATATCCGCACGCTTGCGGCAGATCCCAACAATCCGGCTTCTGTCGATGCCTATATCGACTTTCTCGGCGAAGGTATCGTTGTCGAGGGATCCAACCGGGTTAAAGGCTTCCGCCGCGGTGTAACACGCTTCCCGATCCCCGGTTCGCCGGTAATGGCCGTGTCCGATGCGGATATGCGCCAAATGTTTGCGACGGAAAGCCGTCCGCATATTGAGATCGGCAATGTCTACCCGACCAAGGATATTCGCGGCGCACTCTATGTCGATCCCATGCTCGGCAAGCATTTCGCGGTGCTCGGCTCAACCGGTACCGGTAAATCGACCAGCGTCGCATTGATCCTCCATCGGATCTGCGAACTCGCACCGGAAAGCCATATCGTGATGGTCGATCCGCATGGCGAGTATAGCGCGGCCTTTAAGGGCGCTGGCGAAATTTTCGATGTGAACAATCTCGCGCTTCCCTATTGGCTGATGAACTTTGAAGAACATTGCGAAGTTCTGATCACGACCTCTGGCGCCGACAAGCAACGCGACCGCGATATTCTTGCGAAATGCCTGTTGGCATCGCGCGCGAAGAGCCGGCTTGCCGAAGAAATTCCGCAGCTGACCGTCGACAGTCCCGTTCCATATCTGCTCTCCGATCTGCTTTCGCTGATCACAACGGAAATGGGCCATCTCGATTCAGCGAATGATACGGCGCCCTATATGCGCCTCAAAAGCAAGATCGAGGAACTCAAGGCCGATCCGCGCTACAGCTTCATGTTCTCGGGTATGCTGGTCGCCGATACGATGGCTGATTTCATTGGTCGCGTCTTCCGCTTGCCGGGCAATGGCAAACCAATCTCGATCGTCGACGTTTCGGGCGTGCCGTCTGATATCTGTTCGGTCGTGGTCGCCGTCCTGTCTCGCATGGTGTTCGACTATGCGATCTGGTCACGCAATGAACCACAACGGCCGATCCTGCTCGTATGCGAGGAGGCCCACCGCTATATCCCGGCCGGCCATATCGAACAGGAATCCGCGGTCGGCAATATTTTGAGCCGGATCGCCAAGGAAGGTCGTAAATATGGCGTTTCGCTGGGCCTTATTACCCAGCGTCCGTCGGATCTTGCCGAGGGCGTGCTCTCCCAGTGCGGTACGATTATCGCGATGCGCCTCAACAATGACCGTGACCAAGCGCATGTGCGCTCCGCGATGCCTGAGGGTGCGCGCGGGTTCCTTGATGTGATCCCGGCCCTGCGCAATCGCGAATGCATTGTCTGCGGCGAAGGTGTGTCGGTTCCTATCCGTATCGCCTTCGATACGCTGGAAGAAGAAAAACGACCGGCATCGGGTGATCCGGTATTCTCAGAAATGTGGACCCATGTCGGCGACGAACAGGGCATTGTTTCCCGGACCATTAAGCGCTGGCGCAGCCAGGGCCGATAGTCCGACATCCAAGACTACCCAGAAAGCCCTGCCGGAAGGTGGGGCTTTTTTGGTAGCGCTGTTGTTGGAATGCCGCCGAACAGGCTCTAGCTGGAAGTGCGTTCCGTTCGACGGGCGCCGCTGGCGATTTCCGGCTCCTCGCGATCCTCGCGGCGGGAAAGGGCAGCGCCGGGCTCAACCTCAAGCAAGTTCGCCAAGGTCGCGCGGAACCGCTGCAATTCATCGCCGGTGATCCGCGCCTGGCGAGTGAAGCTCACCGATCGCGGATCGACCTTCCGGCCATTGCGGATCAATTCATAGTGAAGATGCGGTCCGGTCGACATGCCGGTCGAACCGACATAGCCGATGATCTGGCCCTGGCTGACGCGCGATCCGTTCGACGCGACAATCCGGCTCATATGCGCATAGGCGGTCTGGATACCGCTACCATGACTGATCCGGACATAGTTGCCATAACCGCGATTACGCCCGGAATAGTTCACGGTTCCGGATGCTGCAGCACGGATCGGTGTGCCGCGTACAGCAGCAATGTCGAGCCCGGTATGCAAACGGCGATAGCCGAGAATTGGATGACGGCGATAGCCAAAGCCGGACGTCAGCCGTCCATTGACCGGCATCAGCATCTGGCCGGTACGCTGGCCAACGCCAGATGCCTCAAACCATTGATCATCGCCATCAACGGCCCAACGGAGCAGTTGAGTTTCGCGCTCGCCGCGCTCGATGCCGGCATAGATCAGCCGGCCAATCTCTATCTCGCCAGTTTCAGCCCGGCGATGTTCAACGATCAGATCGAAGGTGGAATCTGCCGGTATGTCGCGATTAACCGACATGCGTGTGCCAATGGCACGCAGATATTCCTGGATGGCCGCAGGCGGTGCGCCCGCAGCGCGAGCTGACCGATACAGGCTCGATCCCACCCGGCCACGAATACGCAGCGGTGTATCATCCACTGCGATCGGGATCTGGTTGAGACGCAATGCCCCATCTACCCGGGCCACCTCAAGCTTCAGATCGAAACGCGCGCGAAAGGCAATCTCGTCCACCGGACGCGGAACCGTTCGGTTCGGTCGACGGCCCAATACAATATTCATGACGGTGCCAGGCCGAATATCTTCAACTGGCACGGCATCGGTAATCATCGCTGCCAGCTCTACCGCTTCGTTTGACGCGATGCCGGCGCGTTGCATGACGCGGGCAAGGCCATCACCACGGCCCAATGTTGCGCTGAGCTCAATACGCGGGCGTTCGGGTGTACCGGCAAGTGGTTCGACAGATTCGGTAGCCGCCATCCGCCGCCCGGTATCTCCGCCCAACGCCAGTGGCGTGATCGCTTGGGCACGGGCTTCATCCCATTGCGCTTGGTCCATTGGTTCAGCCGCCGTCGGTATTGCTTCGACACTGGGTGCCAACAGGAATGTTGTCACACAAAGCGCCGCGCACGTAGCCGCTCCACGCCACCAGGTTTTGCTGCCGACCTGCGCTCCGAGATCGACGATCAGATCAAGGTCGCGCCAGCGATCGACCGGAATCCTGGATCGCAGGGCTTCACCGAAATTTGGGATCTGCGGGTCTTTTTCGTCTGATACAGCAGAATCGAAGGACAGTGCGGCAGTGCCGCTCCCTTGAGCCCCCTCAAATTCGTTGCGCTGATACAAGTACAACCCCGCTTAAGAGCTAATTACACCCGGGCGCATCGGGCGCATCTCCGGGAATGACCGTTGTGGTTAAAAAACGTTAAAGTCAAATTAAGGTGAGGCAGGGGGAATCACGGATGCGGCGAGCCGTGAGAGTCGCTCGACAGGCCGCATTTCGGGGATTCTTTGAGATTATGCATCTTGCGCGGTAGCACTGGATCGCCGATGGAAAAGAGATGAGCAATTTCGCCCGTGCACCGCTTGCTGCCGTGCTCGGCCCGACCAATACCGGCAAGACGCATCTCGCGGTCGAGCGCATGATGGGTCATGCCAGCGGGATGATCGGTTTCCCGCTGCGCCTGTTGGCCCGGGAAGTCTACGATCGGGTGGTCGCTGCAAAAGGCCCGGACAGTGTCGGGCTGATCACCGGCGAAGAGAAGATCCTTCCGGAAAAGGCGCGCTGGTTTCTCTGTACGGCAGAATCCATGCCGCGGGATCGGGATACCGCCTTTGTTGCGCTGGACGAAGCCCAGCTCGCCGCCGATCCCGAGCGCGGCCATGTTTTCACCGATCGCATGCTCCATATGCGCGGGCGCGAGGAAACAATGATTCTCGGATCGGATAGCTTGCGCCCGATGTTGGGCGCGCTGGCTCCCGATGCCGAGATCATCTCTCGGCCCCGCTTTTCCACGCTCTCCTACAGTGGACCCAGAAAGCTCTCCCGCCTTCCGCCGCGGTCCGCGATCGTCGCCTTCAGCGCCGAAGAAGTTTACGCCGTGGCCGAAGCCTTGCGCCGGTTGCGCGGCGGCGCGGCCGTTGTGATGGGTGCACTCAGTCCGCGCACCCGCAACGCGCAGGTTGCGATGTTCCAGGCGGGCGAGGTGGACTATCTTGTTGCCACTGATGCGATTGGCATGGGGCTGAACATGGATGTGCACCATGTCGCCTTTGCCTCGCTCCGCAAATTTGACGGGCGACGGCGGCGGCGCTTGCATATCCATGAGATGGCGCAGATCGCCGGCCGCGCGGGCCGTCATCAGCGCGACGGCACGTTTGGGACATTGGGCCTCGAAGGCGGCGATCATGCGAGCTTTACTGATGCCGAGATCGAACGGATCGAAGGCCATGACTTCCCCAATCTGCGGCAACTCTATTGGCGCGATGGCGATCCGCGCTTCGATACGATCGATACATTGATCGCCGATCTCGAATACCGTCCCGAGCAGGAGGTGTTGCGCGCGGCGCCCGAAACCGTCGATCTGACCGTGCTCAAAAAACTCGCCGAGGAAACATGGGTGCGCGAGCGGGCAACCGACGCGAATATGGTGACGCGACTATGGGCCGCCTGTGGCTTGCCCGATTTTCGCAAGACCGGTGCAGATGGACATGCGCGGCTCGTCGGCCGGCTGTTCCGCCATCTTTCTGAGGGCGATGGCCATATCCCGGCGCCGGTTTTTGCGCAGGAAATAAGCGCGCTCGAAAATCTCGCCGGGGATGTTGAGACGCTGGCCGGGCGATTGGCCGCGATCCGGACCTGGGCCTATGTCGCGCACCGTGCTGACTGGCTTGAAAATCCCGATAAAGGTGCAGACCGCGCTGCGGCGATCGAGCAACGATTGTCGGACGCGCTGCATGACAGCCTGACGCAACGATTTGTCGATCGGCGGACAACCGTCTTGATGCGCGATCTTGGGGCGAAGGGAGAAGAAGCGCTGCCGGTCCGGGTCGATGCAGACGGTGTCGTGACCGTCGATGACGAACCGATCGGCACGATTACCGGCTTTCGCTTCACCGTCGATCCGGGCAGCAATCACGCAGACACGAAGCGCCTGCTCGCCGCGGCCGAACGCCGGCTTGGCGGGGAATGGGCGCAGCGGACTGCAGCCTTGCTCGCCGATAGCGATGAAGCTTTTGCGGTGCTGACCGATGCCGGTGGGCCCATTCGCCTGGCCTGGCGTGGCGAGATCGTGGCAGCCCTTTCCGCCGGCAAGGCGCTGCTCACGCCGGAAATCACCCTCGACCGCACTCTCTCTGCCCTGACCCCCGAGCAGCAGGCCCGCATCGCCCAGCGCCTGCAGGCCTGGATCGCCCGCACCACCGGCCGCATACTCGGACCGTTGCGCAGGATCGATGCCGCGCTCAATGCCGAGCAGACCGACCCGGCAATCCGCGCGCTGCTCGCCCCCCTGCTCGAGGCCGGCGGAATACTGGCGCGCAAGATAGCGCTCGGCCCCCTGGGGCAGCTCGACAAGCAACAACGGCACCGGATCGGTCGGTTGGGACTGACCATCGGTGCGCTCGATATTTTCCATGCTGCGTTGATGAAGCCCGAGCCGACCCGCTGGCGCCTGGCGCTCGCTGCAGCGCTCAACAACCGGCCGATGCCCGAACTGCCGCCCGCCGGCGCTGTCTTGCTGCCCGAACCAAGGGGCGCGACGCTTGCCGCTTGGCGCGACGCCGGTTTTCGCGGCTTTGCCGGCCAGATGCTGCGGATCGACATGGCCGAACGCGTTGCCCGCGCCGCGCATGATGCGCGCACCGGCAAGGAGGCCTTCCTGCCCGATCCCGCATTCTCGACGTCGCTCGGGCTCAGCGAAGCCGCACTTGCCCGGTTGATGCAGTCGCTTGGCTTCCAACCCGCGCCTCCGGAAAGCGAAGGCGGCCCGGGCCGCTGGGCCTGGCGCGGTCGCCGCCCACCGAAACCCAGGCCACGCAAGGCGGCGCCGGGCAATGCCTTTGCCAAGCTTGCCGAACTCGATCTGGGCAAGAAATGACCCAGGATGACGGCCTGCGCATCGACAAGTTCCTCTGGTTCTCCCGGCTCACCCGGACCCGGAGCCTGGCGCAGAAGATTGCCGAGAAAGGCCATATCCGCTGTGCCGGCCGACGGATCGATCGCGCCCATGCCGTGGTGCGCGTTGGTGATGTGCTGAGCGTGCCCATGCCCAATGGCGTGCGCGTATTGCGGGTAGAATCGCTGCCGGAACGACGCGTGCCCGCCAAGCTGGTAGATGAGATTTATAGCCGCGTAGAAAGGATCAGCGACACTAGGCGTTGACGGGGGCGTCATCTTGTCGCTAGCAGAATTCCACTGACCACGAGGAGAGCCGCGTCAATGACATATGTCGTCACCGATGCCTGCATTAAGTGCAAATATATGGACTGTGTCGAAGTATGTCCGGTGGACTGCTTCTATGAGGGCGACAATATGCTCGTCATCCATCCAGCCGAATGCATCGATTGCGGCGTATGCGAACCGGAATGCCCGGCCGAGGCCATTCTCCCTGATACCGAACCGAACCAGGAAAAATGGCTCGAGCTCAACACCAAATTCGCCGAAGAATGGCCGAACATCACGCAAAGCCGCGAAGCGCCTGCCGATGCCGATGACCATAAGGGCGAAGAGGGCAAGTTCGAGAAATATTTCTCCCCCGATCCCGGTCAGGGCGACTAGGACCGCGCTCCGGACCAGCCCGGAACGGATCTCGACAGGAAAAACCGCAGGCAGGGTCCGGTTTCGGACAAGCCGCTCGCACGCGGCATAAATGTATACAGGCTGGAAATTTTCTTACGAATCTGTTACATAATGTCCCGAAGCGGGAATAAATATATTCCGCTATGTGGGATAACGCACGGAAAAGGCTAGAGAAATTGAACGCGTAGGCATTGCCCGCTATGGGCGGCTGCACGATTCGCTCGGCTTACCGTCAAGAAAGGTCGTATTTTATGGCAAGCAAGGCGCTTGACTTCGAAGTCGGAGATTATGTCGTTTACCCAAAGCATGGCGTAGGCCGGGTAATCGAACTCCAGAATGAAGAAATTGCGGGCATGCAGCTCGAACTTTACGTGCTGCGGTTCGAAAAGGAAAAGATGACGCTCCGCGTGCCGACCAACAAGGCCGAAGGCGTTGGAATGCGCAAACTCTCGTCCGACAAGACGCTGAAGGACGCGCTCAAGACGCTGGAAGGCAAACCCAAGGTCAAGCGCACCATGTGGTCGCGCCGGGCCCAGGAATATGAAGCGAAGATCAATTCGGGTGACCTGCTGCAGATCGCCGAAGTGACCCGCGATCTGTTCCGCGCCGATGACCAGCCGGAACAAAGCTATTCGGAACGCCAGATCTTCGAAGCGGCATCAAGCCGCCTCGCCCGCGAACTCGCGGCGATGGAAAAGACGGACGAACCAACCGCACTCGAGAAAATTCTCGTCATCCTGAACAAGGCCGCCGCTATCTGGAATGCTGAAAAGGCAGAAGAAGAAGCTGCGAAGGAAGCGGCCAAGGCGTAATCCCGCTCACTGCGAGACCGAAAAGCCCGGCCAAGCCCTTGCGGTTTGGCCGGGCTTTTTAGTTTTGGCGATGGTGCTCCCCCGTTCGATCATTCCAGAATCGTCACCCTGAACTTGTCTCAGGGTCCACCGCTCCTGCTTCTCCGTCTGTGCAGATGGACGAGTGGATGCTGAAACAAGTTCAGCATGACGCGCTGTACTACCCGCTCCACCGTCACTTTCGACTGGCGACATTCGGCGTGACGCTTCATACCGTTAGGCAAAAGGCACAGAGGAGATTCGACGATGGCAGTTGCAGATCAAGTACCGACAGATTCAGGCTTTGTCGCCAAGACCGATGGAGCGGATGTCATCAAGGGGATCGACCTTGCCGGCAAGACCGCGATCGTCACCGGCGGCTATAGCGGCATCGGGCTGGAAACCGTTCGCGCGCTGGTTGGTGCCGGGGTGAATGTGGTGGTTCCCGCGCGCAGCCGGGAAAAAGCCGAGACCAACCTTGCCGAGATTGATGGCGATGTACGGGTCAGCGACATGGATCTGGGCGATATCGGATCAGTGACCCGCTTTGCCGAAGAGATGACGGGATCGCTCGATACGCTCGATATCCTGATCAACAATGCCGGGATCATGGCGAACCCGCTCACGCGTGTCGGCCCGGGCTGGGAATCGCAATTCGGCACCAACCATATGGGCCATTTCGCGCTGACCCTCGGCCTGATGCCGCTGCTCGAAAAAACGCCCGGCGCGCGCGTCGTTGCCCTTGCTTCGACCGCACACAAGGTCAGCGATGTGCATTGGGACGATATCCAGTTTGAAAATCACGACTATGACAAATGGCAGGCCTATGGGCAGGCAAAAACCGCCAATGCTCTGTTCGCCAATGCCCTCAGCCGGCGCATGCGCGATAGCGACGGACTGGCGTTCGCGGTGCATCCGGGCGGCATCTTCACGCCGCTGCAGCGCCATCTCCCACTGGAGGAGCAGGTTGCGCTGGGCTGGCTCAACGAGGATGGCAGCCCGTCCGATCTTGCCAAGATGGGCTTCAAGACCCCGGCCCAGGGTTGCTCCACATCCCTATGGGCAGCGACTTCGCCCAAGCTCGACGGCAAGCCCGGCGTCTATTGTGAGGATTGCGACATCGCCGCGCCCACCGACACTGAAAGCCCGATGGCCCGCTATAGCGGCGTTGATGCGCATGCCTGTAGCGATGAGAATGCGGAAAAGCTCTGGGCGATCAGCGAGAAATTGCTGGACGAGGCGTAAGGCGGAATTGTGACGCAAGTCTCGTTCAGACTGATTGTATCTGTCACGCTGGCAGCCTTCGGCCTTTCTACGCTGGCTGTGGCCCAAACTAATGATGACAGAGAAATGTTCAGGTCGGATTCCAATTGGCAAACCGACTATGGCTATCCGCGATGCCGAGTTCTGCGAACATTCACCGATGGCGACCAAACGATATTCTTGATGATGGATCGTAGCGTTCCACCAGATCGCTTCACGATGACGATTGGTGGTGTCAATATTCCGAGGCGACAGGCCTGGAGCGAAGTCCAGATAATCGCACAGCCACAAGCAACATCCATCGAAGCACAGTCTCTTCGCTACCGTGCGAGTGGTGATCTGGAGGAGGCTATCCAGATCCCGTTTGTTTCGACCAGTTTCGCGGCCAACTGGTCCGACGAGCAGATCCTGGAAATCAGATTGCAGGGCAATCAACCCGTTCGAATTCTGCTAACCGACATGCAAGCATTGTTTGCGTCGTGGGAGAGCTGCCAGATCGAGCTACTTGAGTTGGTAAACTGGAATCTCATTCGAACTGGTGAGATCCCGGAAGAGTTGCACGCACCACAAGACAGCCAAGCACGAGCGGCGACACCTCGGTCCAATCCCGGACAATGGATACATTGGGGCGATTATCCACCCTCAGCGATTTTGGATGACGCAGAAGGCACTATTCCTTTCATTCTTTTCATATCCGATACTGGAGAAGTAACGGACTGCGCCATATTGGAAACGAGCGGCGATGCGTCTCTAGACGCTATTGTGTGCGGGGCGCTTACCGCCCGAGCAACTTTCGAGCCAGCAACCGACGAGTCTGGTGAACCGGTAAGAGGGACCTACCAATCACAGGTTCGTTTCCAACTGCCGTGACACGACCTTGCCCTTATGAATGAAAGCTGCTCGGCAAAAAAGCCCCGGCACGAACCGGGGCTTTTAAAATTGCGATATGAGATCATTCCCTCTCCCCTTGTAGGAGAGGGTTAGGGTGAGGGGTGCGCTTTCACCGAAAGCGCGCCGAGCTAGGCTCGGCCCACCCTCATCCAACTTCGCCTAATGCGCTGACGCGCAAAGGCTTCATATCCTTCTCCCATCAAGGGAGAAGGAGGCATCCGTTAAAGCTTCTCGGTCAGTTCCGGAACGGCGTTGAAGAGATCGGCCACGATACCATAGTCGGAGACCTGGAAGATCGGGGCGTCTTCATCCTTGTTGATCGCGATGATCGTCTTGGAATCCTTCATGCCGGCGAGATGCTGGATCGCGCCGGAAATGCCGATCGCGATATAGACTTCCGGTGCGACGATCTTGCCGGTCTGGCCGACCTGATAATCGTTCGGCACATAGCCCGCATCAACCGCAGCCCGAGACGCACCGATACCCGCGCCAAGCTTGTCCGCCAAAGGCGTGATGACTTCTTCGAACTTCTCGCTCGAGCCCAGCGCCCGGCCACCCGACACGATGATCTTCGCGCTGGTCAGTTCCGGACGATCGCTTTTGGCAATCTCTTCGCTGACAAAGCTGGAGAGCCCGGCATCACCGGCGCCCGAAACCGCTTCAACAGCCGCAGATCCGCCTTCGCTCGCGGCCTTGTCAAAGGCCGTACCACGCACGGTGATCACCAGTTTCTCGTCCGAGCTGGTGACGGTCGCGATTGCGTTGCCCGCGTAAATCGGACGCGTGAAGGTCTTGTCGCCTTCAACCGAGAGAATGTCAGAGAGCTGCATCACATCGAGCAGCGCAGCGACGCGCGGCGCGATATTCTTGCCGGTCGTCGTGGCCGGCGCAACGAACGCATCATGGCTGCCCATGAGATCGGCGACGAGCGGCGCAACATTTTCCGGCAATGCATTGGCATAAGCGGCATCGTCGGCAAGATGCACGGTGGCAACGCCAGCAACCTTGGCGGCCTGGTCAGCCACGGCCTGGCAACCGGAACCGGCAACCAGCGCATGCACTTCACCGAGCTTCGAGGCGGCGGTTACCGCAGCAAGCGTCGCATCCTTCATCTCGGCATTGTCATGTTCGACCCATACGAGCGTCTTCATTATGCGACTCCCATTTCTTTGAGTTTGGCGACCAGCGAATCCACATCTTCGAGGATCTCACCGGCTTCGCGCTTCGGCGGCTCGGCCACGTGAGACGTGGTGAGGCGCGGCGCGGTGTCGACGCCATAATCGGCAGGCGTCTTCGTATCGAGCGGCTTGGACTTCGCTTTCATGATGTTCGGCAGCGAAGCATAGCGCGGTTCGTTGAGACGAAGATCGGTGGTGATGATCGCCGGCAGGTTGAGTTTTACCGTCTGCAGGCCGCCATCGATTTCGCGCTTCACATCGACCGTGCCGTCAGCGACTTCGATCGTATTGGCGAATGTGCCCTGGCCCCAGCCGAGCAGTGCGGCGAGCATCTGGCCCGTCTGGTTGCTGTCATCATCAATGGCTTGCTTGCCGAGGATTACGAGCCCGGGCGCTTCTTCGTCGACAACCGCTTTGAGGAGCTTGGCCACGGCGAGCGGCTCAACCTCGTCATCGGTTTCGATCAGGATGGCGCGGTCGGCGCCCATCGCGAGGGCTGTGCGCAGCGTTTCCTGCGCCTTGGCCGGGCCAACCGATATGGCGACGATTTCTTCCGCCTTGCCGGCTTCCTTGAGGCGGATCGCCTCTTCGACCGAAATTTCATCGAACGGGTTCATCGACATTTTGACATTGGCGAGATCCACGCCCGAACCGTCGGACTTGACCCGCGGCTTTACGTTATAATCGATCACCCTTTTCACGGGCACCAAGATTTTCATCGTCTCATTCCTCCTGGGCCTGTTCTGCTTGGCCCTTTACGTTCACGTAAACGTCACTAGCATGCTGCGCTGCAGCAAATCAACAGTTTTGCCATCTCGTTCCCGCAAAAACGGGGTGGCGATCGCTATTTCTGCACCTGCTCCACAATCTTGCGTGCGGCATCGCCGAGATCGTCAGCGCTGACGATCGGCAACCCGCTATCGGCCAGGATCTGCTTGCCCTTGGCGACATTGGTGCCTTCGAGCCGGACCACCAGCGGTACATCAAGCTCCACTTCCTTGGCCGCAGCGACAATGCCCTCGGCAATGATGTCGCAGCGCATGATCCCGCCAAAGATATTGACGAGAATGCCTTCGACCGCCGGATCCGACAGGATGATCTTGAACGCGGCCGTCACCTTTTCCTTGGTCGCCCCGCCGCCAACGTCGAGGAAGTTGGCCGGGAAAGCGCCGTTCAGCTTGATGATATCCATCGTCGCCATGGCCAGACCCGCGCCATTGACCATGCAGCCAATATTGCCGTCGAGCTTGATGTAAGCGAGGTCGTGCTTGGACGCCTCAAGCTCCATTGGGTCTTCTTCGCTCTCGTCGCGCAGCTCTTCCCAGTCCGCATGGCGGAACTCGGCATTGGTATCGAAGCTCATCTTCGTATCGAGAACGAGCAGCTGGCCATCATCGGTTTCGACCAGCGGGTTGATCTCCAGCATCGCGCAATCGAGCTTGACGAAGGCATCATAGAGATTGGCGGTCAGCGCGACACAGGCATCGGCGAGATCGCCGCTCAGTTCCAGCGCATCGGCCGCCGCGCGGCCATCACCATCGGTAAAGCCGGCGATCGGATCGATGGTGATCGTCGCGATCTTCTCCGGCGTGTCATGGGCGACCGCCTCAATATCCATGCCGCCTTCGGTCGAGACGACCATTGCGACCTGGCCCGACGCCCGATCGACGAGCAGGGCGAGATAATATTCTTCTTTGATGTCGACGCCATCGGTGACGTAGAGGCGATTGACTTCCTTGCCGACATCGCCGGTCTGCACCGTCACCAGCGTGTTGCCGAGCATCTCTTCGGCATCGCTGCGAACGTCGTCGACCGATTTGGCGAGCCGCACACCGCCCTTGGCATCGGGGCCCAGCTCCTTGAACTTGCCCTTGCCGCGACCACCCGCATGAATCTGCGCCTTCACCACATAGAGCGGGCCCGGCAATTCTTCGGCGGCGGCGACCGCCTGATCGACCGTGGTTGCGGCGACGCCCTTGGGAATGCCGACACCGAATTTGGCGAGCAGTTCCTTGGCTTGATATTCATGGATGTTCATGGCGGCTAAGCGCTCCTGAATGGCATATATGAGTCGAAAGGTTCGTGGCGGCTAAAGCATAGTCACCGGCGGATGGGAAGACCCTCAAGTCGAGGCGACCTGAGCGCGCAAACCGCTCCGGACCGTCCGGCCAGAAGCAGTACCTCGCGATCCTGCAATCCGCGCGTGGCATCGACAAATTCGCCGATCGTCAGATCCGCCACTTCCCGATCCCGAAAGATGCTGAGCGAAGAGAGCGCCCAGAGCTGGCGATAGCTGAGCCCTTCAGCCAGCCGTTCGGCCATGCAATCGGCGACCGGCTCCGCCAATCCCGCCTCGACCAAGGCCGTGCGCATCCGTTGCTCGGGCGTTCCGTAAATCAGGAAAAACCCGAGGACGCCGACGACCAACAGCCCGATCAGCGAGACAATGATCCGCTTCATGCCTTGCTCTCCTTGCCCCATTCGGCCGGGCGTTTTTCAAGAAACGCCTTGATGGCTTCGCGATAATCGGCCTGGCCCATCATCTCATTGAGAAGCACCCCGGCATCGCGCACCGCCGCGCCGACATCACGATGCTGGTCGAGCCAGAATTGCCGCTTCGACTGGCGCAGCGATTCCGGCGATACGCGGGTGATGAGATCGATGGCATAAGCGCGCGCCTCCTCGACCAGCGCATCAGCCTCGCAAAGCCGATGCACCAGCCCCATCTGATGGGCTTCGTCGGTCAGGAATTTGCGGCTCGAGAGCAAGAGCTCGAGCGCATGCGCGCCGCCGATTAGCCGCGGCAACAGCCAGGACAAGCCATATTCGGCCGGCAGGTTGAGCGGGCCATGCGCAGTGGTCAGCTTGGCGCCGGACACCGCAAAGCGCACATCGGCATAGCAGGCAAGCACCAGCCCGACCCCGGCCGCCGCACCGTTCAGCGCGACGATGACCGGCTTGGACAGCGCAAAATGATAGGCGAAATCTTCGATAAAGGCCTCGAACTCGCGCGATCCCGGCGTCACCAGATCGGGCGTCGTACCCGGATCATAGCCGCCGCGTTCCGAATGACCTTCGAGCGCCTGCGCATCCCCACCGACACAGAACATCCGCCCCGCGCCAGTGACCAGGATCGCGCCGACGTCTGTGTCGCCTTCCGCTTCGCCGAGCAGATAGCGATATTCGCTGTGCATCCGGCCGGTCCAGCCATTGCCGCGATGCGGGCGGTTGAGCGTGATGGTCGCGATGCCGTCGCGCACCGCATAGAGCGTCGATTTCAGTTCCATGGCCGCAAGGATTAGGCGATCCGCCCGCGCCGCGAAAGTGCACATCGCATCTGGCATGGCGCGCCGCGCCTCTCTATATCAGCGTCATGTCCTGGTATTATGGCCTGCTCCTGTTTTTCGGCACCGTGCTCTTCATGGAAGGCGTCGCCTATGTCGCGCATCGCTGGGTCATGCATGGTTTTGGCTGGTTCCTGCATGCAAGCCATCATCGGCCACGCACGGGCAATTGGGAGCTCAACGATCTCTACGCGCTGATCTTTGCCATACCCTCCTTCGTGCTGCTGCTCGGCGGGGTCCAGCTGGGCTGGTGGCCGGGCGCGACCTGGATCGGCGCGGGCATTGCTGCCTATGGCGCCATCTATTTCGGCTTTCACGACATCATCGTGCACAAGCGGCTGAACCATCGCTACATCCCCAAATCCAACTATATGAAGCGGATCATCCAGGCCCATCGCCTGCATCATGTCGTCGAGACCAAAGAGGGCACGGTGAGCTTCGGCTTTCTCTACGCGCCCAAACCCGAAGCGCTGAAGGCCGAATTGAAACGCCGCGGCCATGCGGGCGTCCGCGCGCCAATCGGCACGTTCCGCGAAGACGACCGCCAATCGGAATTGATCTAGCCAGTCAGTATTTTCCGATAGGCAGCCACGACACTTTTTTCCCGACAGGCAAAGGTCACATACTCTATACTTGTGTCGGTCTCCAGAAACGCACGGACTTCGCGCACGGCAATCTCCGTCGCAGACATCACGGGGTAACTGAAGGCGCCGCAACTAATTGCCGGGAAGGCGATGCTTCGCACGCCATAGTCCACAGCCAGCGCGAAACTATTGCGGTAGCATTTCGCCAATAGCTCGTCTTCGCCACGATCGCCGCCGTGCCAGGCAGGGCCGACAGTGTGGATCACTTATCGGGCCGGTAGATCAAATCCGGGTGTGATTCGCGCTTCGCCGCGCGGACAGCTGCCAATCTCAATACAGGCTTCGAGCAATTTCGGCCCGGCGTTGTAATGAATGGCACCATCGACCCCGCCACCGCCGCGCAAGGATTGGTTTGCCGCATTGACCACGGCATCGACCTCCAGCTTTGTAATATCGGTCCGTTCCACGCCCATTCGTTCGTCAGACATCGATCACTCCAATCCTGCAGCACCCGGAATTCAGCGCCGTTACCCCATCGATAGCCGATGATTGCTATACTGGCTCGGCAACAGTCGGAGATAGCGCACCACGCTGCGGCGCATGCGGTAATGCAGCGCTATGCCGATGGCGCCACTGCCGATCAGCGCGACAAACAGCGCCGCGAAAAAGCTGTCCGCGAAATAGGCGGTGAGCGTCGCGATCAGAACAAAAAGGCCGAGCACTCGCCCATGATGCGGGTTGCTAATCGTATAGGCGAGGGTGCCGGTCTCACCGAGCGGCATTTCAAAGCGAACCGCCCCGGCCATACGCACCGAAAAATCCATCCGCCCGCCGGTGCGGCGCAACTCGGTACGAAACCGCTCGAACCAGCTTAGCTTGCGACTGGCCCGTAGCGGCACGGCCGAGAAGATCTTGAAGCCGTCGCCCGCCAGTTGGTCCGGCAAGCGCGCACGCAGCTGATCGACAACGCCCGGGCGATCAATTGTCAGATGGCCGGAAAATTCCATGCCTAAACAGGTGGGGCGAAACGATCACGATTCAATGCCTGTCGCCAGCTCTTGAACAGCCAGCCCAGCTTCTCGCGCCGCGTCGTGAACACGCGCTCATCGAGCGCCGCCTCGCCCTTGGCAGAGACTTTGCGGGCGATATCGCCGTAAATGCCGGCCGCGGCGAGCACCGCCCATGCCGAACGGAAGGAGAGCGCGGCGGTGCCCTGGCGCGCGCGATCCTCATAACCCTCCGCCATTCCCGCAAGCCGCTGGGCAAGGCTGGCGAGCGCGGGACGGTTGCGCGGATCGCGCAGCTGTGCCGGATCGATAGTCTTTTCCGCCAGCCATGCCCGCGGAAGATAGCAGCGGCCATTATCGGCATCTTCGCCAATATCCCGGGCAATATTGGCAAGCTGGAAGGCAAGCCCCAGATCACGCGCGCGATCCAGCGTTTCCTGCTCATCGGGCGCAACACCCATGACGATCGCCATCATCTGCCCGACGACACCGGCGACATGATGACAATATTGGACGAGATCATCTTCGGACTGCGGCACCCAACCATCGGCATCGAGCGCAAAGCCCGCGATATGGTCTTCGATCATTGCAGGCGGGATGCCGCATTCCTTGGCGACGAGCCCCAGCGCATCGAAGCTTGGATCGCCGGTGCGCGCACCCGATAACGCCGAAGCTGTCTTCACCCGGATTTCGGCAATGCGCGCCGCGGGATCGGCGACGACCGACATATTATGGCCCAGCGCCTGCCCATCGGCGAGATCGTCGCAACGACGGCACCAGGCATAAAGCAACCAGGCCCGCTCGCGCGTTTCCAGATCGAACAGTTTCGACGCCATGGCAAAACTCTGCGACCCGCGCCCGATCGTCTCGCGCGCGGCATCAACCAGAGCAGCACGGTTATTCATGGGGACACGCCCCATGATATTGTCAGACCTTCGCTGCGCTCAGGCGCGGCGCCGGCCCGCTCCCGCAAGGAAGTTTCTGACAAACCCAAAACCATCATCAACCGCCCAGTTCTTCGAGCATCAATCCGGCGGTCGCTTTCGCGCTACCGACAACGCCCGGGATACCCGCGCCCGGATGGGTTCCGGCGCCGACAAAATAGAGATTATTGACGATATCGTCGCGATTATGAACGCGGAAATAGGCGCTTTGGGTGAGGATCGGTTCGAGGCTGAACGCGCTGCCCTGATGGGCGTTGAGATCGCTCTGGAAATCCTTTGGCGTGTACCAGAATTTGGTCTTCACCCGCTCCTTGAGGCCCGGGATCAGCCGCGCTTCGATATGATCGAGAATGCGGTTGGCATAATCTTCTCCAATCTCATCCCAATCGGCCGGGAATTTGCCGAGATGCGGCACCGGTGCGAGCGCATAAAAGGTCGAACAGCCTTCGGGCGCCATCGACGGATCGGTGACCGTCGGGTGATGGAGATAGAGCGAGAAATCCTCGGCCAGCACGCCATGATCGTAAATGTCCTTGAGCAGTCCATCATAGCGCGGGCCGAACAGGATCATGTGGTGCGGGATGCCCGGCCAGCTGCCTTCGACGCCAAAGTGCAGCACGAACAGCGACGGCGAATAGCGTTTGCGCATCAGGCTTTTCGTTGCCCGCTCGCCGCGCTTCGTACTGGTCAGCAAATCGCGATAGCTGTGAACGATGTCTGCATTGCTCGCCACGGCGTCAAAATCGTCGCGCCAGCCACTCTTGCAGGCAAGGCCGGTGACCCGCTCGCCCTTGGTTTCGATCGCGGTGACCGGATCGTCGATCCGCACCGTGCCGCCAATCCGTTCGAAATGGGCGACCATCCCGGCGATCAACCGGTTGGTGCCGCCCTTGGCAAACCAGACCCCGCCATCCTTTTCGAGCTTATGGATCAGCGCATAGATGGAGCTGGTTTTCATCGGACTGCCACCAACGAGTAGCGTGTGGAAGGAGAGCGCCTCGCGCAGCTTTTCATTTTCGACGAAGCTGGAAACCATCGAATAGACCGACCGCCAGGCCTGTTTGCGGGCGAGCGCCGGTGCGGCCTTGAGCATTGATTTGAAATCGAGGAACGGCACATCGCCAAGCTTCACATAGCCTTCCTCATAGACCCCGGCCGAATATTCGAGAAAACGGCGATAGCCTTCGACATCCGCCGGGTTGAGCTTGTCGATCTCGCGGGTGAGGTCGACCTCGTCATTGGAATAATCGAAATTGGTGCCGTCCGGCCAATTGAGCCGGTAGAACGGAAAGACCGGTTCCAGCTCGACATCATCGGCCATGTTCGCCCCGGTCAGCTCCCAGAGCTGGGTCAGGCATTCGGGATCGGTGATCACTGTAGGGCCGCCGTCAAAGACGAACCCGTCTCGCTCCCAGAAATAGGCACGCCCGCCCGGCTTGTCCCGGCCTTCGATAATTGTCGTGTCGATCCCGGCCGATTGCAGGCGGATGGCCAGTGCCAGTCCGCCAAAGCCTGCGCCGATTACGGCTGCCTTGGTCATTTACGTCCACTCTTTCGTCTTTGGTTTTTCAGTATCGCACCCATGCCGCGCCGGATGGGGATTGGCGGTTTGCCGGATAGGATGCGGAGCTTGTCGGTTGCGCGGCTGCGCCCAGCGTAAAAGCGCGCGATCAGCGCAGGCTTCAACCGGTAGAACCGTTCGAGGATCTTGTAGCGATTGGCGGTGTCCGCGCCATAAAACATCATCGCGTCGAGCATGCGATAGAAGCTCGCATCGCGCCAGCCCTGTGCCGCGCGCGCAAAAAGCCGCCCGTGCAGCGGTTCGCCGGGCAGGTCAGCATGATCGGCAATGAAGAGCGCGCTGCGCACGGCCTCAGGGAGCGAATAGCCGGTCACCGGGTGGAACAGTCCGGCCCGCACGCCCGCTTTCGGTACCGCACCGGTGGAGCGCCAATATTCGCCAAATGCGCCGTTACAGACCACCGGGAGGACGCCTTTTTCGCGATGGACAATGCTGGCAACGTCCCAACCCTGCGCCTTGGCATAATCGAGAACACGCTGCTCAATCGTCTCCGCATCAAGCTCGGGTTCGTCGCTGTAATAGGTGTCCTCGACAAAGATGCGTTGGGGGCCAAAGGGCAGCGAATAGACAAAACGATAACCGTCAATCTGGTCTACCGTCGCGTCCATGATGATCGGGCGGGAGAGACTATGCGGCGCGGTGAGCTCGAGCTCCAGCCCGACAAATTTCTGCCAGCCGCTATCGAGCGTATCAAGATCGCCCGCGCCGCGGCAATCGATCACCGCATTGGCGGCAATCTCACGACCATCCTCGAGCACCACATGATCGTCGCTCGCTGATGCAACACGCACACCGGTCTGGATCGCGTCACCCGGCAGTGTTTCGCGCAGCACGGAATCGAACTGATCGGATCGGATCGAATGATAGGCCATCTGTAGCGTGCGGCTATGGGCCGGGAAGCGCACTTCATAATTGTCCCAGCGATGGGTGATCAGCGGTTCGATAAGCGCCATGCCAGCCGCGTCGACATCGCCTTCGAAAAAGGACCAGATGTGATTCCCACCGAGGACGCTATCGGCATCGATCAGGCGCAAGCGGATATCCGGGCGCGCGCGGTGCACGGCGAGCGCGATCAACCCACCGGCCAGCCCGCCGCCGAGAATCGCAATATCGCAGTCGAGATTATGGCCGGAATCGGCCGCTGCATGACCCATGGAGCAGCGCTCTACTCCAATGACCGCACGGCGAACAGCCTGTTACTCGGGACAGGTCTACCAAAGGGCGTCTACCATGCTGCACTTGCACAATTTTCCCGCCGCGCTATGCCGTTTGGTGAATGGCAAAACCGGGCAACCGGCGCTGTCATTTGACTGCACGCCGGTAACGGGAATGCGGTGCGGGCTTATCGGCCCAAATCCGCGGCTATCCCTGTAACTGTAAGCGGCGAGCGCATCCTGCACGCAGCCCGAAAAAGGCTGCAGCCACTGGGGCAACCTGGGAAGGCGCAGGCGGCGCGATGACCCGCGAGCCAGGAGACCGACCGACGCGCGTCGCTCTTGCCCGGCTCAGGGATTGGCCAGGCGCGGAACGGTTTCTGTCTGAGCGACATGAAGCGGCTGGGGCCGCACCGACCTGTGAGGGCGGGCATGGCATGCCGCGCGTCTTCACCGGATGGCCGCGCATAGGCGTGGAGCCCCTGCCGATTGTCGCTCGGCATGCGGAGACCGACTAAACATGACAAAACTCACTCAAAGCGTGGCGGTTGGCGCCCTGTTGCTGCCCATCGCCGCAACAGCCCAACCATCGCCGGATGACGGCGGCGCAACGCCGCTTATCGTCACCGGAACCCGGGCACCCGACCCGGTACCAGCCGATCAGGTCGGCGGATCACTGACGGTGATCGACCCGCAAGCCCTCGTCCAGCGACAAGCGCGCGAGATCAGCGATATCCTGCGCGATGTGCCGGGGCTCGCGGTATCGGGCATCGCCGGCCAGACCCAGGTTCGCATCCGCGGCACCGAAGCCAATCATACGCTGGTCCTGATCGACGGCATCGAAGTGTCCGATCCGTTCTTCGGCGAGTTCGACTTTGGCAGCTTGGCGATCGACCAGGCGGCGCGGATCGAAGTTCTGCGCGGTCAGCAAAGCGCGCTCTACGGTTCCGACGCAATCGGCGGTGTTATCCACTATATAACCCTGTCCGGTAGCGAAGCGCCGGGCGTACAAGTACGCGCAGAAGGCGGATCGTTCGGCACGTTCAACACCGCTGCCCGCTATGCCGGTGTCGCCGGAGATTTCGACTATGCCCTGTCGGCCACCTATTTGGGGACTGACGGTACGGTCGGTACGCGCGGCGGAACGCGTGACCTCGACAAGACTAGCGCCGCGTTATCCGTGAACACCCGATGGACACCGGCCCCCAATGTGCGCCTGCGCTTTGTTGGTCGCTGGTCGGAAACCGAAAGCGAGTTCAATAATCAGGACTTCCTGGCCGGCAGCCCGACCTTCGGGTTCGCGGTTGATTCACCGGGCACCTATGTCGAAAATGAAGCCATCTACGCACTGGTCGGCGGAGAGGTTGACCTGCTCGATGGCCGCTGGACGCAGGCGATCACCGGCCAACTCGCCGATATCGACCGGGTCGGCTTCAGCAATGACATCGAGAATTCCGGCAATGAAGGCAGCCGGCTCAAAGCCTCTTATGTCTCAAGCCTTCGCCTTGGTTCGGAACGCGTACGCCACACCATTACCTTTGCCGGTGACTGGGAGCGGGAACGGTTTCGCAACACGACACCCGGCGGCTTCGCCTTTACCGGGCGCCGACAGGTTCGCAATTTCGGCCTGGTCGCCGAATATGGGTTGGTCGTCGATGAACGGCTGGCAATTGGCGCTGCCATACGCTGGGATGACAACTCCCTGTTCGACGATACGACCAGCTATCGCGTACATGGCAGCTATGCATTTGATTTCGGCCTGCGCGCCCGCGCCGCCGCCGGGTCGGGGGTCAAGAATCCAGGCTTTTTCGAACTGTTCGGTTTTGTCGATGGGCGCTTCATCGGCAATGCCGCCCTGCAGCCGGAACGCTCCGAGGGCTGGGAGATTGGCCTGGAGCAGGAACTGGCCCAGGGCGTGGTCACGATCGGCGCGACCTATTTCGAAAGCACGCTGGACGATGAAATCTTCACCGATTTCCCACCGCCAGACTTTCTCGCCACACCGGCCAACCGAACGACGGAGTCCCGCCAGCATGGTGTTGAAACCTTCGTGCGCGCACAGCTTGGCCCGCAATGGCGGATTGATGCGAGTTACACACGATTATCGTCGCGCGAGAATAGTGTCCGCGAAGTTCGCCGGCCCCGGAACACCGCCAATATGGCGATCGCCTGGACGGCGCCGGAGGAGCGCGGCGGCCTGACGCTGGTGATCCGGCATAGCGGATCGCAGACCGACAACGCCTTTCTCGATCCCTCCTTTGTGCCGACAACCGTAACGCTCGATGCCTTCACCCTGGTCTCGCTCGCCGGTTCGCTGCGGATTGCCGAAGGTGTCGAACTGACCGGCCGGATCGAGAATCTGTTCGATGAAAACTACGAACAGGTTTTCAGCTTCGCCAATCCTGGCATCGGCGCTTTTGCCGGCGTCCGGGCACGATTCTAGCGGGAGGATGAGATCATGACAGACAATAACATCACCCAGAATGACTTGATGCACAGTGACTGGGCCTGGCCGCCAACATTTGCACTGGCGGCGGTCGGCGGCAGCGTCGTGGCGGGGTGTATGATGCCCTTCGTCGCCATCGCGACAATTGCCGCGGGTACGCTCGACCTTCGCCGCGGCCTGATCACCATTGTCGCCTGCTGGATGGCCAACCAGATCATCGGCTTCGGCCTGATGGGCTATCCAGTCGATGCGCCCACCATCGGCTCGGGCTTTGCGCTGTGCACATCAATGCTGATTGCCTTTGCCCTGGCCCGCCGGTTCGGCAGGCCCGGCATTGCAGGCTGGGTTGTCACTGGCGTGATGGGTTTTGTTGCCTATGAGATTTCGCTTTACGCCATGGCTCATCTGTTCGGTGGTACGGACATGTTCACGGCCGAGATCATCATGCTGATCGGTACGAATGAGCTGGTCTGGTTTGCCGGCCTGTTGGTTGCACATTCCGTGCTGGCCCGCGCACTGCCCGGACAGTTCGGGATGCCGCTACCTGCACGCACCGCATAATGGACCGCGATCTCAAGCTCGTATCGCTCCTTCCCAGCGCCACCGAAATAGCGGTGGCGCTGGGATTGGGCGATAATCTGGTCGGGCGCTCGCATGAATGCGATTTCCCCGCGCCGGTGAAATCCGCGCCCATTTGCACCTCAACCCGGCTCGAAAAGGGATTGCGATCGATCGAAATCGATCAGCGGGTTCAGGAGATCGTGACGCAGGGCCTCTCGCTCTATGAAGTCGATGCCCCGCTGCTGCGTGGCTTGTCTCCCGATATCATCCTTACCCAGACGCAATGTGCGGTCTGCGCGGTGACGCCGGACGATCTCACAGACGCCCTGGCCAACTGGATGGGTGATCCGCCAAAACTGATCTCAACCGCGCCGGACACGCTTCACGATGTTTGGGGCGATATTCGTGCAGTCGGCGCGGCGAGCGGACGCGAAAGAGAGGCCAGTCGGCTGATCCGTGATCTCAAGAACCGGCTCGCAGTGCTTTCCAGATCGGTGCCCGCTGAAACGCCACGGCCGCGCATTGCCGCAATCGAATGGTTCGATCCCTTGATGGCTGCCGGCAACTGGGTTCCCGAACTGATCAGCATTGCCGGTGGAGAGTCCTTGTTCGCCACGCCGGGCGAGCATTCCGATTTCCTTGCCTGGGATGATCTGGCCGCAGCCGATCCGGATATAGTGATCCTCATGCCATGCGGATATCAGATCCCGCAAAGCCTGGCCGATATTGAAGCCGTCGAAGGCGCGGCGCATTGGGCGAATCTCCGCGCGGTAAAAGCCGGCCATGTCTATATCGCCGACGGGCATCATTTCTTTAACCGGCCCGGCCCGCGGCTTGTGGAATCGGCAGAGATAGTCGCGGCGATCATAGAAGACTGGCGGGGTGCGGGACACCCAAATCCGGGACATTGGATGCGTTATTCCGGGTGACGGGAGCGGGCGGCAGGGCTATTGAACCGGACATGTCCGGCAGCCTTACCGCGATCCTCCTGTCCGCACTGGCGATGACAATCATCGTTGGCGCGCGTTATTTGGCAGCGAGCGGGCTGTTCGCCTGGCTAACCGGAAAGGTCCGTCCGGGTCTCTATGCAAGCCTGCGGCCGCAGATCGGGAGCGAGATATACTGGTCGCTGTTGAGCGCCGCGATTTACGGAATCCCGGCCGGGATCGTTGCCTGGGGCTGGGACACTCTGGGCTGGACGCTGATCTACACCGACATCAGTGCCTATCCGCTCTGGTATGTACCGGTGTCGATTTTCCTATATTTGTTGGCCCAGGATACATGGTTTTACTGGACCCATCGCTGGATGCATCGGCCCCGCATTTTTCGGATCGCCCATGCCGTACACCATGCCAGTCGGCCGCCCACTGCCTGGGCAGCGATGAGCTTTCATCCGATTGAAGCGCTGACTTTGGCAATATTCATACCGTTGCTCGTTTTCCTCATCCCCATACACATTTTCGCTTTGGCTATCGTTTTGACCATTATGACGATAATGGGGGTGACAAATCACATGGGCTGGGAGATTTTCCCTAGGTTCATAGTCGAGGGGGTAGCAGGACGCTGGCTGATAACAGCAAGCCATCATCAGCGGCATCATGCAGACTATAGGTGTAATTATGGGTTATATTTCCGGTTCTGGGACCGGCTCTGCCGGACAGACACGGGATTGGGCAGTTTCGAACAAGAAGGCCGCAGCGGCCGCAGCGGCGTTTCTCCTCCTCACGGGGGTCAGCCCGAGCGGCCAGCTTGAGGTCAATGTCGAAGAGCTGCGATCCGATAACGGTCTCCTCCATGTCTGCGTAACGCGCGACGAATCCCACTTCCCCGATTGCGAAGATGATCCTGCCGCCGTGCGCGAGACATTCCGCGTCGCAGATACGCAATCCGTGCAGTTCTCCAACCTGCCCTCGGGCGATTATGCGATTGCCATATTGCACGATGAGAATGGCAATTCGCGGCTCGATCGCTTTGCCGGGATCCCGCGCGAAGGCATTGGTTTCTCCCGCAATCCGCGCTTTTCCTTTGGCCCACCGCGCTTTTCCTCGGCTCGCTTCCGACTGGGCCGTCGCGGCGATGTCCAGCGCATCCGGATGCGCTACTTCCTCTAACGGTAATTTCCGATGCATAAGGCGGACGTGCCGAACGAACCGTCTGAAGATGCGCCTCTCCGCAAGATCATCCATATCGATATGGATGCCTTTTACGCATCCGTTGAACAGCGCGATAATCCGGAGCTGCGGGGGAAGCCTGTCGCCGTTGGCGGATCGAGCGGGCGCGGCGTTGTCGCGGCGGCATCCTATGAGGCCCGCGAATTTGGCGTGCGATCCGCAATGCCATCGGTCACCGCAAAGCGGCGCTGTCCGGACCTGATCTTTGTGCGCGCGCGCTTCGATATCTATCGCGCCATTTCGAACCAGATCCGCGGCATTTTCCGCAACTACACGCAGCTCGTCGAGCCGCTGTCGCTGGACGAGGCCTATCTGGACGTGACGCGGTATCGCAAACTGCCGACAGCCACCGCTATTGCCGAAGAAATCCGCGAACGGATCCGCGATGCCACCGGGCTCACAGCGTCGGCGGGCGTCTCCTACAATAAATTCCTCGCCAAGATCGCCTCAGACCAGAACAAGCCGGATGGCATCTGTGTCGTCACGCCAAAACAGGGGCCCAGATTTGTCGCCCGGCTGCCGGTGCGCCGCTTCCATGGCGTCGGCCCCAAGACAGCGGAGAAGATGAAGCGGCTCGGCATCGAGACGGGTGCGGACCTGCGCGAGCAATCCGAAGAATTTCTCCGCGCCAATTTCGGCAAGAGCGCTGGCTATTTTTACCGTGCCTCGCGCGGAATCGACAATCGCCAGGTCAAACCCAATCGCGAGCG